>JANOAZ010000272.1:0-6200 GCA_031411395.1 Chthoniobacteraceae bacterium
CCAAGGTCGTCCAGAAGCTGCTCCTTCGCAGGCCCCTCACTCCCGAGGAGAAGGCCGAGCTCCTGTGGCGCTACTACGAGCTGGACCAGGCAAAGCGGGTCCTGGAGGAAGTGAAGAAACTCGACGAAGACATCGCCAGGCCCGAGTTGGGCAAAGAGGCGAAAGACCAGAAGACCAAGGTGCGCGGTGAAAAGGCGGGCGAACTCCAGACGATGGACCGGGAAATCCGGGAGTTTCAATCCTCCCGCGAGAAGCAACTCCAGGAACAGTCCGTCCGCATGCGCGGCGGCATTGTCGATGAGATCAACAAGGTCGTTTCCGACAAGGTGAAGGCGGACGGCTATGACATCGTTTTCGATCGCTCGGGCCCCAGCCTGAACGGCGTGCCGATCCTGCTCTACGCCAAGGAAAGCTACGATTTCACGCCCGACGTCGTGACCGCGCTTAATAAGAACAAGGGCAAGGAAGAGCCGGCGCCGGAAGCTGCGAAGCCTGCGACGGCTCCTGCCAAGCCGAAGAAGCCCTAGTCCTGATTTCCGTGGAACGCACGGTTTCCGAGCTGGCCGCCCTCGTTGGCGGCCAGTTTGCTTCTGACGCAGACGGTTCCGTCCGGATTCGTGGCGTTGCCGCTGCCGCGGACGCGGGGCGGGGCGATGTCACCTTCTTCGGCAACCCGAAGTATCTTGCCCAGATCAGGACCTCGAGGGCTTCGGCGGCACTGGTCCCACTGGATTTCAGCGAAACAATTCCGGCCATCGCCATCCGGGTCGAAAACCCCTCGCTGGCCTTCGCTCGCCTGCTGGAGGAATTCACTCCGCCGGCGGTCCGTTTCGCGCCCGGCGTGCATCCGACCGCGGTCATAGGCCGGCAGGTCGTTCTTGGAGACAATGTCTCCATACAGCCCTTCGCAGTGATCGAAGATGGCGCGCAGATCGGGTATGGAACGCTGATCGGGGCTCACGGTTATGTGGGGCACGAGGCCCGGATCGGAGCGGACTGTCAGATTGCCCCGAGGGTCACGGTCGGCGCCCGGAGCGTTCTCGGAGCGCGGGTCATCATTCACAGCGGGGCGGTCCTCGGGAGCGATGGATTTGGCTTCGAGTTCTCCGATGGCCGGCACGTCAAGATCGCGCAGACCGGAATCGTCCAAATCGACGACGATGTGGAAATCGGGGCAAATGTGACGATCGATCGCGCACGTTTCGGCCGCACCTGGATCGGGGAAGGCACCAAAATCGATAATATGGTGCATATCGCTCACAATGTGGTCGTTGGAAAACACTGCCTGCTCATCGCCCAAGCGGCGATATCGGGCAGTTCACGGCTGGGAAACTACGTTACGATCGCCGGCCAGGTCGGGATCGTCGGTCACATCGAAATCGGAGATCGAGCCATCGTGGCGGCCAAGAGCGGGATCAGTAAAAACCTCGCGGCGGGGGAGGTCGTTTGGGGTTCGCCAGCCCAGCCGATCATGGAAACCAAGAAGCAATTGGCCTGTATTCGACGCCTTCCCAAGCTATTCGATCGGGTTCGTGCGTTGGAGCAGGATTTGGGCGCGGATTCGAAATCTTTGCCCGAGGAAAGCTAGTCCTTGAGGGCTACGCGAAGGCCCCGCTAGTTTCGCCCGTCTTTCATTCACAAGGCACCATGGCAAAACGCAAACGCACTCCTGCCAGCCGAAAAACTGCGGCCAAAACGCCGAAGCGGAAAATTGCCGCCGTCCGGCTTCCCCTGCAGCGGCAGTTCGATTTTCCCGAATTGTCTCAGGGGCGCGTTTTCAATCTGCGCGCGATCTTCGACAAGCTGAACGAACTCTATTTCCACAAGCGGCTGCGCGGATATTCGATCGTCTGGGGCCGCCGCCGCAAAGGTCGCCCCCGGGATCAGATCGTCTTCGGCACCATCCAGGAGGACGATCGCATCATCCGCATCCACCCGCTGCTTGACCGGCGGTTTATTCCCACGTGGTTCTTGGAATACGTCGTCTATCACGAGATGTGTCACGCGGTCGTTCGGGACGAGTATGATTCGAGCGGCCGGCGCATCGTTCACCACGAAAAGTTCTTTGCTCGCGAACGGCAGTTTCGTTGGTTTCGCCGGGCAAAAAATTGGGAGCAGGAAAACCTCGCGCGATTCCTCGCGTAGATTTTTCGGACGGCTGCGGTCGCCGCGATTCCGCGTCAGCCGTGGATGATGAGTTGGGCCTCGGGCAAACCGCGCGTGACTTGCTTGATGCCGTTGCCGTTGAGCAGGCGAGCCATCGAGAACCGGTGGGTCGCGTCGCGTATCAGGTAAGCGACGCCGAGGGTGGCGGCGGATTCGCCGCTCACGGCACAGACGGGACGCGGTGTGGGCGATGGTCAGCCACACCGCGGCGAGGCTCAACGCGGCACCAGGCAGGTCCCGGCGAGTCGGTCTGGCAGGCTGCGGCCGGGCATGGCGGGCGGACCAGAGCAGGGGCAGGCCGAGGATGACGATCGAGGTGTGCGAGTGTCCCGACCTATTGAGCAGCGCGGTGGCGAAAACGGTGCGCGGGCAGCGCTGGCGGCGGCCCTGTCCCCTGCGGCACCTGTCTCTCTGCACGTAGGCACGGACTTCGTTGTCGCCCCCGTCCCGAAGCGCGTCCCTCCGGCGCGAATTCAGCGCGGCGCGGCGAACTTTGCCGCGAGCGCCCGACTTTCCACGGAGAGCGAGGCGATCGGGTAGGAGACACGACGGCCATCGGGGAGGATGAAGATGGCGTTGGCACCGCTGAGGCCGCCAAACTTTGCGGCGAAAACCTGGCCGCTCGTCGTCGTCCAGCGCTGGGTCGCCGGCTGGCCCGCATCGCCACCGGGCGTCGCCGCGAGTCGGCGTTCGAGTTGGGCGAGGTGCAGATTTTGCGGCAAAATCGCGGCGGCGCTGATCGCTTCGTAGTGCCAGCCGGCGCGCCGCTGCGACGCGGGCACGATCCCCTTCAGCCCGACGAAAACCAGCCCCGGCGGTCCCCATCCCTCGGGCGGCAGGCCGGGATCCTTCTTCCCGCGGATGTTCCAGAAGGTCGCGCCGGCGGCGCTGTGACGGCCGGCACCGGGCGGGCCGCCGGAACCCCAGATTTCGGGGCCGCCGTCGCCGGTATCGAGATGGGTGAAGAGGTTTTCGTAAGGCCCGGCCTTGTGATGATCGAACCGCAGGATTTCGCCATCGCCTTCCGAAAATACATTCCCGATCGAGCGCGAGACGGTGAGTTCGTGGAAGAAGCGCGTCTTAAAGTGAAAGCGCGTGAAGAGATTGTCCGCGCCTCCGGCGTCCAGGCCGTGGTGTCCGGTGTGGCCCTTGGGCTCGGGCTTGCGATTGGCGGTGAAGAGCACGTCGCTCACCGTGCAGAAGTGGCCGCGCGCGTAAATGCCGCTGTCGCCATTGCGGATCACCAGCCGGCGCGCCCAGCAGTGCGCGCAATTTTCAAACTGGATCGCATTGAATCCATCCTCCTCCCAGTGGCCGCGATAAGGCGCGCGTGGAAACTCGAAGGCGAGGTCTTCGATGCCCGCGTGGTGGAGCGCGGGGGCAAAGGCGCGTAACTTCGCCGACCACTCGGGCCGCAGATCGAAACGCAGCGGACGATCGAGCATCACACTCGTGCCGGCGATCTCGCGAATGCGCGCGACATACTGATAGCCCTGCTTGCCCACGAGCTTCTCCGCATCCTCCGGGCTTTCGCGGAAGATATAACGCACGAAGCTCCCCGCGGAATCGTCCTTCACCTCGATGGCGACCTCCTGCCCGACGGCGAGCCGCGCCGCATCGGCCACCGGCACCCGCGTCTCCCCCCGTTTCGCGCCGGGGGCGGCGATCGTCGTGAGTTCGGCACCGCTCGGGTTGGCGCCTTTGAACCAGACCAGTCCACCGGACCACGACCATGCCGTGGTCGCTTTGCCCCCGCCCGTCTCCGCCGTCGTGGGTCGGAGCGCCTGGAGCCCTTTGGTGAAAACGAGCGCGGTCTTTTCACTGCCCGCGCCTTTCAGGACGGTGCCGGCGGCACTGATCTCCAGCACCGCGGAAAGCACGTAACGTCCCTCCGGCACGCCGATGACTTTCCCAGCAGCTTCCCGCAGCGCGCGCTGAAATGCCGCCGTATCGTCCGTGCGCCCGTCGCCCACGGCGCCGAAGGTCTTGATGGAAATCTCGGCGGCGCGCTCCGGGATTGCCTTTTCCCCGCGCTCGTAACCAGCGAAGGAAAAGTCCGGCAACAATCCGGCCGGGTCGTACTTCTCGCCCCGCTCACCCCACAGCACCGAAGGCTGCGCGCCAAACGTAGAGACGGCGACGGTCAGAAAGACGGCGGCCAGGAAGAGTCGCCGGGGGCGAAGGTTCATCGCGTATTGCATGGAAGGTTGCATGGAGTCTCGTGGCGCGGGTGATTGCTGTCTTCCACTGGGCGGCAACTACAGGTCTGCCCCGCCGTTGCAAAGCGTCATTCGGGTAGCGCGTAGCTCACTTCATGGAATCTGAAACTGCGGTCCTCCGGCAACGAACCGAAGTCGATGACTACCTCCCGAGGAACCTTCGCAAAAGACTCGCTGGTGTCCTCGTGCAGCAGAGGGCGTTTCACGAACATCAGCTTCGTGCCCTCGATGTAGAACTGGCGGGCATCGCACTCGAACTTCCAGAGAGCGTGAAGTTGTTTGTCCCGGCGGAAAACCGCGACGTAGGCGGCCAGCGGCGACGGGAAGTAGGCGACAAGATGAACATCCCCGCGGGCGGTGGGGCAGGAACCAATGAACCACGCTTTGAACTTGGAAACGTCGAGTGCGGCGTCGAAACGCTTCGGACTCGTGCGTGCAATGGCTTGGAGGTCTTTCGACAGCGCGCGAGCTTCTGGCCCGAGGTTCCAATGATACTCGTCCTGGGCGAATGCGGCGGCGGCGATGCAGAGCAGACTGACGATGGGGAGCAGTGGGTTTTTCATGACGTTGAGCATCGCACCCTTCGCCGGTTAGGTTGTCAGCGTGCGGTATGCGGGTTGTAAAACAATTGTCATCACGGGGCTCGCTCACTGAACGCCTCAAGCTCAAATGGCGTTAAGTTCAGGGCAGTCTTGGATGAAAGACCGATCCGAACCCGGAGGGTTCACGGAAATTAGCCGGGGGTGGAGTGAGGAACGAGCGGAACCCCCGGAGCAAGATGAAATCGGAATGCGCCCCGGAGGGAGCGCCGGAGAGGTTCGCCGCGCTTCCGGCGCCACTTTCGGGGCGCATCGCGTTCTTGTTACCATCCGGGGGTTTCGCTCGTTCCTCGCTTTACCCCCGGCTAATTTCCTGTGTGCCTCCGGCACCGGCTGAACCGCATTTTGTAATCGATGGACACGTCTCATCAGTAGGTCTGTTACGAGCACTATGGGCTGCTCTTTGAATGGGGCTCCGAGGTCACCGGATCATCTACGGGCTCTCCGATGGCCTTGGAGAGCATCTGGTTGGAAGCCAGTGCTGGCCAGATCAGGAGCATCGGAATGAGGACCGGCCAGGGAAACTTGGTTCCTGCGAAACCGAAATGGCAGATCACCGGCACGACGATCGCCGCCAACCAAAGACAGGCGTTGGCGGTCAGCGTTTTTTTTTTCAGTTTTAGTCATAGGTAACGGGGAGCAACTACGTGGGAGAAAGGCGTTCGATCAGCGCGGCACCAGCCAGGTGCCGGCGATGCGGTCGGGCAGGCTGCGGCGGGGCATGGCGGCGGACCAGATCAGGAGGGCGAGCAGGGGCAGGCCGACGATGATGATCGAGGTTTCCGAGTGGCCCGAGCTGTTGAGCAGCGCGGTGGCAAAAGCGGCGGCCGGCAGCCACGACCACGCCACGCACGCGCGCCAGAGCATCCGCCAGCGCGAGGCATCCGCGCCAACGCGGCGCACGACGGCGATGCCGAGCGCGCGCATCAGCAGGCCGCCGCGGAAGAGGGCGCCGACGATGCTGAAGAGTGCGGCCCAGAGCATCACGCCGCCAGCGGCCCACCAGACGACCTGGGTGGTGAACGTGTTCACACTTTCCATGTCCGGCGCGAGGTTCAGATTCCCCTTCGCGTCGAGCACGGGCTGGAGCACGACGCGGGCGCGTTCGATCTCGGCGGAGCTGGGATTCGGATAGGTCGCGGCGATGCGCTCGGCATCGGCGCGCATCTGTGGCAGGAGTCCGGCAGTCGCCATGGTGGAGTTCCAGCCCTTGGGA
>JANOAZ010000273.1:0-6800 GCA_031411395.1 Chthoniobacteraceae bacterium
GCCCGCTGCGCCGCGAGCAACTCCGTAATGCCCTTCTTGCCCAGCGCCAGCATCGCCGCGAGCTCCGTTTCGCTGAAGCTCTGCTCTTCCCCCGAGCCCTGCACTTCCACGAACTGCCCGTCCTCGGTCATCACCAGATTCATATCCACCGCCGCGTCCTTGTCCTCGAGGTAATTCAGATCCAGCAAGGGCACCCCGCCGACCACCCCCACGCTCACCGCCGCGATCAGCTTGCGCAGCGGCGACTTCGCAATCAGTCCCTTGGCGATCAGCTTTTCCACCGCCAGCGCCGCGGCCACGCACGCACCGGTGATCGATGCCGTGCGCGTCCCGCCATCGGCCTGGAGCACGTCGCAATCGACACACAGCGTCCGCGGTCCGAGCAAATCGAGATCCACCACGGCCCGCAGCGAACGCCCGATCAGCCGCTGAATCTCCACGCTGCGGCCGTCGATCCGGCCTTTCATCGAGTCGCGCGGCTTTCGATCCAGTGTCGAGTAAGGCAGCATCGAATACTCCGCGGTGAGCCACCCACCCGGGACCTTCTGCGCCTTCATCCAGCCAGGCACGCTCTCCTCGATCATCGCGCTGCAAATCACGCGTGTATTTCCCGCCGCCACCAACACCGAGCCAGTGGAATGCGGCGCGATGCCCGGGGTGAAGGTCAGCGGGCGAAGTTGATCAGGAGTGCGGCCGTCGAGACGAGACATGGAATTGCGGATTGCGGATTGTGGATTGCGGATTTTTGATCGCCGGCCACGCATCGTGCCCGGACCGGGGCACGCTTCTTAATCCGCAATCCGCAATCCGCAATCCGCAATCGATGCACGAAGTGACCATCCGCGTCCCCGCGACCACCGCCAATCTCGGGCCCGGCTACGACGCGCTCGGTGTCGCCTTGCAGATCTACAACTTCGTCACCATCCGCCTTGCCGCGGCGACGCACCCACACCCGATGTCCGCCGAGGTCGCCGCGCAGTTTTTTCCTGCGAGCAGCATCGCACCGTTTGAATTCGATTGGTCCATCACCGGCGACGTGCCCCGCTCGCGCGGCATGGGCAGCAGCGTCACCGTGCGGCTCGGCCTGCTCCACGGGCTCAATGAACTCGCCGGCCGCCCGCTCGACGCGCAGCAGCTCTTCCAAATCTGCGCCCAACTCGAAGGCCACCCCGACAATGCCGCGCCCGCAGCTTTTGGCGGCTTCACCGTCGCCGGCGGCCCCGAAGTCGCGCGGTTCCCCGTCGCGCCCGAGCTGCAATTCATCCTCCTCGTTCCCGACTTCGAAATCGCCACTCCCGATGCCCGTCGCGCCCTCCCCGCGCAGATCGACCGACTCGGCGCCGCGCGCTCCTGCGCCAATGCCTGCCGCATCACCGCCGCCTTCGCGTCCCAAGACTACACCCTCCTCCGCGGCTCCTTCGAGGACCACCTCCACCAGCCGTATCGGGAGAAGGCGCTGATCCCTTTTCTCAGCAAAGTGATTGCCGCTGGCGAAGGAGCCGGCGCCCTCGGCGGCTTCCTCAGCGGCAGCGGTTCGACGATCTGCTGCGTCGCCCTGGAAAACGCGGGCGCCATCGCCGCGGCCATGCTCGCCGCCAGCGGTAACGCGGGAGCGCGAACCGTCGTCGCCGTCGCCGACAACCTCGGCACCCTGCTTCGCTAGCCAATGCGTGCCGCGCTGGAACGCTTTGAGCAGTTCGCCATCGACGTCATCCTCGAGCGTCGCTACGGCAAGCGCGCCGCGCTGCTCCGGTGGTTTCTCTACGCGCTGAGCTGGCTCTTTCGAGGTGGTGTGCAGACGCGGCTTTGGCTCTACCGGCATCGGCTTTTCCGCGAGCGGCCACCGGGCTGCATGGTCATTTCCATCGGAAATCTCACTGTCGGCGGCACGGGCAAAACTCCGGTCGTCGAGAAGTTTGCCCGGACCCTCCAAAACCACGGGCGCAAGGTCGCCATCCTCAGCCGCGGCTACAAATCCAAGAAGCCGCCGCTCCTCCGCCGGCTCCAGCGCAAGTGGCTCGGGATGGAGCGCAAAAAACCGCGCATCGTCCACGACGGCGAGCGCCTCCTGCTCGATTCCCGTTTCGCCGGCGACGAACCCTTCATGCTCGCCAAGAGCCTCAAGGACGTCGTCGTCCTCGTCGGCAAGGATCGCGTCAAATCCGCCCTCTACGCGGTGAAGGAACTGGGCTGCGACATCCTCCTCCTCGACGACGGCATGCAGTACCTCGACCTCCGCCACCGGCTCGACATCTGCCTCATCGACGCCCAGGCCCCCTTCGGCAACGAATACCTCCTCCCCCGCGGCACCCTCCGCGAACCTCCGCGCAATCTGCACCGCGCCAGCTACATCTTCATCACCAAATCCCCCGCCGAGGGCAACCACCGGCTCATCGAACGCATCCGCAAATTCAACCAGACAGCCGACATCATCGAGACCACCCACCAGGCGCTCTACCTGCAAAACCTCTATGATGCCGAGGATCGCCGACCGCTCGACTTCCTCAGGGGGAAATACATCGCCGCCATCTCCGGCATCGCGCGTCCCGAGAGCTTCGAGGAAAAGCTCACCGCCCTTGGCGCCACCCTCGAAATCGCCAAACGCTTCGCCGACCACCATCGCTTCACCGAAAAGGAACTCGAGGAATTCACCGCCCGCTGCTCGCGCCGCGACCTCGACCTCATCGTCACCACGGAAAAAGACAGCGTCCGCTTCCCGACCCGCAACCTCGCCCCGGAAGTCCCCATCTATTACCTCCGCGTCGAGATCGAGATCCTCGCCGGCCACGAAAGCTGGGACGCCCTCGTCGAACGCATCTGCCACCACCGCCCGCTCGTCGCGCCGGAGCGTTTTTTTGCGTAAAGCAAGAGCGCCCAGATTCGCGAAAATAAATTTTGACACGCCTAGGCGGGCCGCTACTGTGCGCGCCCCGCATTCCATCCAGGCTGCGGGAAAAAATCTTAACGCAGGAGAGCCTTAGACTCGATTGAACTGCACCAAGCAATGACCAGCAAAAGAAGCAAACGGTATCGCGCCGCCGCCGAAAAAGTGGACGCAAAGAAGGCCTACTCGCTCAGCGAAGCGGTGCAGCTCCTCAAAGGCCTTCCGGCCCCCAAGTTTGACCAGACGGTCACTCTCTCGTTCCGCCTCGGAGTCGATCCGAAACAATCCGACCAGATGGTCCGCGGCACGACGCCGCTTCCGCATGGCTCGGGCAAGTCGGTTCGCGTCCTCGTTTTCGCCGAAGGCAATGCCGCCACCGCGGCGCGTGATGCTGGGGCGGAATTCGTGGGCTACAAGGACATGATCGAGAAGTGCAACGCGGGCTTCCAGGATTTCGACGTGGCGATCGCCACCCCGGCTGCGATGGCCGAAGTGCGCAAGCTCGGCAAGGTGCTCGGACCCCGCGGTCTGATGCCCAATCCGAAGACCGGCACCGTGACCGACGACACCGCGAAAGCCGTGAAGGAAGTGAAGGCGGGCCGCGTGGAGTTCAAGCTCGACAAGAACGGCAACATCGCCGTCCCCGTCGGGAAGTTTTCCTTTGAGCCTGAAGCGCTCGTCGAGAATGGCCGCACGGTCATCGAGGCGGTGGTGAAGGCGCGCCCGGCGACGGCGAAGGGTGTGTTCGTCGAAAACGTGACGCTCAGCGCGACGATGTCGCCCGGCCTGAAGGTCGATGCATCCTCATTCGTGAAGAACTGAGGTTTACGCGCCTCTCAACTCTCAACACTCACCTCTCAACTTTCCCCGAATGCATCCCGCGAAAGAATCCATCGTTGTCGATTTGCAGGCGAAACTGAACGCCTCGCCCTTCTTGTTCATTGCCGACTACACCGGCCTGAAAGTCAGTCAATTTGCCGAGCTGCGCACCCGCCTCTGGAATGCCGGGGCCCGCTGCCACGTGGTAAAGAACACCTTCCTCCGCCGCGCCGCCAAGGACGCCGGTCTGCCGGACCTCGGCGACCTCCGCGGCCAGACCGCGATCGTGGTGGGCGACAAGGACGTCGCCGCCGCCGCCAAGGTGCTGAAGAATTTCGCCGCCGAATTCAAGAAGCCGGAAGTCAAAACCGGCGTCGTGGACAAACTCGTCGTGACCGGCGCGCAGATCCAGGCGATCGCCGATCTGCCTTCCCGCGAAGTGCTCCTCGCCACCCTCCTCGGCGTGCTCAACGCCCCTGCCAGCGCACTCGTCCGCGTGCTCAACGAACCAGCCTCCGCGCTGGCTCGCGTGCTCCAGGCGAAGGTGGACCAGGGCGGCGGAGTCCCAGCTGAGGCGCCCGCGCCCGAAGCGCCAGTTGCCGAAACACCAGCCGCTCCGGCTGCTGAAGCTGCACCGGTCGCGGAACCCGCGCCCGTTGCCGAAGCCGCTCCCGCTCCGGAAGAGCCACCCGCAGCGTAACCAAAACAATTTTCGCCGGCGCCAGCCGGCGGAAACCGACGGCCACCATTGTTGGTGACCGCGGTCCTTAAACCAAAAACAAATGGTTCCTCGTCGGTCCGGCGGCTGCCGGTCTTAATTCCCCCGAAGCTTCGGGTGGCGACGATACCGACAAGAAAACAGTCATATGGCAGATACATCCGCAATCGTGGACCAACTCAGCGGGCTTACCGTCCTGGAAGTCGCTGATCTCGTGAAGCAACTCGAAACCAAGTGGGGCGTCAGCGCCGCCGCTCCCGTGGCCGTCGCCGCCGCTGGTGGTGGCGCCGCCGCCGCCGCTCCCGTCGAGGAGAAGACGCAGTTCGACGTCATCCTCAAGGAAACCGGCGCCAACAAGATCGGCGTCATCAAGGAAGTCCGCGCGTGTGTCGCGGGCCTCGGCCTCGCCGAAGCGAAGGCGCTCGTCGAGGGCGCTCCCAAGACCCTCAAAGAGGGCATCACCAAGGAAGAAGCCGAACAGATCAAAGCCAAGATCGAAGCGGCCGGCGCCAAGGTCGAAATCAAGTAGTCAGCACTGCTCTCCACGATCGCGCGTCCCGGCGGGAAACATTTTCCTTGCCGGGCGCCGATTCGTGGCGCAGCTTCCAAATCCTTTTCCCCGAGGCTCGGCCTCGGGGATTTTGTCTTGAGCAACGCCGCCGCCGCCAGCCCCATTTTTTCAACGCAGAAACACAGAAACGCAGTGGACGGAATCCGTCCCCTGCGTTTCTGCGCCTCTGCGTTTCTGGCGTTCGCGGTATCCCGCTCCCTGTAACCCTCAGCTCTTTTCCTGCCTGTGCGCGCCTGCTGGCTTGCACGCACGGGCGTCCCTGTAGAAGCCAGCGCACCTGAGTCACACCCATGTCTGAACGCAAATATTTCGGCAAAATCCGCGAAGGCGCCGAGCCGCCCAACCTCATCGAAATCCAGCTCGACTCGTACGTCGAATTCCTCCAGCAGGATGTGCAACTCAGCAAGCGCAAGGAGACGGGGCTCCAGGCGGTGTTCAAGGAAGTGTTTCCGATCACGAGCTACGACGAAAAGGTCACGCTCGATTTCGCGAGCTACGAAATCGGTGAGCCAAAGCTGAGCGTCCGTGAGGCGATGCGCGAAGGACAGACTTTCTCGGCGCCGCTCCACGTCACGTTTCAGCTCAAGGAAGAAAAGGGCACCAAGGAGGAGAAGGTGTACATGGGTGAAATCCCGCTGATGACTTTGCAGGGGACTTTTGTGATCAATGGCGCCGAGCGCGTGGTCGTCTCGCAGTTGCACCGCTCGCCGGGCATCTGCTTTGAGTCTTCGCTACATCTCAATGGCAAGGTTCTGTTCAGCTTCCGCATCATCCCGGACCGTGGCTCGTGGGTGGAGGTGCAGTTCGACACAAACGACCTGCTCTACGTCTATCTCGACCGCCGCAAGCGACGCCGGAAATTCCTCGCGACCACTTTCCTCCGCGCGCTTGGCTACGGCAGCGACGAAGAGATCATCAAACTTTTCTATACCGTCGAGAAACTGAAGCTCAGCGAGAGCCTCGATGAAGAAGAGATCGCCACGAAGGTGCTCATCGGCGACGTGCGCGATGGCGAGATCACGGTGGCGCGCGCTTTCGAGCCGCTCACGAAGGCGACCATTCGCCAGATCATCGCCCTCGGCGTGAAGGACGTGCAGGTCGTCGATACCAAGTCCGACGACACGGTCATTAAGGCGCTGAAGAAAGACCCCGCGCACGACGAAGACGAGGCGCTGAAGGACATCTACCGCCGCCTACGTCCTGGCGACCCACCGACCGTGCCCAATGCGCGCGGCTTGCTGAAGCGCCTCTTTTTCGACCCGAAGAAATACGATCTCGGTCGCGTCGGTCGCTACAAGCTCAACCAGAAGATGAACATCAACGTGTCTCTCGATGAGCGCGTGATGACCAAGGAAGACTTCATCGCCGCGATGAAATACCTCATCGGTCTGCGCCGCGGCGAAGGCACCCTCGACGATATCGATCACCTCGGTTCGCGCCGCGTCCGGACGGTCGGGGAACTTCTCGCCAACCAGTGCCGCGTGGGCCTCGCCCGCA
Source organism: Chthoniobacteraceae bacterium (assembly GCA_031411395.1). Taxonomy (GTDB): domain Bacteria; phylum Verrucomicrobiota; class Verrucomicrobiia; order Chthoniobacterales; family Chthoniobacteraceae; genus Chthoniobacter. The sequence goes on from JANOAZ010000273.1 coordinate 6,490, forward strand.
CGGAGCGTCTGGTCAAGGAGCGCATGACCCTGTTCGACGTGAACATCGAAGGCATGACGCCGCAGAAGCTCATCAATCCGAAGGCGCTGTCCGCGGTCATCCGCGACTTCTTCGGCCGGAGCCAGCTCTCGCAGTTCATGGATCAGACGAACCCGCTCGCCGAACTCACTCACAAGCGCCGTCTCTCGGCCCTTGGGCCAGGAGGTCTCTCGCGGGATCGCGCCGGCTTCGAAGTCCGCGACGTGCATCCATCCCATTACGGCCGCATTTGTCCGATCGAGACGCCGGAAGGCCCGAACATCGGCCTCATC
>JANOAZ010000274.1:0-8341 GCA_031411395.1 Chthoniobacteraceae bacterium
GGTCGGCGATTTCACGTTGCTGATTTTTGTAGGCTGCGAGCTGCTGCTCCTCGCGCGCGGCTTTCTCGCGGACGTAGTCGTCCCAGGTCCCGCGATACCGGTGCAGGCGCGACTGCGAGATCTCGACGATGCTGCCGACGAGTTGATTCAGGAATTCGCGGTCGTGCGAGATCATGAGGATCGCGCCGGGATAACCCTTCAAATATTCCTGAAACCAGACGAGCGATTCGAGGTCGAGGTGGTTGGTCGGTTCGTCGAGGAGCAGGAGATCGGGCTCCATCACGAGCAGCCGCGCGAGATGCGCGCGCATCACCCAGCCGCCGCTCAGCTTGCGCGCCTCGCGATCGAAGTCGCTTTCGCGAAAGGCCAGCCCGGACAGGATGCGCTTGGCCTTGGGTTCGAGCTGCCAGCCGCCGAGTTCGTCGAAGGTCGCGAGCGCCTCGTGATGTTCTGCGGAATCGTCCGGCGTCGTTTTCATCGTGCGTTGCGCCTTCGCCATCGTGGGTGAAATCGCGCAGGCCAGTTCGAGCACCGTCTCGTCGCCCGCGGGCGCGCTCTCCTGCGGGAGAAAGCCGATGCTCGCCGAGCGTTCGATCGCGATCCGGCCTTCATCCGGCGTCGCTTCGCCGAGGAGCAGGGAGAAGAGCGTGGACTTGCCGGCGCCGTTCGGGCCGACGAGGCCGATGCGGTCGCCGCGATTTACCTGGAGCGACGCGTCTTCAAAGAGCGTGCGTCCGCCAAAGGATTTACTGACTTGGGAAATCGTGAGCATTTTCGAAAAGGGGCCGAACTTCGCGGCTTCGAGCGTGCCGCGCAAGTGCCTTCGCTGGCCGTGTCGCGCGGCGAATCTGCTCGGCGCCCGGACGCGCCTCCGCTATCGGACGGCGATGGATTCGAAACAGCCCGCCGCCGCGCCGCAACTCCTCGTCTGGTGGGTCCTCTGGGCGGCGTTTCTCTCCGGCGTGTGCCTCCAATATTTCTTCCTGCATCGCAAGGATCCGCCCGCGCCGGACGATTCGATGCTCTGGCTGGCGGCGACGATCCCGTTGGTGGTGAGCCTCGTCATTCGGTGGAATATGCTCCCCCGCGTGACGGCGCCGACGACCGCGCTGCCGCTGATGATCGTGGCCATCGCGCTCGCGGAAAGCCCGGTGTTTTTCGGGATCTTCGTGTTTCCCGCGCACCAGTGGGAGCTGTTCCTCGCGGCGCTCCTCGTCATCGCACAACACGCGCCGGTGTACGCCAGCCGGCTTTTTTCACCGACGCCGGAGCCGTAGGTCGGCGCTGACGAGGGTGAAATCAAAACCAGACACCGAGAAGAAACCGCGGATGACACGGATCACGCGGAATTACGCGGATTTCCCGAAAGCTGAATCCGCGTAATCTGCGCAAATCCGCGTCATCCGCGGTCACTTCCCGAGCCGTGGAGGGCGGTTCCCCACCGTCAGTGGCCGAAGTAGGCCGGCTCGTTGCCGGGCTTCCACTTGATATTGCAGCCGATGCTCGGGAGTTGCTCGCTGCTCACCGGCGTGCCGGCGAGCACGGCATCGATCGCCGCGCGCAGATCCGCTCCATCCGGTGTGCCGATGCGTGGCCGGGTGCGGTCGAGCTGGCCGCGATAGGCGAGGCGGCGATCCTTACCGAAGAGGAAGAAATCCGGCGTGCAGGCAGCGGTGTAGGCCTGGGCGACGCGCTGCGATTCGTCGAAAAGAATGGGGAAAGTGAAACCCTGCGCGCGGGCAAAGGCCGCCGTCGGCTCCGGGGCATCCTGCGGATAGTTCGCCGGGTCATTGGCCGTGATGCCCACGATGGCCACGCTCCGCCCGGCGTAGTCGCGACCGAGCCGCGCAAGTTCCGGGGCGACATGCACGACGTAGGGGCAATGCGCGCAGAGGAAGACAACGAGGAGCGCATCGTTTTCCGCAGAATCGGATAGCGACACAGGGCGTCCGGACGAGACATCGGGCAGTGAAAACTCCGGCGCGGCAGTGCCGAGCGCGAGCATGGTGGAAGGGGTGGTGGCCATGGCGGGAGGTTAGACGTCCCGGCGGCTTCACCGCAACGGTGAGACGGAATTCTTGCCAAGCAGCACGCCGCGAGGCATTCCATCGACGAGCCGCGCCGCGCCTCGAGGCCTGACCGTTATTCCGCCCCTGAAATGAAAACTCGCCCACCGACCGTCACCCTGAATGACGAACAAATCCGCACGTTTCGCGAGCGCGGATTCCTGCTGATCGATCGCATCACGTCCCCGGAGGAAGTGTCGAAACTGCGCACGGTGTTCGAGCGGCTCTTTGCCACCAAAGCCGGTCGCGCCGAAGGGGCGCACCTCGATATGGTGACCACGGATGAAAACGACGGCCCGGCTCGGCTGCCTTCGATCATCATGCCGGTGAATTACGCGCCCGAGCTGCGCGAGACGGAGTTTCGGACGAATGCGCTGGCGATCGCGCGGCAGTTACTCGGACCGGAAGCGGAGCCGGCCTTTGAGAATGCGATCCTCAAGCCGCCACGCGAGGGCGCGCCCACCCCGTGGCACCAGGATGAGGCGACGCGTTTCGATGCGAACTTTCGCTACGAGCAGCTCAGCATCTGGATGCCGCTCGAGGAGGCGACCATCGAGAACGGATGCCTCTACTACATTCCCCGCGGTCCGGACATGGAGGTGCTCCCGCATCGCTCGCCCAATAACGACCCGCGCATCCACGCCATCGAATGCGCGGGCGGCTTCGATCCGGCGGACGCCATCCCGTGCCCGCTGCCCGCGGGCGGGGCCACGATCCATCACGGCCGCACCCTGCACAGCGCGGGGCCGAACCGCTCCGATATTCCACGCCCGGCGTACATCCTCGCCTTCGAACTTCCGCCGGTGCCGCTCGAGACGCCGCGCGATTTTTCCTGGAACAAGGAGAAGCGCACCGCGGCCTTGTCCCGCAAGCGCTCGTGGCGGCGGCGCGGCGGTGCGCTCGTCGAGTTCGGGCGCAAGTGGCGCTCGGGCGTCTGGCGCAGTCCCCGGCGCCTCGCCTTCGAGGTGCGGCGCCTTTTCCACGCCGTCATCAAGCGGGCGTAGCTGCGGCATTCCTCCCCAGTCGCTGCGAATTCCACCGGATCCTCCGCCATGCCCGACCAACCGAACCAAGCTACGCCGGAAAACCGGCAAACCATCGCGATCCAGACGCTGCTCCCCGAGGTGGTGGCGCGCGCGCCTGCGGAGTCCGTGAAGATGCTCGCCGGCTACCCGGACGCCTTCATCGTGGAAATGCTCGGGCTGCTCAACCCGGCGATGGCCCAGGATGTCCTCGATCATTTCCCGATCGAACGCCGCCAGAGGGTGCTCGCGGCGGCACCGGCAGTGACGCGGAGGCAGTGGATGCGCAACGAGGATTACGCGGAAGACACCATCGGCCGGATGATGGAGCCGGCGTTCGCGGTCTTCCGCCCGGCGACGACGATCGCGGAGGCGACCGCGGAGCTGCGCGAGATGGTGACGCGGGCCTTCATCACCTACCTGTGGGTGACGGATGAAAGTGAAAAGCTGATCGGCGTGGTGGCGATGCGGGAGATGTTGCTTGGCCGGGCGGACCAGCGGCTGGAGGAAATCATGATCCGCAATCCCTTTCACCTCTCGCCGACGATGACGCTCGCGGAGGCGATGAAGGATGCGCTGACCAAACATTTCCCGGCCTACCCGGTGTGCGATGAGGAAGGGCGGCTGGTCGGGATCGTGCGCGGGCAGATGGTCTTCGAGGCGCAGGCCTTCGAGCTGAGCGCGCAGGCCGGCTCGATGGTGGGTGTGGAGAAGGAGGAGCGCCTCGCGACGCCGTGGTCGCGGAGCCTGAAATTCCGCCACCCGTGGCTGCAGCTCAATCTGCTCACCGCATTCGTCGCGGCGGCGGTGGTGGGCATCTTCGAATCGACGATCGACCGGATCGTGGTGCTCGCGGTCTTTCTCCCCGTGCTGGCGGGGCAATCCGGCAACACCGGCTGCCAGGCCCTCGCGGTGACGCTGCGCGGCATCACGCTCGGAGAACTGACGCCCAACAAGGCCAGGGCGATGGTCGCGAAGGAGGCGCTGCTCGGCCTGTGCAACGGCGCGCTGGTGGGCATCACCGCGGGCCTCGGCATGTTCATCTACGCGACGATGCAAAAGAATCCGGCGGCGGCGATGCTCGGGGTGATCGTCTTTCTGGCCATGATCGGGAGTTGCGTGATCAGCGGCGTCTCGGGCGCGCTCGTGCCGCTCGTCCTCAAGCGACTCGGCGCCGATCCGGCCACGGCCTCGAGCATCTTCCTCACCACGGCGACCGACGTGGTGAGCATGGGCACCTTCCTCGGCCTGGCGACGGCGCTGATCTAATCCTCAGCCGGAACATGCAGTCGCGCCCATGCCGTGATTCGCACCGCATGCAGCGCGCTGGCCTTTGCCGGGATTCGTGCTTTTCTAAGCCTCCCCAAAAACGTCCCTGCCCACTTTGCCTTCCTCCAAAAAGCTCCTCGTCGTCGATCTCGCCGCCCTCGGCTGGAACATGGTTTCCCACCTGCCGGAGTTCCGGCCCGCGCAGGCCGTCTTCCCCGCGATCACCTGCACGGCGCAGGCGAGCTTTCGCACCGCGTCGGACCCGGGAAAGCACGGACTGATCGCGAACGGCCTGTTCTTCAAGGATCTCACCAAGGTGCTCTTCTGGGAGCAAAGCGCGACGCTCGTCGAAGGACCGCGCATCTGGGAAAGCTTCCGCGCCCGAGGGGGCACGGTGGGGCTGATGTTCTGGCAGCAGGCGATGGGGGAAAATGTCGATCTGGTCGTGACCCCGGCGCCGATCCACAAGCACAGCGGCGGGATGATCCAGAGCTGCTACACGCAGCCCGCGAATCTCGAACTGCGCCTCAACGAAGCGATCGGGCGGCCATTCAACCTCATGAACTACTGGGGGCCGCTCGCGAACCACAAGTCGAGCGACTGGATCGTGGATGCGATCATCGCCGTCATGGGCATGCCGGACGCGGCGCCGGATCTCCTGCTCACCTACATCCCGCATCTCGACTACGACCTCCAGCGCCACGGCCCCGGGAGCGACAAGGCGAAGAAGGCGCTCAATGTCGTGCTCGGCCACCTCACCCGGCTCAAGGCGGCCTGCGCGGATTTCGGCTACGACTGGATCTTCGTCGGCGACTACGCGATCGAACCAGTGACGCGCGGGGCGATCTTCCCGAACCGCGCGTTGCGCGAGGCCGGGCTCTTCCACGTGCGCGACATCCGCCACATGGCCTACACGGATTTTTTTACGAGCCGCGCCTTCGCCGTCGTCGATCACCAGACCGCGAATGTCTATTGCCGCGACGCTGCTTCCATCGAGGCCGCGCGCGAGGTGCTGGGGAAACTCGAAGGCGTCGCCGAAGTCCTCGATCGCGGGCAGCAGGCGGCCCGCGGACTCGCGCACGCGCGCTCGGGCGACCTCGTCATTGTAGCGGAAAATGGCGCATGGTTCGCGTACCCGTGGTTCGAGAAAAAGGAAGCGCCGGACTACGCCTCGCACGTCGATATCCACAACAAGCCCGGATACGACCCGTGCGAACTGTTCTTTGGCTGGCCACCGGGGAGCGTGAGCTTCGACACGGCGAAGATCCGCGGCTCGCATGGCAACGTCGGGCCCGGGTTTGAAATCGCGTGGACCTCGTCGCTCCCGCTCGATCCGCAGCCGGAGAGTTTTCTCGATCTCGCCCGCGCGACCGAGTCGTGGATGAATGCCCGCGCATGAACGGAACGAAGACGGTTCGGCAGCAGATCAGTGTTGGATGGGAATTCCCGGTCGTCTTCACGCACGATGTCTTCGCACCCGCAAATCCGGTTCTCGCCGACACGCTTGATCGGCTCGGGGAAAACCGGCGGCACCGCGCGATCGTCTTCATCGACGAGTTCGTCGCCGGCACTCATCGCGTTCTCGATGAAAAGGTCACCGCGTATTTCGACGTACATCGCGATCGCATCGAGCTGATCGCCGCGCCGCAAATCGTCCCCGGTGGCGAAGCGGTAAAGAACGACTTCGCGCTCGTCGAAGGCTTCATGCGGCTGCTGCTGGAGCGCCATCTCGACCGGCAATCGTTTGTCATCATCGTCGGTGGCGGAGCAGTGATGGACGCCGTGGGGCTCGCCGCGGCGCTCGTGCATCGCGGCGTGCGGCAGATCCGCGTGCCGACCACCGTGCTCGGCCAGAATGACGCGGGTGTCGGCGTAAAAAACGGCGTGAACTACTGCGGCGGAAAGAACGCGATCGGCACCTTCGCGCCTCCATTTGCGGTGGTGAATGATTTCGATTTCCTCCTCACCCTGCCCGCTCGCGACTGGCTCTGCGGCGTCGCCGAGGCGTTCAAGGTCGCGATCATCCGCGACCGCGCTTTTTTCGACGAACTGCTCGCCAATGCGGCGCGTTATCCCGCCCGCGACTTCGAGGCGATGCAGGCGCTGGTGGTGCGCTGCGCGGAGATTCACCTCGAACACATCCGCAGCAACGGCGACCCCTTTGAATACGGCCGCGCCCGCCCGCTCGACTTCGGTCATTGGTCGGCGCACAAGCTGGAATTGCTCTCCAGCTTCCGCATCTCGCACGGCGAGGCAGTCGCCACCGGCGTCCTGCTCGACTCGATCTACGCGCGAAAGATGGGCTGGCTCACCGCCGATGAACTCGCGCTGATTCGCGACGGGTTCGCGCGGAGCGGCTTCAGCCTTTGGTTCCCCGAACTCGACGCCCGCGACGCGTCCGGACAGCGCGCGGTCTTCGCCGGTCTGCGGGATTTCCAGGAACACCTCGGCGGCGAACTCACCGTGACTTTCCCCAGCGGCCTCGGCGCGCGGCAGGAAGTCCACGAAATCGACCTTGCCATGATGGAGCAGGCGATTCAGGAACTACGCACCTTTTCGTCCGACCGATGATCCTTCAGCACCAGCCTCCGCTGCATCTCACTTACTGCCTGAACATTCACCCGGGCGAGAGCTGGGCGGAAAATTTCGCCGCGATCCAGGAAAAGGCGCTCGCGGTGAAACAAGCGGTCGCGCCCGACCAATGGTTCGGCCTCGGGCTGCGCATCGCCCATCAAGCCGCGAGTGAGCTCTGCGAAAGCCCGGAGTTGCGGGCCGAGGCGCTCGCGTTCTTCAATGCGAACCAGCTTTATCCATTTACGGTCAATGGATTCCCCTACGGCCGATTCCATGCCGGACCGGTGAAAGAGAATGTCTATTCGCCCGATTGGCGCAGCCAGGAGCGGCTCGAATACACCTTTCAGCTCGCGGACATCCTCAGCGGCTGGCTGCCCGACCAGGTGGACGGCAGCATCAGCACGGTGCCGTGCTCCTTCAAGCCGTGGATCACGACAGAGGAGGATGTCAGCGCGATGACGGACAACCTCGCCGCCACCGTGGCCTATCTCGCGGCGTTGCAGGACGACACCGGCAAGCAGATCCACGTCGGCCTCGAGCCCGAGCCCGACTGCTATCTCGAGACCACGGAGGAAACGATCCGCTTCTTCGAGGAAGTGCTCCTGCTCGCCGGTGCGAAGGAAGTGGGACGCCTGCTCGGATGCAGCCTGGAGCAAGGGGAGAAGCTGATCCGGCGGCACATCGGCGTGTGCCTCGATACGTGTCATGTCGCGATGCAGTTCGAGGATCTTGTGGAGTCCTACCGCGCCTATCAGGACGCCGGGATTCGCATTTCCAAGGTGCAACTGAGCGCCGCGCTCAAGGCGAATAACTTGCCCCTCGGCTCCGATGCGCTGAAGCCCTTCGTGGAACCCGTCTATCTCCATCAAGTCAAAGGACGCGGCGCGGATGGTGCGCAGTATTCCTGGTACGACCTGCCGGATGCGCTCGCCGAGATTCCGAGCTATCCGGACATCCACGAGGTGAATGTCCATTTCCACGTTCCGCTCTTTTTCAACATGGGCGGCGTCCTCCGTTCGACCGTGGATACGCTCACGCCGGAATTCTTTCAGGAGCTCCGGCGCGGTGGCACCTCCCATCTCGAAATCGAGACTTACACCTTCGATGTCATTCCCGCGGAGTTGCACCCCGGCGACGTCGTGAAGAGCATCGCCCGCGAGTACGCGTGGGTGTTGGAAAAGCTGGCGTAGCAAGTATTCGAAAAATCCTCCGTCATTCCGACCGGAGCGAAGCGAAGTGGGCCGCCGTGGGAATGCGAACCGGATTGACCCCGAGCGGATTAAGCCCCGCCTCATTCAGCAGCATTGTGGCGAAATTCACCGTGACGCCTCTTGTCTGCCCGAGCGTGCCGGTATCCTGGAGCGTGTTCTGGCCGCCCCGCAGCACCGTGCTGCCGGCGTATCTGTTCAC
>JANOAZ010000275.1:0-9263 GCA_031411395.1 Chthoniobacteraceae bacterium
TTCACGAGCACGCGACCGCCGGGCGTGTTCGCGCGCACGGTGAGATGAAACGCCTCCGTGCCGAGATTGTGCGGGAAGGAATACGACCGCAGCTCGCTATCGCCGAAGACGCAGACGTAGTGCTGCACGCCGAAGATGATCTGGTCGGGCGTGAACGGGATGTAGTCCCGCGGCTGCGGAGGTCGCAGCCAGTCGATGTTTTGAATGAGCCCGAGTTCCTCCCAGATTTGCTCGCGCACGATTTTCACCGACTGCTGGAAGAGCGTGATGAAGCGCCCTGGCACAGCGGGATCGGCCACGTCTTCGCCGTCATCGACGATCTCCAGCTCCACCTCGAACGGCACTTCGATCTCCGCCACGGCCCGGAGCGCCGCCGCCATTTCCGCGCGGTCCAGCGGCAATGTGAACGTGAGCACTCCCGGGGCGAAGGTATTCACCTCGACCGTGATGAGCGGCTGCGGCGAGCCAGCAAGTTCACCGATGAACTCGACGTAGGCGTTGTCGGGTTCCGGGTTCGTGGCCTCGAAGCGCTTGCCCTTCTCGAACATCGCGTTGAGGGCGGCGGCGATCTCGTCCGGCCCATCCTCGATGCCGAGCAGCTTCGAGACGCGATAGTTCCAGCGGAGGAAATAGGTGCCGCGAAAGTCTGGCGGTAAATGCAGCGCCTGGATTTCGTTGCTCGGCGGCTCCGTCTCGCTGCCGCCATCGCCTTCTCGGATGCGCCGGATGGCCGGCGGCGTCGGCAGCACGCGCTCGTGACCGCCGTTGAACGCGAGCGGTGCCTGGATAAGTCGGCACTCGAACCACCAGACGCCGAGCTGCTTGAACTGCCGCACACGGACAAACGAGATCGGTCCGAGTTTGTTGGTGTGAACGTAGATCGGCCACGGCCCCTCGGAATCTGCGCGCGTGGTTTTCACGACCCACGTTCCCGTCACTGGACTCTCCACCGTGTCTATGATGCCTGAACCCTGTGCCGCCGTTTGGAATACATCTGCGGTGGCGTCGAAATTGATCTCCGGCGTATCGGTGTCGCCGATCCAGAGCTTGAACGCGCCGGAAGTCGCGGCCGTCAGCACCTTGCCGATACTGGCGCGCAGTGTCCGCACGCGGAGATCGCGTTCGCGAAGGTCACCACTCTCGCTGCGCTCGTAGGTCCGCACCGAGCAACGCAACTGGTCGCCCAGCACGAAGGGCGAGATCGTCACGGCGCCGCCATCGCGCGAGATGAGCTTGCGCGTGATGAGGTCGGCGTAGAGATCGAGGTCGCTCACGCCGAGCGCCGCTTGTCAAAGGACGCGCCGCTTACTCCGCCGCCTTTCGCGCCGCTTCCTCGTCGGGCGTTTCGCGTTCGAGACTAAAGAAGAACGGATCGAAGGACTGCCGTTTGTGCGGAAACGGCGGATTGAGTGGCGGCTCATCAGCACGCTTCTTCGCCTTTTCCGCCTCGCGCTCCTGGCGATTGGTCTTCGGGTCGAGCGACATGGCTATGTGCTCCAGAAAATGCCGCGCGCATCGGCCTGGTTGAAGAAGGCCCACGCCTCGGCGTTGCGGTCGTTGATGAAGCTTAGAATCCCATTGATGATCGGCTGCGCGACACCGCCGGCGAGCGGCAGATCGAGTCGCAACGGGGCCGGGGGAGCTTTCGGAATCACGAGGCGCGACGCGTGTTGCAGATTCCAGAAAACGAAATGCTGAGGGTATGGCGTCCACGTTTCATCGGGCACGGCGTCTTCGCCTGCATCCGGCGGCGAGACGACCCACACCGTTGCCATCTTCAGCTCGTCGTATTGGGCATCGCCGGCGTTGAGCAGCGTCCCATACATCAGCGCCAGGCTCTGCTCCGCAGGCGGACGATACTTTGCGGTGGCTCGCAGTTTGGCGCGTCCGCCGGTGGTGCGCAGGTAGTCGTTGAGGAAAACCGTCGAGATGGATTCCGTCTGCGCTTCGAGCAGTGGATCGTGAACGTCGATTTGGAGCCGCGTGCCGATCCGTGCCTTCGATAGCACCACGTCCATCGCGCGGATTTCGCGGGTGCGCGTCTCGTCCGCCTCCCCTTCGAGCGCGCCGGGCTTGGTCACGTCGCCGCCTTTCGCCGCGGGCTTCACGCCGAGCTTCTCAAAGAACTTCGGATAGCCCTCGGCCGCCGCCGCGATGATCTGCCCGGAGAGCGACGCACTCACGCTGTCGGGCATCAGCGGATTGCGCCAGCCGCCGAGGATGAGATACGGCGCGGGATCGTTGGTCAGCGGCACGTCGCGATCCGCGGCGGCCCCCTCTTCGAGCGGCTTTCCATCCGGCCAATCGGCGGGCATCGGGATGTGAGCATCGCGACCATTCACAAAACCGGGGCGAACGAATGCGCGCCACTCGCCCGTGCCGTCGTCCTTGAACTCGTAGCGCGAGTTGATGTGCCACGGATGCCGCCACAGCGCGCTCGCGTCGCCGGAGATAATGACTCCGTTGGCCTGCTCCTTCGTTTCGCAACGAAGGCCGCGCAACGGACGCGCGCGCTTCACCAGCGTTACGCCTCTGTTCCAGGCATCGGCGGTGATCATTGCCAAAAGAAATGCCGCGTCGCCGTCTTGCGGTCGGAGGAAAGCGCCGGGCGGTGTTTTAGGTCGAAGAACGTGATTTGGTAGAGATCGAGCTTCTTGTCCTCGCGCTCGCGCAGCAACGCCAGCGGATACCGCGCTCGCCGGCCGGGCAACGCAACTGCACCACCGCTACCGCCGTGCGAATCGCTCGCCTCTCCGTCGTCGGTGTTCGGATCGGCGACCTGCACGACTTCGACTTTCTCAACCGACCAATCTTTCTCGCGGCACGTCACGTCGACGCAGATGTAGCCGCGGCCTTCGTCATCGAGCATCGGCTGGCCAAACTTCAGCACCGGCGGCGGTTGGTCGTCCGTGCCCGCGAGCGGCACGTCTTTGATCTTCGCGTCCACGCGATTCACGGTTCCTGGCCGGATACTCGCGGCCTCAGTGCCGATGAGCGACACCAGGAATGGATGCACGAAGTCCGCGCCGTCACCGTCGAAGGTGATGATCGTGCCGTCCGGCATCTCGCGCAGCCGCACCCCATCGCCCGCGATGAGCCGACACGCGCGCACCGCCGCGCAGAGCTGATTCCAAAGCGTCGCAGTGATCGGCTGGCCCCGCTTCACGAAAGGCGGCTCGTTCATTCGCCACCGCCTTCCAATTGCGCCTGCCCATACACATCGCGCAGCCAGCCGTTCGGCCCGGAGAGCATGTATTCCTCGGTGATCTCAACCGCGTTGCCTTTGCGTTTGATCTTGGGCGCCATCTTCAGCCAGTTCCGCTTCTTCGCAGCGCCGGGAATCTTGAACTGCTCGATGCCGGGCGGCTTTTCGACGACCGTTCCGATCCCGCGCAGGATGCCGCTCGGGATTGTGCGCGCAGCGTAGGTTTTGCGGAACACGGCGCCGACCACGAGCCAGTTGTCCACGCCGAACAACGGGTTCTTCTTCGGCTTCTTGCCGCTGCCGCTGAGCGCCGTCTGCTGCCCGCTCGACTCCGGCAGGGTCTCCGCGAACTGCTCTTTCGCCGCGTCCCACGCGTAGCGTGTTTTGAGCGTGTCGAAAATCGGGTGCGTCTGGATCGGGTCTTCGGCCATCGAGGTATCCAGCTCGAACGTCACCTGGTCATCCTTGGGCTCGTCAGTCACTCCCTCGAAATGCAGCGTCACTTTGAAGCCGCCGTCGTCTTCCTGCGTGAAGGAGCGCGAACGATACGGAATCCCGATGCCGAGATTCGGGAGCACACTCAGCGCCTCGGCGAGCGTCTCGACGAACATCGGCACCTCGATGGTGGCGACGCCCGTCTCGGAAATACCGCCGGTGATTCCGGTCGTTGGAAGAGGAGCTGCGGCCATATTAGCCAAACGCGGGTGTCAGCGACGGCGTCTTGGAAGGCGGACGATCGAGCAGTCGCTTCACATCGCGGAGCAGACCGGTCTGCGTCCCCAGCTCCCGCGTCTGCCGCTGCTGCTCTCGGAGCATCGGATCGCCATTGCTGTAGGCAGCACCGCCGCCACCGATACGCTGGATCGCGGACACGGCGTTCTTCACCGTCTTTTCCGGTTTGTCTTCGCCGTCATCGAGGTTGAGCTGCGGGCCGGTGGGCTTCTGCTCCACGTCCGCGCGAGCCTGCGCGGAGACTCTCTGCACGCGGTCCATGACGCCGCCGATGCTGTCGCTGAGTTGGGATTCCCAATCGCTCGTGTCGATGAGACCGCTGCCCTTGGTGAAGCCGTCCGACAGCGCGGTGCCGATGTTCGCGAAGGTCGCGCGCATCCGCTCCGCCGCTCGATCCACTTGCGGGCCGAGCAGGTCGCCCGCAGCACCCCGGCTGTCCTGACCGGCCTCGCGGAAGCCCTGCGCCGTTTCTCGCACGGCCTTCGCGCCGTCGCCGATCTCCTCGCCGATGAGCGGAATATCCGCGAGGAATTCGAGCAACTTCGCGACGCCATCCAGCAGCAGCGCGACGAAGCCTTGCGCGATGCCCATGATCGCTTTGCCCATGCCCATCCAGAAGTCGGCCGAGGTCACGATCTGGAAGAGCGTGATGGCGTTCTTGACCGCCTCGACGAGTGCCTGCCAAAGCGCCTGCGCCACGGCCATGAGCGTGCCTGCGAGGAAATTTACGGCGTTGGCAAAGGCGATCTTCGCCGAGGTGAAAAGGATGTCGCCGACTTTGCCGTCCGCGAACGCCTGGACGATAAACGCCACGGCTTCACCCGCCTGCTGTCCCCACTTCGCCAGATCGAGCGAAGCGAACTTATCGAGGAGCGGTTTGAGCACCGGTGCGACCTTGTCCGCCACGCCGACCCAGAACCCGCGCACCTTCACGCCGGTCAGCGCGAGCTTGTCACTCACGTCATCGAAGAGCGCGGCGTCGCGGGCGAGAAGCTTCGCCTGCGAGCCGAGTTGCTGCGATGCCTCGCCAAACCCATCCGAGGAAAACAACGCGAGCAGCTCCGCGCCGCTGCGTCCGAAAATCTCCATCGACGCTGCGGCCTTTTGCGACGGGTCTTGCACGCTATTGATCGCCGCGCCGAGCGTGCGGAACTGCTCCGCGGGAGTCTTCTTCTTCAGCTCCTCAAGATTGATGCCGAGCTTCTTGATCGTGTCGTCCGCCGAACCGCCCTGCAGCGTCTTGGCCATTTTGCCAAGCACCGGACCGAGGTCCTCCGCCGACTTGCCCGCGTTGGCGAACTCCTGCTGCAACACCACGAGATCGCCCACCGCGACGCCGGTATTGGCCGAGAGGTCATTGAGCTGCCCGCCGACATCGAGCGCCTGCTTGAACCGGTCAAACCCCGCCGTTACCACGCCCGCCGCCGCGCGCACCGCTATGAACGCTGCCGCAAATTTCGCGATGCGCGATTGCAGGGCGAGCATCTTGCCGTTGATGCGCGCCAACGCACCGCTCAGGCGGCTGTCGTCGGCATCAAATACGGCGGTGGCTTTCGGCATGACCGCCTCGCCGCGTCAACGCGCTCGCACCTTCGGCCACGGCGCAGCGCAGAGCCATCAGACGCGATTCGACGCGGGACTCGGGAGGTGGATGGCGAATCGGGCACCGCCTTCGGCGCGATTGATACAGGCAACGGTCCCGCCGTGCGCTTCGACAATCATCTTGGTGATGCTGAGGCCGAGGCCAGAGCCTTCGGCGGCGCCGGGGCCACGGACGAAGCGGTCAAAGATGCGCGGGAGCAGTTCGGGCGGAATGGGCGGGCCGGTGTTTTCGATGGAGAGGGTGAAGGCGTCAGGTCCGGCGCGGAGTTCGGCACGCACCCAGCCGCCGGGCTGGTTGTGCTTCACGGCGTTATCGAGAAGGTTGAGCAGGACTTGGCGGAGGCTGGCGCGGTCGGCGTCGAGCGGCGAGGCGTCGCAATGGCTGAGTTCAATGGTGATGCCGGCTTTCGCCGCGAGAAGTCGCGCATCCTCCACGGCGGTGCGCAACATTTCGTCGAGGCGCAGTGGCTCGCGGGCGATGAGGGGCAGGCCGGCGTCGGCTTTGGCGAGGAGCGTGAGCGCGTCCACCAGCGCGGCGAGTCGGCGCACTTCTTCGAGCTGGCTTTCCAGTAGCTCGCGTTGGTCGGGCGCGAGTGCGGGTTCGGCCAGCGCACCCTCGGCTTGGATCGAGAGGATCGTGAGCGGCGTTTTCAGTTCGTGAGACGCGTGGAGCGTGAAGTCGCGCACGCCAGCCACTCCGGCTTCGATCCGCCCGAGCATCTCGTTGAAGACGCTCGCAAGGCGGTCGAGTTCGTCGCCTCGACCCGTCAGCGAAATGCGCTCGGTGAGGTTGCCTGCGTGGACGCGCTCGGCGCCGGCCGTGAGTGCCTCGATAGGTCGAAGTGCGCGGCGCATGAACCACGAGCCGCCGAGCACGAGCACGAGCACGGTCGGCAGCCAATAGAACAGAAGCACATCCGCGATTTTTTCGCGTGGCGTTTCCTGCGCCAGCCCGCGCTCGTATTCGACGACAAGTTCGTGGTGGAGCAAGCCGCCCAGGAGAATGAGCGAGCCGAAAAGCATCCCGGCATACCAGAGGGTGAGCCGCGTGCGGATGCTCATGGCTCGGCGCGCACGGCGTAGCCTTCGGCGAAGACGGTGTGGATGAGCTTGGGTGAAAAGGGCGCGTCCACTTTCTCGCGCAACCGCATGATGGCTACCTGCACGACGTTCGAGCCGGGGTCGTAGCCGGGTTGATAGTCCCAGACGCGCTCGTGCAATTCGTCGCGCGTGCAGGTGCGGCCTTTCGCGCGGACGAGAAATTCGAGGAGGCGCAATTCGCGCGGGCTCAGTTCCAGGCGCGTCTCTCCGCGCCGTGCCTCGCGTCGGAGCAGATCGAGCGAAAGGTCGGCGACTTTGAGCAGCGTCGCATCGAGCGGCACGCCGCGCCGGGCGAGCGCGCGCACGCGGGCGACGAGCTCGGCGAGCACGAAGGGCTTCGGCAGATAATCGTCGGCGCCGAGATCGAGGCCGTGGATGCGGTCGTCCACTTCGCCACGGGCGGAGAGCAGAAGCACGGGCGTCGTGCGGTGCTGCGCGCGTAGTTCGCGGAGCACTTCAAGGCCGTCGCGGCGCGGGAGCATGATGTCGAGCACCAGCGCGTCGAAGGATTCATCGAGCGCGAGTTGCAAGCCGACCTCGCCATCGGCGGCGAGGACGACTTCCACGCCGGCCTGGGTGAGCGCCTTTTCAAGCCCACGGGCGATTTTGATTTGGTCTTCGACAACGAGCACACGCATCGCCGCGATGCTGCGGGCGCGGCGTGCGCCGGTCAAACCGAGCCGGACTTCTGACAGAGTTGTAAGACCTTTCCACGCGCCGCGCGCAGGAGTGGTTGCGTAGCCTGCTGCCGATGAAGTTTCCTGCACCACCAAAGACTTCCGCCTCTCGGGGATCCGGGTTCGTCTGGCTCACGGTTGCCGCCGCTCTCATGGCCGGCGGCTGTGTCGCCTATCAGCCCGCGCCGCTCTCGCCGGGCGCCTCGGCCGCGGCGCTGGAAGGGCGCACGCTGCCGCGCGGACGGACGTGGACGCTCGGCAGTCTCACGGAAAGCGCGCTCGCGCGGCACCCCGAGCTGGAAGTCGCGCGCGCACGCCGGCAGTCGGCGGAAGCCGCGGTCATCACCGCGGGCGCGCGGCCGAATCCGACGCTCGGATGGTCGCCGACTTTCGCTGCCGACAGCGCGCCGGGCATTTCGCCGTGGACGCTCGGCTTCACGCTCGATGTGCCGATTGAAACGGCCGGCAAGCGCGGCCATCGCATCGCGCAGGCGCAGGCGCTCGCCAATGCCGCGCGGCTTAATGTGGCGTCGGCGGCTTGGCGCATTCGCGCGGCCGTGCGCAAGGCGCTCGTGGACGTGTATGCGGCCACGCTCAGCCGCGATATTCTCACCGCACAGCAAGCCGCGCAGACGCAGAATGTCGAACTGCTGGAGCAGCGATTGCAGGCGGGCGACATTTCTGTGCCACAGGTGAGCCTGGCGCGCGTGACCGCTTCACAAGCCGCGCTGCTGCTGCGCGACGCGGAGAAGCTCGGGGCCGAAGCGCGGGCGCGGCTCGCCACGGCGGTTGGCGTCCCGGCGAGCGCGCTGGCGGGTGTGGAGTTTTCGTTTCGCGGGCTGGACCGATTGCCCGCGCCGGATGTGCGCGCGCTGCGGCGCGGAGCGCTTTTGCACCGCAGCGATGTGCTCGCCGCGCTCGCGGAATACGCCGCCGCCGATGCCGTGTTGCGACAGGAAATCGCGAAGCAGTATCCCGATCTTCACCTCAATCCCGGTTACGCCTGGGATCAGGGCGAGGACAAGTTCACGCTCGGCCTTTCCCTCACGCTGCCGGTGCTCAATCAGAACCGCGGCCCGATCGCGGAAGCCGTGGCGAAGCGGCGCGAAGCAGCGGCGAGCTTCACGGCAGTGCAGGCGAAAGTAATCGGCGAAATCGACCAGGCGCTCGCCAGCTATCGCGGCGCGCGGCGCAAGCTCGACACCGCGGAGTCGCTCCTCGCGACGCAGCGCAAACGCCAGCAAGCCGCGCAAGCGTCCTTAAATGCCGGCGCGACGGATCGGCTCGAGCTGCTCCAGACGCAACTCGAACTGACCAACGGCGAACTGTCGCGCGCGGGCGCGCTGATAGAAGCGCAGACCGCGCTCGGGCAACTCGAAGAAGCGCTGCAATACCCCGTCGGGGCCGAGGCCGATTCCGCGCGGCTCATCCGCCTCATCAACGATTCCGCGAAATGAAAAAGCTGCTCACCTTCGTCATCATCGCCGCAGTCATCGGCGGACTGATCTTCGCCTTCATCGAAGGCCGTGAGGAATTCGCGCGCGAACGCGAACGCGAGAAGCCGGTCGAGAGTCCGCAGCGGCTCGCGTCGGTGAAAGGCGAAGCGGTGCTCAAGCTGGACGAGGGCGATCAGGCGCAAAGCGGGATCGCCGTCGCGCCGCTCAAAACGATCTCGCATCGCCCGGTGGTGAAGGCGTTTGGCTCTGTGCTGGAATTGCAGGAACTGAGCGATCTGCGCAGCAGCCTGGAGACGGCGGCAGTGCAGCTCAAAAAAGCGCAGGCGACGCTGGAGGTGGCGCAGAAGGAGTTCGAGCGCCAGAGGGTGCTGCGCGAGCAGAACCAGAATGTTTCCGAGAAAGCGTTCCAAGCGGCGGAAGGAGCGTTTCGCAGCGAGGAGGCGAATGCGGCGAATGCGCAAGCCAGTCTCCGCGCGCTGCAAACAAACG
>JANOAZ010000276.1:0-10847 GCA_031411395.1 Chthoniobacteraceae bacterium
CGGTGCGAATGGGTTCACGATCAATGGCGCGGCGGCGAATGATTTCGTCGGCGCGATTGCCGAGGCGGGGGATGTGCTTGCCGCCGTATCGAGCACGAAGCCGTTGCTCCCATTGAGCGCCGAGAGCTCCAGCGTCGGGTCGAATCCATCTGCCTTCCCAAACACGACGTAAGCCGCGCCCGAGTTATCCGACCCGCCGCCAATCCCCGCCGCCGCGACGATCACATCGCCAAACCCGTCGCCATTCACATCCCCCGCCTCGGCAATCGCGCCGACGAAATCATTCGCCGCCGCGCCATTGATCGTGAACCCATTCGCACCGGTCAGCGACCCGAGGTCGAAGGGATGCACGAAGGCCGGGGCGATGCGCGCTTCGAGCGGTTCCGGCCGCGAAACGGCCTGAACCTTCCTCGCCAAATGCGGGCAGCGAAGGGGCTTCACATCGGTTCGGCCAAGGGCATGGGATGACGGCGGCATCGCATTGATGAGGCTACTCGAGGAGCCACGATTCTTCTACGCCTCATTTTCAGCGGCGGCGCCGGAACGGCTGTCTGGGCCGTGACAAAATACGTCCGCGCGGCCCCCGCTGTGCGATGTGCGAAATGAACCCCATCACGCATATGCCGCAAGGACCCATACCCAGCTATACGGGCGAGCAGAACCGCCAGGCCGGGCACATCCAGGAAGGGTGCGAGGTGCGCGGAAACAAGACGGACAAATCACCCGCTCGATACGGTGGTGGCATCGGAGGCCGCGCCCCCGCGGCGAGGCGGAAGAAAAACGCGTGAGCCATTTCTTTCCATCCCATCTCCGCGCGCTCGCGACCGATTTCGACGGCACTCTGGCCCATGACGGTGCGGTCACGAGCGCCACGCTGGAGGCCGTCGGTCGATTGAAGGACGCGGGTTTCCGCGTGATCCTCGTCACCGGTCGTGAATTGAACGAACTCATGTCGATCTTCCCGCACATCGCCGTGTTCGACCTCGCGGTCATGGAAAACGGCGCGGTCCTTTTTAATCCCGCGACCGGTGAAATCGAGGCCCTGGCGGAAGCGCCTCCGGCCCGCTTTATCGCCCGCTTGCACGAGCGCGGCATGCCGCTCCAGATCGGCAAAGTCATCGTGGCGACCTGGGAGCCGCACGAAACGGAGGTGCTCGAAACGATCAAGCACCTCGGCCTGGAGCTTCAGGTCGTCTTTAACAAGGGCGCCGTGATGATCCTGCCCAGCGGTGTGAACAAGGCGACAGGATTGGTGGCGGCGCTCCGCAAGCTGGGACTGGACGCGGCTGAGGTGGCCGGGGTGGGCGATGCGGAAAACGATCACGCATTCCTC
This sequence comes from Chthoniobacteraceae bacterium, assembly GCA_031411395.1. Classification (GTDB taxonomy): domain Bacteria; phylum Verrucomicrobiota; class Verrucomicrobiia; order Chthoniobacterales; family Chthoniobacteraceae; genus Chthoniobacter. Next base: position 1,334 of record JANOAZ010000276.1, read on the forward strand.
GAAGTCTGCGGCTACTCGGTGGCGGTGGCGAATGCCCTGCCCTCGATCCGCGAGGAAGCGGATTATGTCACGCAGGGCGATCATGGAGCCGGCGTGGTGGAGTTGATCGAGCTCATGCTCGCCAGCACGGAGGCCGGAAAATGAAGGTGCTAATGATCGATGTCGGCGGCACCAACGTGAAGCTGATGGCGAGCGGCCATGAGGGTTATCGGAAGGTTCCCTCGGGTCGCGCGTTGACCGCGTCGAAGATGGTCAAGGGCGTGCTCGCGGCGACTGAGGATTGGGAATACGAGGCGGTGTCGCTCGGGTTTCCGGGTCTCGTGCGCGAGGGGCGCGTGGCTCGCAATCCACTCAATCTGGGCGGGGGCTGGGAGGACTACGATTTCGACAAGGCGTTCAAACGGCCGGTGCACGTGATCAACGACGCCGCCATGCAGGCGCTCGCGAGCTACGAGAGCGGACGGTTTCTTTTCATGGGCCTCGGCACGAGCGTGGGCGCCACCTTCATCGCGGATGATACCGTGGTGCCCCTGGAGATCGGGATGATGCCGCTCTCGAAGTCCGAGGCGTTCATGGACCGCCTCAGCAAGGAGGCGCTCAATACGGGAGGCAAGCGCCGGTGGCAGAAGTCGGTCGAGCGCGCGGTGGCGCTCTTGCACGACATTTTCTGGCCGGATCATTTTCAGCTCGGAGGCGGCAATGCCAAATACCTCGAACCGGTGCCGCAGGGTTGTGAGCGGGGCGACAATCAGGATGCCTTCCGCGGCGCGCTCCGGCTCTGGCCCGGCGCGGACATGCTCGCGGAGGCTCAGACGACGACCTGGCGGATCACTCGGCGCGCCGCCCGCAAGAGCGAGAAGTGAATCTGCGTGGCCCGCAGCGGAATTTTGGCCGGCACTATTTCGACGGATGGTCGCTGCGCAGGATCTGGACGACCAACGCGAGGCCGCCGGCGGACGCAGCGAGAAAAAAGAGGATGGCGAACCCCGGGTAGCCGAAAATGCGGAACGTCGTCTCCACCCGCATGAGCATCGCGGCCCCGACGATGAGGGCCGCAAGGATGAGTCCGAGCGCGATGCGGTTGGCGATCTTTTCCAGCCCGGCCATGAGGAAATTGGGGTCGATGGTATCGACCTGGAGGCGCAACTTGTTCGCCGCGACGAGTTCCAGGAATTGATTGAGACGGCCCGGCAGGCGCTCGATCAATTCCTTCGCCTCGAGCATGGCGGCGAAGAGATTACCCGGGGAAAAGCTCTGCCGCGTCCGCTGCTGGAGGATGATCGCGCCATTTCGGCGGATGGAATCATTCGGATCGAAGTCCGGGTGGAGGGTGCGTCCCACGAGGTCGAGGTTGAGCAACGTTTTACCGAGCATGGTCAGCTCGGACGGAACGTTCAGGCCGGATTCCGCGGATATTTGCGTGACCTCCAGCACCACGCGACCCACCTGCATTTGCCCGATGGTGGCATTCTGCTGCTGGGCGACGAGATCGGCGATCCGCCGGTGAAATTGCAGCGCGTCAAAGTCGCCGCGCGGCTCTCCCATCTTTGCCGCGACCTCCGCCGCGCGGTCGCTCTGCCCATTGGCGATGGCCAGGAGCAGCTTGAGCAGATGATCCTGCATCGTCGGCCCGATCCGGGCCACCATGCCGAGATCGAGGAGGGCGATGCGATGGTCGTCGGTGAGGAAGACGTTGCCCGGATGGGGATCGGCGTGAAAGACGCCGACGACGAGGATCTGGTGCAGGTAGGCGCGGAAAAGTTCCTCGGCGAGCGCGGGCCCGTCCAGGTCGAGCCGGGCGAGCGGGCTCAGCTTGGTGATCTTCCGTCCAGAGACCTCCTCCATCGTGAGCACGCGTCCCGTCGTGTAATCGTCGATCGGCGCGGGGATCATCAGGAGCTCGAACTCCGCGAGCTTGTCCCGCATCAGCCGGAGATTCGCGGCCTCCAGCCGATAGTCGAGTTCGCGGAGGAGCGATTTGCGCAGCTCCTCGATAATCCTCCCGAATCCATACCGACGACCCGCCTCGGTATGCGCATCGAGCAGATCGGCGATTTCCGAGAGCGCGTCGAGGTCATCCGCCACCACTTCGCGGACGCCGGGGCGCTGCACCTTCACCACCACCGGCTGCCCGCTGCGCAAGACCGCGCGATGCACCTGGCCGAGCGAGGCTGCGGCCAGCGGCGTCGGATCGAACTCCTGGAAGGCCTTCGAAATCCGCGCGCCGATCTCCACGGCGACGATGGCTTCGACTTCGTTGAAGGAGAACGGCTCCACATTGTCCTGAAGCCGCGCGAGGGCGTCGAGATAGGCGGCGGGAACGAGGTCCGCCCGGGTGGAGAGGAGCTGGCCCAGCTTCACAAAGGTCGGACCGAGCTTTTCGAGATCGGCGGCGAGTTCGGCAGCCTTTGGCGGCGTGGCCGGCTTGGTGGCGTAGGGGAGCGGATCGTCCACGACCGGCGAATCTTTCACGAGGTCGCCATGCCCGTATTTCACGAGCAGCCCCACGACATCGCGGTAGCGGCGGAGGTGGGTGGGCGAAAGTGAGAGAGTCATGATGGAAAATTTCAAGCGCCTGCTTTCATCGACAGGAGGTGAGCGCCCGGACGTGTGATCCAGCGGGCCGTTCGAAAAGATAAACGCGGCAGCTCGGTCAGGTGCAGCCGCGAAGCAGGAACAGGATCAGGAGGATGGGAATCGGAACTCCGAGAGCCCAGAGCAGGACCCAGCCGACCTTTCCGCTGACGGACGATGCGGTTGCGGTTTTCATACGCACTAGTTCGCAGCTACGCGCCGAAGTGCGCTTGCCGATTCACGCAACGTTTTTGGGATCCAAAATGCGACCGATCTTTTCCCGCCTTTCGATTGCTCAGGCATGAGCTCGAACCCAACGCCTGCGCCCTCGCTGCGTGACCGATTTCAACGCCTTTCCCACGCCGTGGCGGAAGCCGTCGGCTCCGTGTGGGGATTCTTCCTGGCGGTGCTCATCGTAGTGACCTGGGGCGTGACGGGTCCGCTGTTTGGCTTCTCCGACACCTGGCAACTGGTCATCAACACGAGCACCACGATCGTGACGTTCCTCATGGTCTTCCTGATCCAGGGCACACAGAACCGCGACGCCAGGGCGGTGCATCTCAAACTCGATGAACTGCTCCGCGCGATCCGCGAAGCGCGCACCGAACTGGTCGATCTCGAAAATCTTCCGGAGCGTGAAGTGGAAGCGGTGGCGGCTCAATTCGGGGAGCTGCACAAACGCGCCGCGAAGGAAAAGAATCCGGTGGAAAACGAGGGCCCGAGCAACGCTGAACGACAAAGCAATCCCTAGGTGTAACGGAAGTCCGTCCGCGCGCAGCGCAAACCGAAACCCCGTCATTCTGAGGCACGAAGAACCACTGATCACTGCGGGCGGAGGCGGTGCGGAGCGACTCTCCATGTCCGGCGGCTCCGCGCCGCCGCTGCCCGCAGGGATCAGTGGTTCTTCGCAAGCTCAGAATGACTTGTACGATGCGGCGCTGCGCGCCAGGATCAGATCAAAGCGCCTGGATGCGCACGGGGACTCAAGCGTCCGCCGCTCGAGCTAAGCCAGGCTCGACTCTAGGATGCGCGCCACGGCCGCGAGGGGTACGCCGGCGAAGTCGTGTCCGTGGGCAAGCTCGTAACCCAGTTCACGCAAGGCCCGGTCGAGGAGGAAAATTTCCAGGTGTGCCGCGCGATCGCCCTCGCTGGCGGGGACGAGGGAGCTGCCGTTCATCGCGGCAAAGTATTCCGCGATCAAAGTCGCCGTCATCTCCCGGACCCAGATCGCCGCCCATGGCCGCAAGGCTTCGCGGTCGCCATCGGCTCTGCGCCCCAGAGCTGCCGCGGCGGCATTGTCCAGCGAGCGGGCCAGCGCGGCCACATCGACGAGCGGGCACCGTTTGAGGGAACGCTCGCCCAGCGCACGGCTCGCTTCCCCCTCGAAGTCGATGAATGCGAAATCCTTTCCGGTGTTGAGCAATTGCCCGAGGTGGAGATCGCCGTGGATGCGCGACTTCGACGCGGAAAATCGTTGCGTCAGCAACCGGCCGAAAATCTGCAGCATGGCCGGACGCTGCTCCAGCACCTGGGCAGCGAGCAGGCGATCCGCCTCGCCGAGCAGTTTGATTTGTCTCCTGAGCAGCCGCAGCACGCGGCCGGCCTGCCCGCGCATGGCCTGATAGAGCGCCCTCTGGGTCAGCGAGACGAATGGCTCCGGCGCGAACGCCGCGCCGCCTTCCCCAGCGAGCGCCCGGTGCAACTCCGCCATCCCGTGCGCGAGGAGCCGCATCCGCTCGGGATAAACACCCCCGATCACCGGCCACGCATCCGTGGTCGCCGGGTCGAGGCGCGCCTCCAGGGCGCGATCGAAAAAACGCGAGAGCGCGTCGAGCGTGAAGGTCCACCCATCGCCCTGATGCGCCACGTAGCCGGTGAGCGAACTGAGCACCGCGTCGCCCGCACGAGTGGTGAGCGAGAGCGCGCCGTGGATCGGCGGGCTCGCCCGGAAGCCGCGCTGTTGCAGGGCCGCGAGCAACTCGACCTCCGGATGAACGCCCTGCTCGAGGCGGCGATAAACCTTCAGCAAAAGCGCATCGCCGAACGCGATGCTCGTGTTCGCGCGATCCATCTCGACGATCCGGCTGTGGCCCGCGTGACGCGCGACGGTTTCCTCATCGAGCGGCATGAAGTGCCGCGGACGCGTGCCGAACGCGGCATCCGGCGTGCGATGCAACTCCAGCCAGCGATCCCGCACTTCGGGAAGGTAGAGCGCTTCCGCGAGGATGCCGCCGCCTTCGATCCGCGCGATGAGCGCCAGCGGATGCGCGGTGGCCAGCGCGTCCGCGGCTGATCCTTCGACGCGGGCGATGGGGAGCACATAGGTCTCCGGCTGCCCTTCGTGAAAGGCGACCTCGACAAGGGCCAGCCAGACGGCGGGCGCGAATTCCCTGATCTCCGCCAGCGCATATTCGCGCACGGAGCGCCCCGCGATCTGGAACCAGGCGCAGCGCGGCAGATAGGAGGGCAGCACCGTGCGTGTCATTGCCAGCCTGAGCGCCGGGGTCCAGCCGGTGAATGCAGGCACGGCCGGAATCAGCTCAGCCTCCAGGCGCGGCACGTTTTCCTTTCGAAGTGCAAACCAGTAGAAGCCGTGCGGCCCGAGAGTGATGACCAGCGGCGCGTCCGCCCGCACCGGTCCGAAGCGCGTGTTGCCGAACAGTTCTTCGGGCACCGCGCCCGCGTGCGCGCTCAGGTCCAGCTCGACCATTTGCGCGAAGCGCGAAAGATTCGCGACCACGAGCACGGAGTCCTCTTCGCTCCGGCGCAAGTACGCCAGCACCTTGGCATTCTCCGGCTGGAGGAATTCGATCTCGCCACGCCCCAGCGCGTTCGATCCCTTCCGGACCGCCAGCGCCCTTCGCATCCACCAAAAAAGCGACGAGACATTTCCCTGCTGGTTCTCGGCGTTGACGGTTTCGAAGTGGTACTCCGGGTCGATGATCAGCGGCAGCAGGAGCCGCTGCGGATTGGCCGAGGAAAAGCCCCCGTTGCGATCCGGGCTCCACTGCATCGGAGTGCGCACGCCATTGCGATCGCCGAGGTAGATGTTGTCGCCCATGCCGATCTCGTCCCCGTAGTAGAGGATCGGCGTCCCCGGCAGGGAGAGGAGGAGCGAATTGATGAGCTCGATCTTGCGCCGGTTGTTGCCCAGCAGCGGTGCGAGCCGGCGGCGGATGCCGAGATTGATGCGCGCCCGCGGATCGGCGGCATAGACGCGGACCATGTAGTCGCGCTCCTCGTCGGTCACCATCTCCAGGGTCAGCTCGTCGTGATTTCGGAGGAAGATCGCCCACTGGCAATCCGGGGGCGTCGGCGGTGTCTGCTCGAGGATGTCGATGATCGGGAAGCGGTCTTCCATTTGCAGCGCCATGAAGAGGCGGGGCATGAGCGGGAAATGGAAATTCATCTGGCACTCGTCGCCCTTGCCGAAATACGCGGCGGCGTCCTCGGGCCATTGGTTGGCCTCCGCGAGGAGCATGCGATCGGCAAATTTCGTGTCGATGTGCGCGCGGAGTTTGCGCAGGAACGCGTGGGTCTCGGGCAGGTTTTCGCAGTTGGTGCCCTCGCGTTCGTAGAGGTAGGGGACGGCATCGAGCCGCACGCCGTCCACGCCGCGCTCCAGCCAGAAGTCGATCACGCGCAGCAGTTCCTCATGCACGAGCGGGTTGTCGAAATTCAAATCGGGCTGGTGGGAATAGAAGCGGTGCCAGAAATACGCCCCGGCGACGTGATCCCACGTCCAGTTCGACAGTTCGAAGTCCTGGAAAATAATCCGCGCCTCCGGGTAGCGATCCGCGGTGTCGCTCCATACATAATAGTCGCGCTCCGGCGAACCCGGCGCGGCGCGGCGCGCCCGCTGAAACCACGGGTGCTGATCGGAGGTGTGGTTGAGGACGAGTTCGGTGATCACCCGCAGGCCGCGCGCGTGGGCGGCTGCGAGGAACGTCTCAAACTGCTCCAGCGTCCCGTAGCTGGGATGCACGGCCAGGTATTCCGAGATGTCGTACCCATCGTCGCGCAGGGGCGACGGGTAGAAGGGCATCAGCCAAAGGGCCGTGACGCCGAGCTCCGCGAGATAATCGAGCCGCTGAACGAGCCCGCCAAAATCGCCGACCCCGTCCCCGTCGCTGTCCTGGAATGTTTTGACGTGGAGCTGGTAGATGACGGCGTCTTTGAACCAGAGGGGATTGGCCATTGCCAATTTAGATCGAAGGGGACGCCCGGGTTGCGCGTGTGGTTCGCCCCGCGGCGGGAATTGAAAAATGATAACTGAAAAGGGGAAATTTCCGGGGGCCGCGCGTCGCAGTCCCAACGAAATTTGAAATCCCTCAATGCCCCTTTTTCAATTTGCTGTTTCCCCACTGACCGGCCGCAGCAAGTCCCGCAGGCGATCGAGATCCACGGGCTTGACCAGGTACTCATCGAATCCGGCGGACCGCGCCTGCGTGCGATCTTCGTCGCTGCCGTAGCCGCTCATCGCGATCAGGAAGACGCCGGCCAGCGCGGGCGTCTTGCGGATTTGGCGGGCGACCTCGAAGCCGTCCATCCCAGGCAGGCCGATGTCGAGCAGGACGATCTCGGGCAGGAATGTGGAGGCGGCGGCGAGGGCGTCGGGGCCGGTGAAGGCGGTGCGCGTCTCGTGGCCGCGCCGGCTCTGGAGCATGGCCAGGCTGAGCGCCGAGTCGGTATTGTCGTCCACGATGAGGATGCGGCGCGGGATCTCGCGCGCGGTGACCGGCGGCAGGGCGGGCGGCGGCGGCGCTTCGCGGAGGATGGGCAGGCGCACGATGAATTCGCTGCCCTGGCCGAGCCCCGCGCTCCGCGCTTCGATCGTGCCGCCGTGCAGCTTCACGAGCCGCTGCACCAGCGTGAGGCCGATGCCGAGCCCGCCGTGCGCGCGATCCAGCGTGCGGCTGGACTGCACGAAAAGCTCGAAGACGTGCGGCAGCAGCTCGGGCGCGATGCCGATGCCGTCGTCGCACACCCGGACGACGACCTCCGGCGGCTCGACGCCGGGGGCGCGTTCGGCGCTGAGCGAGATGTGGGCGCCGACGCCGCTGTATTTGATGGCGTTGCCCAGGAGGTTGTTGAAGACCTGCTCGAGCCGCGTGGTGTCGGCGTTCAAAAAGACCGGCTCCGCGGACTGCGAGACCGTGAGTTGATGGCCTTGCGCGGCACAGCCGGAGCGCGCGAGGCTGGTGGCGGAGGTGAGGATCGCCTCGAGCGCCACGGGCTTGCGGCGGAGCTCGATTTTCCCCTCGGTGATGCGCGAGACGTCGAGCAGGTCGTCGATCATCTGGCTCATGTTATCGATCTGCCGGCCGATCATGAGCAGCGCCTTTTCGCGCTCCTCGTCGCTGGCGTCCGCGGCGCGCAGGATCTCCGCGGCGTTGCGCAGCGGGGCGAGGGGATTGCGCAGCTCGTGGGCGAGCATGGCGAGGAATTCATCCTTGCTGCGGTCGGCCCGCACCAGATCCCCGGCGCGCGCGGCCAGGATGTCTTCCATCTCGTGCCGCTCAGTCACATCGCGCGAGACGGCGAGCAGACGCGTGGGCTGGCCGTGAGCATCGAGCACCGGCGAGACCGACACGTCCCACCATTTGCGCAGATCGTGATGGGTGCGGAAAAGGGCGACGAAGTGGCCCTCTCCGCCCGCCGCCGCCATTTCCACCGCCGCCCGCGCCGCCGCACGGTCTCCCGCGCCTTCCCAGAACTCGACCCACGGTGTGCCCAGAAGCGGCTGGATGTCTTCGATGCCCAGCAGCTCTTGCCCGGCCTCCATGGAGAGCAGATTGCCTTCGAGATCGAGCACCTTGATGCAGTCCGGGCTGCTCTCGACGATGCTGCGGTTGAACGCCTCGCTGGCGCGCAGCGCGCCCTCCACCCGCTCGCGTTCTGCGAGGGTCGCGCGCAGTTGCGCGTTCAAGTCCTCCGCCGCTTCGGTCAATTCATGCTGGCGCACCACTCCGAGGATCAACGCCTCGTTCAACTCGACCAGCTTCGCCCGTTCGGGGGGCGGACCGGCGATGGTTTTTTCGGTGCTCATGGAGGTTCCATTCTACTTCGACGCCTTCGGCTCCGGCGCAAGTTCTTCCCGCTGGCCGACCCGCACCGGGATGCCGGTGGTCAGGCCGGTGTAATCGGTCTGGCGCGGGCCGATGACCACCACTCCTTTGTCCGTGATCACGTATTCGCGGATGTCTTTGCTGTGGTTGCCGCCGCGCATCTTGATCACGACCATCACCTTCCGAAGCTGCCCGTCGATCTCCACATACCGCATGCGGATGATGTCATCGGTCAGGAACGAAATCGTGTAATGGCTGAAGGGCAGCGCGGTGAAGGTATCCTCCACCTCGACCGTGCTGAGGATGGTGATCCCGGCTCCCGTCAGCGCGCCGATCATGCGGTAGAGCGACTCGCGGAAGTCCGCGCGGAACCCCGGCGCGAGCGCCATCTCGAAGCCGACCAGCGAGTCGATGACCAGTCGTTTTGCGCCCACCCGCGCGATGGCATCGAGGATCTCCTGCATCGTCTCATCCACCGAGAGGTCGAGCGGCCGGAGGTAGAGCGTCTCGAGTTTTCCCTGCTCCTGCGGCGTTTTGAGATCCAGGCCGAAAGCGCCCGCACGCTGCGTGTATCCCTGCGGGCGCTCCTCGAAGATCGCCATGATTCCCGGCTCCCCGTTGCGCAGCCCCTCGGCGATAAATTGCGTGGCCAGGGCCGATTTTCCCGTCCCCGACGGCCCCGCGAGGAGGAGGCTGTCGCCTTCGTAAATGCCCCCGCCCAGCATCTGGTCCAGCTCAGGAATGCCGATGGAAAGCCGGCGGCGCCGCCCCGGCAGCGCCTTCTTGCCGGTCAGGCCCAGCGTGCGCGAGAACGCCTGCAGGCCGCTGTCGCCGATGCGGATGGTGTGCAGCCCCGGCACCGAGGCCTGCCC
>JANOAZ010000277.1:0-4868 GCA_031411395.1 Chthoniobacteraceae bacterium
GCAACACGCGGGCCGCAGCGCACCCGCATGGGAGCACAGGAGCGCGAGGCTCAGAAATCTGGACCCAAACGGTGGCCGGCGTGTTGCGAGGCGGGACGCGCTCGCCTACTCGGCGCGGTCAGGCCAGGCCCGAGACCTTGAGGCTCTCATGGAACGGAGCGTAAAACTCCTGTGCGCGGAGCAGCGCGCGGCGCAGCACGGGGCGAAGGTTCATCACGTCAGCGAGATTCACGACGAGATCGACGCTGTTCTGGAAGGCCTGAAGTTCGTCGTTGGTCAGGAAGCTTGATCCGATCAGCACGAGCAGTTGCTTGCGCCGTTGCCCCGAGGGCGCGCCGATGGCTTCGTTGATGATCGGATTGCTTTCGATATCGGTGGCCGCGAAATTCTCCGAGATCACGACCACGTCATAGGTGTGCGCCCGGAGCTTGAGCAGGATGTCTTCGACGAAGAGGCCGGTGTGCAGCTTGTAGTTCAGCGAAGTGAGCTGATCGACGACCAGGCGCTGCACTTCCGGGACATCGGCGCAGACGAGTGCGGTGAGGTCGCCGGGTTCGAAGATATCGAGACGATTGTCGAATTCCATGGCTTGAGAACAGGTGATCTAGCGGCTGGTGCGCAGGACTGCGGATGCGGCGTGGTCGAGGCGGAAGCCCGATGGTTGGTCATCCGCGAGGCCGCGCTGCTTTTTCACATCGTCGATGCAGCGCGTCATCTTGCCTTTGTTGGTGGCGTAAAGATTCGCGGTTTCCTCGGTGATCAGGTCGGCCTGGTAGGCGCGCCCGAGCGACTGGTCGAAGGTCGTCCACCCGAACGTGGAGTTCGCCTCGATGATGTCGTAAAAGGTGCGGCCTTCCGCTTCGCCGAGTGCGATCGCTTCGCGAGTGCGCAGGTTGCTGCCCATGATTTCATTGAGCATCGCGCGGCCGCCCGCGGCTTTCGGTGCGAGGCGCTGGCTCACCACGTAACGCATCGTTTCGCTGAGGCGCAGGCGCAGTTGCGTTTCCTCGGCGAGTTCGAACATGCCGAGGATGCGGTTGATGGCCTGGCCGGCGTTGATCGTGTGGATGGTCGAAAGGACGAGGTGGCCCGTCTCCGCCGCGGTGAGGGCGATTTCCACCGTCGCGCGGTCGCGCATTTCACCGACGAGGATGACCTTGGGAGCCTGGCGCAAGGCCGAGCGGAGGCCGCTCGGAAAGGCGTCGAAGTCGGCGCCGAGTTCGCGCTGGTTGAAGGTGGCCCGCTTGTGCTGGTGGAGAAACTCGATGGGGTCCTCAAGGGTCACGACATGCACGGCCTGGGTCTCGTTGATCTCGTTGAGGATGGCGGTGAGCGTCGTGGTCTTGCCGCTTCCCGTCGCGCCGGTGACGAGGATCAGGCCATTCTTCTCGCGCGCCATTTCGTTGAAGATCGGGCTGAGACCGAGCGAGCGGATCGATGGCATCTCGCTCTGAGCCTTGCGCATGACGATCGCAAAGGAATTGCGCTGCTTGAAGATATTGACCCGGAAGCGGGCGCGATCGGTGAGCTGATAGCTGCAATCGCACGCACCCCGCTGGTGAAGGTCGCGGAGGAGGTGCCGCTGGTTGCCGATGATATTGAGGGCGATCTGTTCCGTCTGGAAAGGCGTGAGCCGTTTGATCGCCGGATGGATGATGGCTTCCTTGAGCATGCCGTAGCTTTCCACCTGCAATGGCCGGCCGACGGAAAACATGAGGTCGGAGATGCCCGGATGGGTATCGAGCATCGCGCCGAGGATGGAATCGAGTTCAGGATGTCTCATCGAGAATGGCGGGGAAAATCGGGGTTAGTCGTCGAGATCGTCTGGCGGAGTTTTGAGGAAGACGCGGAATTTCTTTTTGTCCTGAGCCTTGTCGTAGGCCTCCTCCGGCGCGATGCGCGCGGCGCGGAGATGCTCCATGATTGCGTCATCGAGCGGTTGGTTTCCCTTCCGCTTGCCCACCTGCATCATGCCGGGGATCTGGTGAGTCTTTCCTTCGCGGATGAGATTGGCGATGGGCGTATCGACGACGAGGACCTCGAGCGCGGCGAGGCGGCCGGGCTTGTCGATTCGCTTGAAAAGATTCTGCGCCACGATGCCTTTGAGCGATTCCGCGAGGGAGGCGCGGATTTGGTTCTGCTGACCGGCGGGGAAGACGTCGATGACGCGGTCGATGGTCTTCGGTGCGCTCGGCGTATGCAGGGTGCCAAAGACGAGATGGCCGGTGGCCGCGGCGGTGAGCGCGAGTTCGATGGTTTCCAGGTCGCGCATTTCTCCCACGAGGATGATGTCCGGGTCCTCGCGGAGCGCGCCGCGCAGGGCGGAGGCAAATGATTTCGTGTGGATGCCGATCTCGCGGTGGTTGATGAGCGATTGCTGGCTGCGGTGCACGAATTCGATCGGGTCTTCGACGGTGATGATGTGGTCCTTCCGATGCAAATTGGCGAAGTCCATCATCGCCGCGAGGGTGGTCGATTTTCCGGAGCCGGTCGGCCCGGTGACGAGGACGAGCCCCTTCTTGAGCATCGAGAATTTTTTCAGGACCGGCGGCAAGCCGAGGTCATCGGCGGTGAGAACCTTGCTCGGGATGAGTCGGAAGACGGCGGCAATTCCGCACCGCTGATTGAAGAAATTGGCGCGGAATCGCGCAAAGCCGGGAAACTCGTAACCGAAATCCACATCCCCTGTTTCCTCGAAATGTTTGATCTTCTGCTCGGGCGCGATCTCATAAACGAGGGCCTTGAGATCGTCGTTTTCCAGCGGTGGCGTATCGACGCGGACGAGTTCGCCATTGATGCGCAGCATCGGCGGATTGCCAGTGGAGAGGTGAAGGTCAGAAGCGCTCTGCTCCTTCATGAACTTGAAGAACGAATCGATGCGGGCCATATCGCCGCCTGAGATAGCTAGACGAGTGCCACGGCGGAGGGAGAACTCAGAGGTCAGACTCTGCCCTCTGACTCCGGACCGCTGACTTCTAAAGAATCCGCCGTTCGCCCGTCCTCTCGGCGCCGAGCGCATCCAGGGTCGAGCGGATTTGCATGAGCAGCTTTTGCTGGGTGTACGGCTTCGGCATGAAGCCGCGGAGGCCGCGGGCGAGCATGCTGCGAAGGCGTTCCTGTTCGGCGAAGCCGCTGCTCAGGACCACGGGCACCTTTGGATTGATGAGGAGCAATTCGGCGAAGACATCGGCGCCATCCATGATCGGCATGGTGAAATCGAGGATGATCAGGGCAATTTGATCCTTCAGTTTCCGGTAGGTTTCGATGGCTTGAAATCCGTCTTTGGCAGTGACGACCCGGTATCCCTCGTCGGTGAGCACCCGCTGCGCGAGCATCGTCACGAATTCCTCATCATCCACGATCATCACCAGTTCTTTCCCGCCCGTCGGGTTGTGAATCTTCACGTCACCGGTCCCGGCAATATTGGGCACGAGCGGGAGAGCGGCCAGCTTGGGGGGGGCTGAGACGGACTCGCCCGTTGGTGGCGGCTCGGGAGCGATGCCGCCCATGCGGTCGGACATCATTTGCGTGACCTTCGTCGCGCGCTCCACTCCGCTGCGGAGGATGGAGAAATATTTTTCGACTTCGGGACTCCGCGTGCAGAGGGTTTCCAGCATCTGGCTGGAATTGGAAATCACCTGAAGCAGGTTGTTCAACTCGTTCGCGGTCGCCTTCGCCCACTGTTTTTCCGGAGAGTCCGGCATATCGTCAAACACGGGGCTTTGCGCCTCCCGTTACGCCTCCTCGTCCCGGCAAGCCCACCACACGCACCCAAGAAAAGTGGCGATGACGAATGTGAACATTCCGAAGGAGAGCATGGAGTCGCGTCTTGTTCCGCATGATGCTCCCCAGGTCAACAGGTTTTGTGCCGACGACTCACAATCTTACATCGAAGAAGTCGGTGAAGACGGCGCGATAGACGTCCCGCTTCATCTCGGGCAGCCATCCGAGCTGGAACTCCCTGGGAGCGATCCAGCGAAAAGCCTGGAATTCGGGCTGCTCGGTCGCGACGTCGATGTGCGCGTCGTCGCCGGTGAAGTCGCAAAGGAAGTAGAGCTGTTCCTTGCCGTGAAACCCCTTTTTGATCCGCCCATTTCCGTAGAGGTAGCGATAGGGGCCGCGGCGGGAGACGATGCCGAAGTGCGCCGGCGAGACGCGGACCTCCTCCCACAGCTCCCGGGCGAGAGCCTGCTCCGGTGTCTCGCGGTCGTCGATCCCTCCTTGGGGAAACTGCCAGGCATCGGGCACGCCCAGCCGTTCACAGACCAGAATCCGGCCGGCGGCATTGCGCAAAATGCCCGCGACATTCGCTCGATATTTCATTTCAGTGTCATGGATGGATCCGAAACGACTCGCCCTCGGCGCCGCCGCCGCGCTGCTCGCGCTCGCGCTGTGGCTCGCGTGGCTCTGGCAGCCGGAGCGCCAGGTGCGGCTGCACACCGCCGGGCTGTTGAAGGCCATCGAGCGGCGGAACTGGAACAAGGTGCAGGATCAATTTGCGGACAATTACTCGGACCGGTGGGGGCATGACAAAGCGTTTGTGCTTTCCGGCCTGCATCAGGTTTTCGGCAGCTTCGTTTTTCTCAAGATCGAGCACGAAAACCTGTCCGTGAGCGCGGCAAGTGGGAGCACGATCACGCGGGTGAAGATGAGCGGGCAGGGGAGCGTCGTCGCCCAATATGTGATGACGAAAGTGAATGGTCTCGGCGAGCCGTTTACCTTCACCTGGCTACGCCGGGGGAAGCCGTGGGACTGGCAGCTCACGAGCGTCGATCACCCGACGCTAGATCCGGACGCCGCGGTGCAGTTTTAGCGTGGCGTCGAAACCCCGGCGGCGGGGGGTATAAAACCGCGGATTACGCGGATTA
>JANOAZ010000278.1:0-9297 GCA_031411395.1 Chthoniobacteraceae bacterium
CTCCGTCGCGTCCCAGATCCAAACTTAGCGACATGCTTGCTTCCCCGCGGATTCTCGGACGCGACGGAGCGCGTCCCTCGAGGGTCAGAAGCGCGCCCTTTCCCTCTACCGCTGCGCCGCTCCGGCCGGCTCCGACGCAGGCCGGCGCAGGGTGTGCCGCACGAAGTTCGCCCCGAGATCCCAGATCGGGCCGGGGAAGCGGTGACAATCCGAGAGCACCGCATCCAGTGCTTCCACGAAGAGATCAATCTCCCGGTCCCCGATGATCAGCGGCGGCAGGATCTTGATCACGTCCATGTCGTGCCCGGCGAGTTGCGTGAGGATGCGGTGCTTGCTGAAGAGCGCGGTGACGATCATCTGCGCAAAAAGTTCGCGCTCGAACCGGTGCAGAAGCTTCCATCCCATCCGGGCGGCGAGCTCGCGCGGCTCGTGGAATTCGATGGCGATCATGAGCCCGAGTCCGCGGACTTCCTTGATCAAAGAGTGGCGCTGCTTCAACTCGCCGAGGCGCTCCAATAACTTCGCCCCGGTCGTGCGCGCGCGGGTGACGAGATTCTCGTCTTCGATGACCTGGAGGGTCGCGAGGCCGCACGCCATCGCGAGGTTGTTCCGGCCAAACGTGGAGGAATGCACGACGCAACGATCGAGCCGGCTGAAGGTCCGCTGCTGGATCTCCCGTCGCGTGACCACCGCCGCGCACGGGACATATCCTCCGCTCAGCGACTTCGCGACGGTGACGATGTCCGGCTCGAGGTCCCAGTGTTCGAACCCCCACCAGCGTCCCGTCCGGCCGAGTCCCGTCTGCACCTCATCGGCGATGAGCAGCGCGCCATGTTTCCGGCAGAGGCGTTGCGCTTCGCGGAAGAAATCGTCCTGCGGAAAGCGCACGCCTTTTCCCTGCACCGGCTCGATGATCAGCGCGGCCACATCGCCGCGCGCGAGCCGTGACTCGAGCGCGATCAAGTCTCCGAAGGGAACGGATTCCCCATCCTCGAGCAACGGGCCGAAGCCCTCGCGGAAATGTTCATCGCCCATCACGGAGAGCGCGCCGTGGGTCAGCCCATGAAACGAACCCGCGAGCGAAAGCAGCGCCGGCCGGCCGGTCGCTGCGCGGGCAAATTTCAGCGCGCCCTCCACCGCCTCGGCTCCTGAGTTGCAAAAAAAGACGGCATCGAGATGCGCGGGAAAGCGTTTCAGCAGAGCCTCAGCGAGCAAGCCGCTGAGCAGCGAGCAATCCATCTGCACCATGTTCGGCAGGTCCAGGGAGAGGACGTCGCGGATCGCCTGCTGCACCGCAGGATGGTTGCGGCCGATATTAAAGACGCTGTAGCCGCTGAGGAAATCGAGGTAGCCGCGTTCGTCGAGATCGTAGAGCCACGCGCCTTCGGCCCGCGCATACACTTGATCGAAACCAATGATGCGCTGCACGCGCACGAGGGTGGAGTTCAGATGCTGCTCGTGGAGCGCATAGTTTTCCCCCAATCGAGTCGTGATCAGGCTCTTCAAGTCGAGCGGCATGGAGCGGGAATCTACGGAGCGCCCCACCGAACGCGAGTGCGAATGGCGGCGTTTCATTCCTCGGGAACAGTGGTTGACGGGCGCGAATCCAGCTAAATAGTCGCGCGCATGTTCACACTCCGCCTTCCTTCGATCGTCGCCGGGATGATTGCATTGCTCCCCCGATTGGTCGTGCTGCTGCCGATCCTGTCCGCATGCGCCCTCGCGAGCAACAGTGTCGTAAATCTCTCCCACTACGACACGACAAAGCCGGACTTCGTGCAGATGCGGCGCGAGGGGATCGTCGGCGCGATTCACGAGGCGACTTATCCGCTCGGCCGGGTGGATGCGCTCTACGGCATTCGCCAGAATCAAGCTACCCAGGCAGGTTTGCTCTGGGGCGCTTACCATTTCGCCGATGCGACCGACCCAGTCCGGCAGGCGGATCGTTTCTTGAATGTGGTCGAAGCTCGATGGAAAGCGTCGAAGAAGACCGCTGATTCGCTCGGAGTCCTGCTCGTTCTCGATTTCGAAAAGAACGGGCACTATCCCGGCGGGACGATGCGAGTGGACCAGGCGGTGACCTTCATCGAACGCGTCCGCCAGCGCACGGGCAAGTATCCAGGCGTGTATTCCGGGGAGTATCGGATTCGCGATGTGATCAACGGCGCGGGGAGCAGCGCGGGAGCCAAACGGGCTTTGACAAACTGCTGGCTGTGGGTGGCGAACTATCACTACGAGCCGCGCATCACGGCGCCCTGGCAGCGCTGGCAGATGTGGCAATACACCGGTGACGGAATCTGCGACCTGCCGCGCTCCTCGCATCCCATTCGCCTCGCGAATTTCCGCAACGCTGAACGAAATATCTTTCGCGGCAGCGCGGGCTCGGTCCGGTCCTTTTGGGAAAGCCGGGGATGGAATCCGAGCAAGTGACCGACAGCGACTGAGCCGGAAGGCGGGTGCGGCGCGACTGTCCCCACAGGTCCCGTTTCAGGAAGCGTCCTCCGCAAAAAAAAACGCAGCCGGAGCTTGTGGCTCCGGCTGCGGGTTAGTTGGTCAAATAGCCTGGGCGTTACTTCTTTTCGCCCGGTTTCGCTTCGCCGGGTTTGCCCTCGCCGCGCTTGCGCTCACCGCCGGGACCGCCGGGTCCGCCAGGGCCGCGTGCTTCTTTCCACTTTTCCTTCTGCTCCGGTGTGAGCACTGCGCCGATTTCTTCGAATTGCGTCTTCATCATCTCACGCATCTTCGTCTTGTCTTCCTCGCTGAGATTGTCGCGCCCTTTTGCCATCAGTTCCTTCATCTGCGGGGCGCTCTTTTCCATGATCGCCTTCACCTTGCCCTGTTGTTCCTGAGTGAGACTGAGTTTCTCGGTCATCATCTTCAGACGCTCTTCGGGGTTGCCGCGGCCAGCGCCGCCGGGTCCGCCGGGACCACGTTTTTCGCCGCCGGGTTTGCCCGGCTTTGGGTCTTCCGCCTGGGCGGCGGGCAGCGCGAGCAGCCCAGTAGCCGTGAGTATGAGGATGGGGAGTAGTTTCTTCATGATGCACGGCCAAACCCCTGCCCGCGGGTCGAGTTGCACGCGGATGCAAAAACTTTCGCAGCCGGAACGATGCAGCGTCGAAGATCCTGGCTTCACGCGCCCTGATCAGCTCACCACCTCGATCAGGTAGTCCAACTCGTCGCGCGCCTCAGCCTCCGTAAAAACGGTCTGGGCGATCTCCGCCTTGACCAGATCGCGGAACCGTTTTCGCAGCCGGTGGATCGCGACCTTCACCGCTCCCTCGCTCATCCCGATCCGGGCGGCCGCGCTCGCTTGGGTCTCCGAGCCCGCGTCGCCGGTGAGCCACGGTTTGAGGATTTGGAAATGCGCCGCCTTCCCCTGCTGCTCGTGCTCCGTCGCGAGCGCCGCGAGCGCGCGAGCGAGCACGGCGAGGCCCCATTCCCGGTCGAACCAGGCATCCGGCGGCGGCGCGTCCGGCGCGGAAATATCGAGGCCCGGCGACGTGTCCGTGCCCGCGCCGAGCGGCACGTGCTCATGCTGCGCGCCACGCCTGGCCGCGCCGAGGCGCTCGCGCGTGTCGGCGAGGAAGTGCTTCACCGCGCCAAGCAGGTAGCCGCGGAAGCGCCCCTTCTCCCGCGCGGCGCCCGCGAGCCCGCCGCCTGCGAGCAGGCGCGCGAAGAATTCCTGCGTGAGATCGCGCGGGTCGCCGAGGTCATGCGCTGTGCGCGCGATGTAGCTCTGCACGGGCGCATAGTATGCCGCGCACAAATCCGCCAGCGCCGTGCTCGCGTGCGTGGACGCGCCCTGCGCGGCGAGCACCTGGGTCCAGCGCGTGGTGGCGAAGATGTCGCCGCTGCTCATCGGCGCTCGACTCCGATGAGCTTCGCCACGGCCTCCGGATCGCGCGCCACGGCGAGTGCGGGAAACAGGCCCGCCTGTTCCACCGTGCCGTCATCGTGCAGCACGAGCACGCGGCCCTCGCGCAGATCGTATTCCTTGCCGTTCACCCGCACGTGATCGGGACTGGTGGACTCGCGGTGGTAGCCGAAGGTGCGCCCGTTTCTGAGCTTGATGCCGCCCTCGTCCATCCACGTGAGAGAATGCGTGTTCTGCGAGCCGGAGGACGACGATCCAAAATCGCCCGCGTAGTAAAAGACGTAGTGCAGCGCGGCGTCATCATGCGCGACATGGACTGAATGATGGTTGCCGCCGATGTGCGCGAATTTTGGAAAGTGGCTGCTGTCGCTCATGGTCGGCGCGGGGCGATGGCTGAGGAACCACACAGAAGTCACCAGAGCGAAAACCGCGAGCACCGCGATGGCGAAAATCGAAGCAACCCGCAGGTAACCCGAGCGCGATGATGGAGGCGACTTGGTTTTCCGTGTCAGCCACGGAAGGCCGAAGGCGATCAAGGCGAAAACAAAGGGCAGCGCGAACATGACCCGGAGCGGGTTGATGTTGAACGGAAACGTCGTGGGAGCGCCCGGGGTCTGCCGCATGATCGCGAGCAAGACCAAGCCCCCCACCAAGATCAGCAGCGCGAACAGCGGTCCCGCCAGCATCAGCGCCAGCGCCCATGGCGAACTCGCTGGCACGCCCAGTTTGTCCGCCGGCGTCGAGGCAGGCGCGCGGCCCGTGGCGGCGGTGACGGCGTCGCGGATCGCCGCGAACCACTCGGCCACGAGCGCGTTGAAGGTAGAGGGGAATCCGAACCAGCCTTCCATCGGCGAAAGCAGGACTTGTTTGCGCTGGCCGCCTTCCTCGTAGATCACGCTGAGCAGGTCGATGCCCGCCGGATTCATCGCGCGCGGATATTTGCCGATGCTCAGGTCACGGATCGCTGCGAGCGGGATGATGGTGTTCATCCCGGCGCGCGAGTGTGTGACCTGGCGGTCGTCGAGGATGAGTTGCCCACGCGTTTGGTAGGCAAAGAACTGTCCGCTGGCGGTGGCGAGTAGCTCCGGTGTCGTCAGGGTGCCGGTGCCGACTTTGAGGAAGCGCGGCGGGGTGTCAGCGTGAGCCTCCTCCCGTCGGCGGCTACGGGGAGTGGAAACGACGGTCTCCACCTGCGTGCGAAATTCACTGGCGGTCTGGTAACGCAGCTCCGGCGTCTGCTCCAGCGCGCGCAGGACGATCTCATCGAGGCGCACGTCGATCTGCACCTTGCGCGAAGGCGGCTGGAGTTTGTCGGCGGGAAGTTCGCCGGTGAGCAATTCGTAGAGCACCGCGCCGAGCGAGTAGATGTCCGCGCGATGATCGGTGGCGCGATGTTCCTTCTGCTCCGGGGCCATGTATTGCGGCGTGCCGGCGGGTTGCGAGTCCGCGAGTCCGGCGCTCGATTCATCGCCCAGCATCTTCGCGATGCCGAAGTCGGCGATCTTCACCCGGCCCTCTTTGTCGAGCAGCAGGTTCTCGGGCTTGATGTCGCGATGCACGATGCCGTGCTCGTGCGCGTATTGCAGCGCCTCGCACACCGGCGGCACCACGGCGAGCGCCTGCTCCGGCGTAAAGCGGCCGGCCTTCATCGCCTGCCGCAGATTCACCCCATCCACGAACTCCATGAGCAGAAAGTAGAATCCGCCCGCCTGGCCGAAGTCGTGGATCGTGACGATGTTCGGATGGTTCAACGCCGCGAGTGCCTTCGCCTCCTGCGCGAACCGGTCCGCAAACTTCGCATCGCTCACCCGCTCCGGCGCGAGCAGCTTCAGCGCGACGAACCGCCCGAGCGAAGTCTGCCGCGCTTTATAGATGACACCCATCCCGCCGCGCCCGAGGCATTCGATAATTTCGAGTTGGGGGAAATGCGGATTGAGTTCGCCCGGTGTCGGCGCGGGCATCGGGGCGGCTGTGCCATCCGTGAAAGCCGTGTCGGCGCCAAGATTCAGCGCGGCGACGCAACGCGGGCACAGACCTTCCGGCGCCGCGGCGGCGACCGGTGCGCCGCAGTTTGCACACGTCCTGGTGGATGAAGTGGAGTCGCTCATGGCGGTGGAGTTTCAACCCTCACCATACGGACGCGCGCTGGCCCGTTACCGATGCAGCGAAGATTTTCATGCACGGGCGAGCACGGACACCAGATGCCGCAACTCCTCGTCCACGCCTTCCTGCTGCGCCACGGTTTGCGCGACCTCGTTGCGGAAGAGTTCGCGGAAACGTTTGCGCAGGCGATGCACCGCGACGCGCGCGGCCCCCGGCGATGCGCCGATGCCCGCGGCCATTTCGTCGTAGCGGAGTCCGTCTCGATGCATGCTGAGCGCGATTTTCAGAACATCGAAATCCTTCTCCCGCCCCGCTGCGCGGAACTCCTCCCGGAGCGCCTGCATCACCGTGGCGAGCACCGTCATGGCCCACTGAAGCTCGAACGCTTCATCCGCCGGCACGTGCGGCGCATCCTGCGCGTAACGGCTCTCCGCTCCCGAAAAATCCCACGAGACCTGCGCGCATCCGCCACCGCGCTGCAAGGTGGCAGCCTTGTCCCGTTCCTTGGCGAGAAAACGTTTGAACGCCATCTGGAGAAACGCGCGGAACGGCCCGAGTTCGCGCCGCACTGCCTGGAGATAGTCCTTTTCCAAAAGCCGCGCGAAGAAAGCCTGGGTCGCATCCTCGGCATCGTGCGGCGAATATCCGCGCCGCCGCGCATAGCCGTAGAGCGAAGGCCAGTAAGTCCGGCACAAATGCTCCAGCGCCGCCGCCGCATCGCCCGCCACACCATCGCGCGCCGCGAGCACCACAGACCAGCGGGTGGTGGCAAAAAGCGGCGTGCTTTCGGGAGTAGCGGAGGTCGGCATCGGCGGGCGGTGTCTCCAGTGACCATACGCACGCCGATGCGCGCGTTACAGCACGCGAGTAACAGGGCGGTTACTTCACCGCGAATTGGAACGTCGTCAGCGAGCGGGGCGGCAAATTGTCCACGTACCCGGCGGTCGAAGCGGCGAGCGGCGCGAGGGTGGCGGCATCCTCGGTGGCGCTGGTGCGCTGGCGCGCGGCAGGAGCGGCGCTGCCGGGAATGCTGAGTTGCACGGGCGCGGCGTCGTCGGTGCTATTGACGACATGCACGATGAGTTCGCGCTTGGCGGAGAGGAAAGCCGTAGCCTTGATCCCGGCATCCGACGAGGCGCACGCGACGACGCGCATGCCCGGCGCGAGCGGCGCCGACCATTGCCGAAAGACCCAGTAGGGCTTTCTCAAAACGTAGTCCTTTCCCCAATCGACATGGATGAGAGCCTCGCCGCCTTTGCGCGGGGGATAGACCCAATCGTAGGCCATCCAGACATTGGCCCCGCCGGTGAAGGCGTCGTACATGGCCGAGGCATAGGCGGTGCCGGAATTGATCTGCCCCGGCGATTCGTCGTCACCACGGGCGCACCACTCCGTCATCCACACGGGCCGGCCGCGCGAGAGCTTTTGCAGGTCGCCCCAGCGGTCGCCGCGCATGTCGTAGTCGTGGGCGGCGAGCACCGCGAGATGCTTGCCCGCTTTGCGCTCCATCGCGGGAAGGTAACTTTTCGCGGCCCCCGGCGCGCTGAGGGTGTTTGGACCTACGAGCAGAGCGCGCGGCACATCGGGAAATTTCACCGCCATCTTGTCGAGATAATCGCCGACGATCTCAAAGAGCTTCGCATGATCGTCCGGCGTAAAGAAACAACCCGGCTGGTTGTGGTCCCAATCGCATTCGTTCGAGATGGCGAGATACTTTACCGGGCACCCATGCCGCGCCATGTGGGCGAGAAAAGCCCACAGGTATTCGGCATACTCCAGTTCGAGCTTTGGCTTGAGCGTCGCTTTGCCTTTGCCGCTTTCCTCGTTGTTCGTTTTCATCCACGGCGGCGGCGTGAGCATGGTCGCGAGGAGTTCGATGCCCGGCCGGCGCTCCTTCGCTGCTTTGGCAATGGCGAGGGTGTGCTCGCAGTATTTGAAATTCGCGGGATCGAACGCGGGCGTCCACGGATCGGCGTTGTCGTTCTGCGGCTCGTGCGTCGCGCGAATCATCAGGTGGAGATAGCGCGTGTTCACCTTAGTAAACATGTCATCATACAGCTCGCGCTGCCGGTCGTCCTTCTGCCGCGCGGCGAGACTGGTGATGTGCCCTTCATAAAACATCGCCCCGCAGCCGAGGCCCTGGAACTCCTGCCGCACTTTTCCCGGCTGCACCGTGATGCGCACCGGCGGGGCAGCCTGAGCGACGAGGTTGATAAAGAAGGTCAGGAGTAACGTGAGAGTTCTCATGGCAAGCTTGAAAGAACTGAAGGCTCGGCGCTGCGGTTCATCGGAGCAGCTTCTGGATCAACGCCGAGACCGCTTCATCGCAGCCCTGCTCTGCATCCTTTCCCGCGACGTTGGTTGCCACCACGAAGGCTGCGTCCTTCGTCGGTGCCACCCACATCACGGCCAGCCACATCGTATTCGAACCATTGTGACTTAGGACTTTGCCGCCGGCCCACGGACGTTCTCCGACGATCCAGCCCATCGCGTAATCCTGTCCGGGCGCGGCCGTGTGCAGTTTGGCAAAGCCCCCGTCGCTGAGCAGCGCCTTGCCTTTGGTCGCGCCGCGCGCATGCCAGCCGGCGTAGCGGGCAAAATCTGCGATCGAAAGATGGACGCGACCCGCCGGAGCGATGGCGGGAGGATTGTCGGCGGCGGGGCCGGGCGGGACTGGTTTGAGATTCGCGCCGGTGCCGGTGTGACCCCACGGTTGATCGACCTTGCGCGCGTCGCCGGGCGCGCCGAAGCCCGCCGTCTTCAACCCGAGTGGCAGGAAAAGCCGTTCCGTCATCAGCTTCTCGAATGGCTTCCCCGCGACCTTTTCGAGCATCGCTCCAGCGATTGCGAAGCCCTGGTTTGAGTAGATGAACTTCGTCCCCGGTGGAGCCTCCGGCGGTCGCTCGACCAGGCCGAGGAGAAAGTCCAGCCGCTGGTTGGTCGGGCTGCCGGTTTGTTTCCAGGCCGCCTGCCACAAATCCGCCGGCGCGTCGCCCGGAGCCCCCGAGCGATTGGTCAGCAGTTGCTCCAGGGTCACGGTCTTCCTCGCATCATTCATCCGACTGCGATAAGCCGGGAAGATCTCCGCGACCGTGGTCTCCCATTTGATCTTACCTTCCTCGACGAGCACCGCGGCGAGCGAGGCCGTCATCGACTTGGTATCGGAGCCGATGTGCCAGAGGTCGGCATCGGTGACTTTTTCCCGGCCGCCACTTTTCCGCGTGCCGGTCGTCCCGAGCGCCACCACCTGGCCATCGATCACCGCCGCCGCCGCAAGCGCGGGCAGTTGGTGCTTCGCCCGAATCGCCTCCAGCATGGGA
>JANOAZ010000279.1:0-3203 GCA_031411395.1 Chthoniobacteraceae bacterium
GATCGGCTCCAATTGGCACCCGCTCGCCAGCCGCGGAGCGCGCGACGCGCGGCTCGCTGACCGCCTCGGTCACGAACCGCGCGCCGCGGTGTTTGTGCTGCAGAAAAACTAGGCGACCCCGCCGAAGGACTCGGCGTTTTCACTGTGCAGATTGCCACTCTTTCCGAACGTCTCGGCGACGCTCGGGACGGTCGTCGGTTCGCTGCTGCCGAGCACGTCCTTCCCATCGCCGGTGTCGGCGCGATGGCTGAATTTCACGCCGACCAGCTTTGACACACCGTGCTCTTCCATCGTCACGCCGTAGAGCGCGTCGGCGCGGGCGATGGTGCGTTTGTGATGCGAGATGACGATGAACTGCGACTGCCCCACGAACCGATCGAGGATCTTGATGAAGCGGTTGATGTTCGACTCGTCGAGCGGCGCGTCCATTTCATCCAGCACGCAGAAGGGCGATGGCTTCACCATGTAGATGGAGAAGAGCAGCGCGACCGCGGTCATGGTGCGCTCGCCGCCGGAGAGCAGGGTGATGGTCTGGAGCTGCTTGCCCGGAGGTTTGGCGATGATCTCGATGCCGCTCTCGAGCGGATCGCTTTCGTCGGTCAGCACGAGGTTCGCCTTCCCGCCGCCGAAGAGTTCGACAAACATTTCGGAGAAGTTCACGCGGATTTTCTCGAAGGTCTCCGCGAAGAGCGTCCGGGTCGTCAGATTGATCTTCGTGATGGTGTCGAGCAGTTCCGTCTTCGCGTTCACGAGGTCGGTGTTCTGCTGTTCGAGGAAGGTGTGGCGTTGCTCGAGTTCGTCGTATTCCTGGATGGCGTCGAGATTCACCGGGCCCATCGAGTCGATGCGCTGATCCAGTTCGCGGACCATCGCGTCGATGCGGTCCCAGTCGATCGCGAAGGCGTCGTCCACCTCGGAGGGACTTGCTCCCGCGGGTCCCTGATCCCCGGTGGCTTCTGAGGTAGGGGCGTCGTCCGCCGAAGTGGGCTCCGCGGGAGCCTCGCCCTCCGAGCTGCCGCCGCGCTGTTGCCGCTTCACGTGTTCGCGGACAGCCACGCGCAGGCCGTAGAGGTCGCGCTCGAAGGACGAGAGGTCGAGCTGGTACCGCTTTTGAATGTGTTCGATCAGCGCGGTGAGCTTCATCTCCACCTGCGCCTGTTTCACCTCGAGCCGGCTGCGCTGGTCGTGTGCTTCGCTGAGCTGGTGGCGGAGGACGCGCAGGGTGTTCGCGAGTTCCTCCACGGCGGCGGCCATGCCGGCGCGTTCCTCGAGCAAGGCGGCGACCGCGGATTCCCCTTCGCCGATCTGCTCGCGCAGACGGACGAGGTTTGCCTCGATCTCGGAGTTTTCCGCGAGCATCGATTGCGCGCGCTCGTCGTAGGTCACGATGTCCTGCTTGCGCGCGGCGATCAGCTCGGTGAGCTCGGTCAGGCGCGCTTCCATCGGCTGGCGCTGATGGTGAAGTGAGGAATGGCGCTGGCGCTCGGTGGCGACCTTCACCCGCAGTTCGTTCAGCTCGGCGGCGAGTTCGTTTTCGCGGGCGCGCAGCACTTCCATCTGGTTTTGCGCTTCGCCGCGGCGCTGCTGCAGTTCTTCGAGTTGCTGGAGCTGCGCGGAGATTTCCGCCTCCAGTCCGCCGACGCGATCCGCCGCTTCGCGATGCCGCGCTTCGCTGCTCGCGCGTTCGCCTTCGAGATTTTGCTGCTTGCGCTCCGTCTCCTTCGCTTCGCGCTCCGTCATCGCGAGCTGATTGCGCATCGTCGAGACGTGGAGCGTGGCGTTCTGCTTTTCCTCGCGCGCTTCGTCGAGCCGGGCCTGTCCGGTCTCGATCTCGGTCTGGAGATCGTTGCGGCGCTGCGTCACACCGTCGATCTGCCGGAGGATTTCCTGCTCCTCGGCTTCCAGCGCGTGGATTTGGTTCTTCCGTTGCAGCACCGAGTTCACCGCCTCGCCTGTCGCGCCGCCGTAGAGAATGCCATCGCGGGTCAGCACATCGCCGCCGAGGGTGACGACGCCCGAGCTGCGCTGCGGGAAAATGCGAAGCGCCGTTTCCAGGTCGGGCACGAGCATGGTGTGATTCACCAGCCGTTCGACGAGCCGCTGCACTTCCGGCTGCGGCTTGATCTTGTTGATCAGCCAGTCGACCGCGCCTTCCGGGAGGATGAGCGGCTCCGAGGAGTGCTCGAAGTGCCGGTCGAGTTCGCGCAACGCGAGCGACGCCTTGCCGAGTTTCTTTGCGCTCAGCGTCTTGATGATCGACTCCGCGACCATCGTGTCTTTCATCACGATCGCCTGAAGATTGGCTCCCAGCGCCGCTTCCACAGCGACGACGTATTCCGGATCGACCTCGATGAATTGCGCCAGCGCGCCGAGCACCGACGGCTTGAAGAACTCCGGATTGTCCAGGCCCCGCAGCACCGCCTGCGTGCCTTCGGAAAAGCCTTCGCCGCCTTCGTTCAAGTGTCGCAGCACTTCCAGCTTCGACTGCTTCTCCGCGAGCGCTCGCTGCGCCGCGCGCAGTTCGTTGTCGATCGTCGCGAAGCCGCCCTGCGACTCGCGGAGCTGCTGCTCGGCATCGGCGAGCGCGACGGTGCGTTCTTCGAGATCGGCGATGCCGCGATCCAGTTCCGCCTGCGTGTCGCGCAGTCGGTCCGTGAATTCCGCGAAGGCAAACGTGAGTTGCTCGAGTTCGCCCGAGAGGATGTTCAGGCGCGCCTCGGCGCCGTCGCGTTGCTGCGTCACGCCCGAGATCTGCCCGCGCAATCCGCTCACGCGGCTCTCAATGCGCGAAGAGTCGTTGGCGATTTGAGCAATCGTGCTCTCCGCCGCCTGCCGCTGGCCAGTGAGCGCGGCGGTCGCAGCTTGTGTTTCTTCGAGCAGGCGCAGTTCGCTCGCGAGCAACGTGGTGATTTGCTCCAGTTCGAGGTCGGTGTCGTGGAGTTGCGTCTCGGCGATGCGGAATTTCTCCTCCCCCGCGGCGACATCGCTGCGGTAGCGCTCGACCAATCCCGTGAATTCCGCGGCCCGCTCTTCGTTGAAAACGATCCGGTTCTCGTGATTCGAGATGCGCGTGCGCAGCTCGCCCACGGCCTGCCGCGCTTGATTCGCGCGCTGCTCCATCTCCTCCAGCGCGGCGCGCTGCACGCTCACCTGCGACTCCTGGTTCTCGATCTCCTGCTCGCATTCGATCTGCCGATCGGAGA
>JANOAZ010000280.1:0-34280 GCA_031411395.1 Chthoniobacteraceae bacterium
GCAGGATGCGACCGGCGGCTTCACGGCGTTCATCTGCTGGACCTTTCAACCCGAGCACACGCGGCTCCGCGCCGAGCCGGTCGGCAGCGCCGAGTATCTGCGGATGCAGGCGCTCAGCCGCGTCTTCCTGGATAACTTCGCGAACGTGCAAAGCTCGTGGGTGACGCAAGGCCCCGGCATCGGGCAGGTCGCGCTGAAGTTCGGCGCGAACGACTTCGGCAGCGTGATGATGGAGGAGAACGTGGTAAGCGCCGCGGGCACCAGCTACCGGCTGGCGAAGGAGGAGATCGAAACGCTGATCACGACTGCCGGATACCAGCCGCGGCGGCGGGATAACTGGTATCGGCTGATCTAGCTCAGAGAATGTACCGGAAGTCGGAAATTGACCGCGGATCACGCGGATTACGCGGATTTACGCGGATTTTCCGAAAGCTGAATCCGCGTAATCCGCGCAAATCCGCGTAATCCGCGGATCCCTTCCGGTCGCTGGTTTTGGTTTCATTACACCCTCTCAGCAGAGTTACCGTCCAGCTTCCCGCACCTCATAGCCGCCGTCTGAAGTGACGGTGACCATCGGCACGCGCCGGGTGCGTTCGAACATCTCGAAGCCCGGCCGCAGTTGCGCCCAAAACCGGATCAGTTCCGGTGCGTCGCCGCCCGATCGCGCGACGAATTCATTCCAATCCGGGCCGTTCATTCGCATCGGGAAAATGTGCAGCGGGATGGCGTCGCGATTGCCCGCGTCGCTCGCGAGGAGATAAACCTCCTCGATCCCCGCATCGCCGATCGGCAGGCAGCCGACGCTCCCGTCGCCGCCATGCACGTAGATATCGAAGCCCGGTTTTTCGCGATCGCTCAGCACGCGGTCCGAGGCATTCGGATAATTCACCCGCAACGACAGGTGATAGAGGCTGAGCGGATTGAAGCCTTCGATCTCGTAGAACCCCTCGGGTACCTGCCGGTCGCCCTCGCGGCGCTTCGGCCCCGGACCGCCGGATGAGTAGGTGATCGGGTAGCTGTGGATCAGCGTGAACTCCGGCCGGTCGTCGCGCGCCCAAACCTCCAGGGTCGCCTCGCGCTTGAAGGCGCGGATGAAAAGCTCGCGCGGTGGATAAGCAATGCCGGCACGCGCGCAGCGGTCCTGCACGGTCTGCCATCGACGCTCCCGCGCTTGGGCGACGCGTCCTTCGGGATCGCTTTCGGAGGGGGGGATGGCGGGAGGTTTCATGGCCGGCGGGCGCAGGAGCCAAAGCGCCATCCCCCCTGCAAACGCGGCAAGCAGAATCAACCGCCGAAATATTTTCATGGCCATGGAACGCGCATCGAAGCTCGCACCTTACAATAAAAGTTGAACCGCGACGCATTTCTCGACCGCTTCCGGTCCGTTGCTGTTAACTGATTCCTCCCCATGAACGCCTCCCCATTGCGACTTCTGCTCAGCCTCTGCGTGGCGCTCCACGCCCTCGACTCCACCACCTCCGCGACCGACGCCGGGGGACGGAAAACCAACGTCGTCTTCATCCTCGCCGACGACCTCGGCTGGGGTGAACTGGGTTGCTACGGGCAAAAGAAAATCCCCACACCGAACCTCGACCGCCTCGCCGCGCAGGGCATGCGCTTCACGCAGCACTACAGCGGCGCCCCGGTCTGCGCGCCCTCGCGCTGTGTGCTGATGACGGGGCGGCATCTCGGCCACGCGGAAATCCGCGGCAACAAGCAGGCCAAGGCGCTGCTGCCGCAATTCACCGAAGGCCAATACCCGATCTCGGAAAACGCGCGGACGTTCGTCGAACTCTTCCAGAAAGCGGGCTACGCCACCGGCGCGATGGGCAAGTGGGGACTCGGCCCGGTGGGCAGCACAGGCGCGCCGGATCGCAAAGGGTTCGATCTGTTTTTTGGCTACAACTGCCAGGGCGTCGCGCACAGCTATTATCCCGAGTATCTGTGGCGCAATGCGGAGAAGGTCATCATCAATCCCAAGCCAATCTCCGGGCACGAAAAGAAGGTCGAAGGTGAGGTGCGGATGGAAGATCGCGTGGGCGAAACCTACGCGCCCACGCTGATGATCGCGGAGGCGGTGAAGTTCATCGAGGCCAACCAGGCGCGGCCGTTTTTCCTCTACCTTCCCTTCATCCAGCCGCATGTCGCGATGCATCCGCCGCGCGAGTCGGTGGAGAAATTTCCCGCCGAGTGGGACACCGAACCGTACCGCGGCGAGTCCGGCTACCTGGCCCACCCACGTCCGCGCGCCGCGTATGCCGCGATGATCTCCGAGCTCGATGGCTACGTCGGCCGGGTCATGGAGACATTGGAGAAAGCAGGCCTCTCGAACCGCACGTTGATCGTTTTCACCAGCGACAACGGCACCACGCACGCGGGACCGGCGGGCACACGCTTCGGGATCGGCGGCGCCGATCCGGCGTTCTTCAACAGCACGGCGGGACTGCGCGCGTTCAAGGGGAGCGTCTACGAAGGCGGCATCCGCGTGCCGATAATCGCGCGTCTGCCGGGCCGCATCGCGGCCGGCGCGGTGAACGACACGCCGGGTTATTTCGCCGATTGGTTTCCGACGCTCTGCGACGCCGCCGGATTTGAAAAGCCCGCCGGCCTCGATGGCGAAAGCCTCTGGCCGGTGCTCACTGGTGGCGCCACGCTGAAGTCGCGCAAGCCGATGGTGTGGGTCTTCCCCGAATACGGCGGGCAGGTCGCGGTGCGGATTGGGGAATTCAAAGTCGTCCGACAAGGGCTGAAGACGAAGACGCCGGGAGCGTGGGAAGTTTATGATCTGTCGAAGGATCAGGGCGAAGCGAACGACCTCGCTGCCCAGCGCGCGGACCTCATCCAGCAAGCCGAGGAGATCCTCCGCCGCGAGGTCGCGGAGAATGCGATCTTCCCGCTCGCCATCCCCGGCGTCACCACCGCCGGGGGGAAGCAGTGAAGCGCACAGCGCCAATCCAAAACCCCCGTCATCCTGAGCTTGCCGAAGGATCTCTCGCAGCCGCGGGCGGAGGTGGAGCGGAGCGCGCTGCCATGTGCTCCGCACCGCCTCCGCCCACGGAAGTCAGTGATCCTTCGCAAGCTCAGGATGACAGGGTTTTTTCGACCCCCGCTTGACCGCGACCCCGCCTCACCGCGACTCCAGCCGCTCCGCGGTTTTCGACGCCGTTCGATCTTCCCAAACCCAATCCCTCCATGAACCCCATCCGCCTGCTCTCACTCCTCGCTCTCGTCGCGTGTCTCGCCTTATTCTCCCCCTCCGCACGCTCTGCTGAAACGCGCAAACCCAACGTCGTCGTCATCCTCACCGACGACCAGGGCTGGGGGGACTTGAGCGTGCACGGCAACACGCAGTTGAGCACGCCGGCCATCGATTCGCTGGCGCGCGACGGCGCGTTGTTCGACCGCTTTTACGTGTGCCCGGTGTGCTCGCCGACACGCGCGGAATTCCTCACGGGCCGCTATCATCCGCGCGGCGGGGTGCGCGGCGTCTCGACGGGACTGGAGCGGCTGAGCCTCGAAGAGAAGACCATCGCCAATGCTTTCAAGTCGGCCGGTTACGCGACGGGCGCTTTTGGCAAATGGCACAACGGCAGCCAGTGGCCGTATCACCCAAACGCGCGCGGCTTTGACGAATACTACGGGTTCACTTCCGGGCATTGGGGCGAGTACTTCGACCCGCCGCTGGAACACAACGGCGCAATGGTGCGCGGCAAGGGTTTCATCGCGGACGATCTCACCAGCCACGCGCTGGAATTCATCGAACAGAATCAGCAGCGCCCTTTCTTCTGCTACCTGCCGCTGAACACGCCGCACTCGCCGTTCGCCGTTCCCGATCGGGATTGGCAGCGGTTCAAAGATAAGGCGATCACGATGCGCGGCAGCGATGGGGAAAAGGAGGACATCGAGGTGACCCGGTGCGTGCTGGCGATGTGCGAGAACATCGACCAGAACGTCGGGCGAATCCTGCGCCGACTCGAGGAACTCAAACTCGCGGAGAACACGATCGTCCTCTATTTCACCGACAACGGACCGAACAGCATGCGCTGGAATGGCGGGATGAAGGGGCGCAAAGGTTCCACCGACGAGGGCGGGGTGCGCGTGCCATTGCTCATGCGCTGGCCGGCGAAGATCAAACCCGGCACCAAGGTGCCCGAGATCGCCGGGGCGATCGACCTGCTGCCGACGCTGACCAGCCTCGCAGGCATCCCGCTGCCGGGCGCGAAGCCGCTCGATGGTAAGGATCTCACGCCGCTCCTGCTCGGCACGGCGCGCGATTGGCCCGACCGGATGATTTTTTCGCACTGGGCGGGTCAGGTCAGCGTTCGTTCGCAGCAGTACCGGCTCGATAGTCGCGGCGTGCTTTTCGACATGGCCGCGGATCCCGGCCAGCAGCGCGACATCACCGCGGAGAAGGCGGACGTCGCCGCGAAGTTCGCGCAAGCCGTGGCCGCATGGCGCAAGGAAGTGCTCGGGACCGAGGGAGCGGGAAAGAAGGGCCAAAAGAACGCACCGGACGATCGTCCTTACCCGGTCGGGTTTGCGGAGTTTCCGATGACTCCCCTGCCCGCGCGCGACGGCGTGCCGCATGGCGGGGTGAAGCGCAGCGCGAACGCCCCGAACAGCTCGTACTTCGTGAACTGGACCAGCCCCGAGGACGCGATGACCTGGGACATCGAGGTGAACACGACCGGCAATTACGAAGTGGCCATTCACTACACCTGCCCTGAGCCCGACGCCGGCTCGACGATCGAACTCAGCTTCAACGCGAGCAAACTCACGGGCAAAGTCGCGCCGGGCTGGAACCCGCCGCTTTACACCAACCAGGACACGATCCCGCGACCGCCCGCCGAATCGCAGATGAAGGAATTTCGTCCGCTGAAACTCGGCACGATGCAGCTCGAAAAAGGCCGCGGCCCACTCACACTGCGCGCGCTGCAAATCCCCGGCCGGAGCGTGATGGATGTGCGGCTCGTAACTTTGACGCTGAAGAAATCATGAAAACGATCCTCACCCTGCTCTTCGCAATCGGCCTGCTCTGCGGGACAACCTTTGCCGCGGCCAAACCCAACGTGCTCTTCATCGCGATCGACGACCAGAACGACTGGGTCGGACCGCTCGGCGGGCATCCGCTCGCGAAGACACCGAACCTCGATCGCCTCGCCGCACGCGGCACCGTGATGCTCAACGCGCACTGCCAGGCGCCGCTCTGCAATCCCTCGCGCACCAGCCTGATGCTCGGGCTGCGCCCCACCACGACCGGCGTGTATGGTCTCTCGCCGTGGTTTCGCACGCTCGATGGGTGGAAGGATCGCGTCGCACTGCCGCAACACTTCAAGGCGCACGGCTACAAGACGCTCACCGTCGGGAAAATCTACCACGGTGGGGCGGGCGGACCGCGGGCGCGGGCCCAGGAATTCGACGTGTGGGGAAATGCCGGCGGGGTCGGCGTAAAGCCGCCGCAGAAGCTCATCCCGCCGACGCCGATGGGGAACAATCCGCTCATGGACTGGGGCGCATTTCCCCACAACGATGAGGACAAGGGCGACTACCAGGTCGCGAGCTGGGCGATCGATCAACTCAAGGCCGCGCCGAAGGATCAGCCCTTCTTCCTCGCCGCCGGTTTCTTCCTCCCCCACGTCCCCTGCTACATCACGCAAAAATGGTACGATCTCTTTCCCGCCGACGACAGCGTCCTGCCGCCGTTCAAGGCCGATGACCGTGCCGACACTCCGCGCTTCTCGTGGTATCTGCATTGGCACCTCCCGGAGCCGCGGCTGAAGTGGGTGCAGGAAAATCAGCAGTGGCGCAACCTCGCGCGCTCCTACCTCGCGAGCACCAGCTTCATGGATGCGCAGATCGGTCGGATCCTCGATGCGCTCGACGCCTCGGGCCAGGCCGACAACACGATCATCGTGGTCTGGAGTGATCACGGCTGGCATCTCGGCGAGAAGGGAATCACGGGCAAAAACACGCTCTGGGAACGCTCCGCGCGCGTGCCGCTGATTTTCGCCGGCCCCGGCATCGCGAAGGGCCGCTGCACGCAGCCCGCGGAGTTGCTCGACATTTACCCCACGCTCGTCGAACTCGCCGGCCTCACGCCGCGCACCGATCTCGAGGGCCTCAGCCTTGTGCCGCAACTCAAGGACGCGACCACAAAACGTGACCGCCCCGCGATCACTTCGCACAACCAGGGCAATCACGGCATCCGCAGCGAACGCTGGCGTTTCATCCGCTACGCCGACGGCACCGAGGAACTCTACGACCTCAAGGCCGACCCGAACGAATGGACCAATCTCGCCGGTCGCTCCGAACACGCCGCGGTCATCGCCGAACATCGCCAGTGGCTGCCGAAGATCGACGTGCCGCCCGCGCCGAACAGCGCCAGCCGCGTGCTCACCTACGACAAGGCGACGGACGAAGCGGTATGGGAAGGAAAGACGGTGCGCCGCGGCGATCCAATCCCGGAGTGAGGTCGCTCCACGCGGACCTCCTCCAGATGCTTTCCTTCCTTCGGCCCGCACCCGCGACGACGCCGCTTCCGGCAGACGAGGTCGTCGCTGAATACAAGCGCCTGCGACGGCAGGTGTTCGCAGGCATTTTCGTCGGATACGCCGCGTTTTACCTGGTGCGAAAGAACTTCGCGCTGGCGATGCCCGACATCCTCAAGGAGTACCCGCAATATTCAAAAGCCGCGCTCGGGACTGCGATGACGGGGCTCTCGATTGCCTACGGCGTTTCGAAATTCCTGATGGGTTCGGTGTCGGATCGCAGCAATCCGCGCTGGTTCATGCCGCTCGGGCTCCTGCTCTCGTGCGCCATCATGTTCGCCTTTGGTTTCGTGCGGGAGATCTACGCATCGCTCACGCTGATGATCGCATTGCAGACGCTCAACGGCTGGTTCAACGGCATGGGCTGGCCGCCGTGCGGGAAGACGATGGTGCATTGGTTCAGCACCCGGGAGCGCGGCCGCACCGTGTCGCTCTGGAACGTGGCGCACAACGTCGGCGGCGCGCTGGTGGCGAATCTCGCGCTGGTCGGCGTGTGGCTCTTCCACGATTGGGGCGCAAAGTTTTACTTCAATGCGGGCGTCGCCGCGGTGATCGCGTTGGTGATCGCCATCCTGCTGCGCGACACACCGCAGAGCTGCGGCCTGCCCCCCGTGGAGGAATACAGGGACGACTACCCCGCCGGCTACTCCGCGGACCACGAGCGCACTTTTACCTTCCGCGAAATCCTCTTTCTCCACGTCTTCACCAACAAATTCCTGTGGGCGATCGCCATGGCGAATGCCTTCCTCTATTTCGTGCGTTACGGCGTCGTGGATTGGATTCCGACCTACCTGCAAACGGCGAAAGGCTTCTCCTTTCAACAATCCAGCATCGCCTGGGCGCTCTTTGAATACTCCGCGATTCCCGGGACGATCCTCTGCGGCTGGATCTCGGACAAGGTCTTCAAGGGGCGACGCGCGCCGGCCACCATCCTCTACATGATGCTCACGCTCGCGGGCCTGATCACCTATGGCCTCAATCGCCACGGTCCGCTCTGGATCGACTGTGCGGCGTTGATCGCGATCGGGTTTTTCATCTACGGACCGATCATGATCATCGGCCTCCACGCGCTCGATCTCGTGCCCAAGAAAGCGGCGGGCACCGCGGCGGGTTTCACGGGATTCTTCGGATACGTGTTTGGCTCCGCAGTCGCGGGGACGGGGGTGGGGTGGATCGCCGACCACTGGGGATGGGGCGGCGTTTTCGGCACGATGATCGTGTGCTGCTTTCTCACCATTTTCTTCAGCGCGCTGACGCTGGGGCACAAAGCCACCAGCGACTCCGCCAAAGCATGAGACATCGGGCCGTTCTTCTCACCCTCATCCTGCCGCTGCTCGCGCGGGGCGCGGACCCGATCGTGATCGCGCATCGCGGCGCCAGCGGCTACCTCCCGGAGCATACGCTCGAGGCGAAAGCGATGGCCCACGCGATGGGCGCACACTTCATCGAACAGGACATCGTGCTGAGCAAAGACGACGTGCCCGTGGTGCTGCACGACATCCATGTGGACACCGTCAGTGACGTCGCCGCGCGTTTCCCGGATCGCCATCGAGAAGACGGTCGCTACTACGCGCTCGACTTCACGCTCGCGGAGCTGAAGCAACTGCGCGTCACCGAGCGCTTCAATCCGAAAACCGGCAAGCAAGTCTATCCGCGTCGTTTCCCCAAGGACCAAAGCAGCTTTCAGATCGCGACCCTCGAAGAGGAGCTGCAACTCATCCGCGGCCTCAACCAAAGCGCGGGACGCCACGCTGGGATTTACCCCGAGATCAAGCAGCCGGCGTGGCATCGGAAACAGGGGCACGACATCAGCCGCATCGTCCTCCCGATCCTGCGCCAATATGGATACGCCACGAAGGAGGATGCCTGCTGGCTGCAGTGTTTCGAATGGGAGGAAGTAAAACGCCTGCGCACCGAACTCGGCTGGCAGGGCCGCCTCATCCTGCTCCTCGGCAATGGCAGGGACCTCGATCATTTCCGCACGCCGGAGGGCCTTGCCGAAGCAGCCGGAATCGCCGACGGAATTGGCCCTTCACTCGGCGCGGTGATCGCCGGCAAAACACCGGCCGAGCGGCAGATCACCGACCTCGTGAAGGACGCTCACGCACACCACCTCGCGGTGCATCCCTACACCCTGCGGCTCGACGAACTGCCGAAGTGCGTCAACTCAGCAGACGAACTGCTGAGCCTGCTCTTCCACGAAGCAAAGGTGGACGGATTATTCACCGACTTCCCGGACGCGGTCGTCCGATGGCTCGCCACCGCTCCGAAAAAATAGGTAATGTCGCCGCCGCGTCCGCCGCGCTCGCGCAAGGAAGACGGGGGGCGCCATCGCCCCGAGGGAGCACGGACACGGGGCGAGCGCGCCCCCCGCCCCATGGTCCTCCGCAGCGACCGTTTCAGAAAATCGCTCAGCCCGCACGCCTCCAAAAAACAAAGACCCGGAGCCGCACGCGGGCGGCTCCGGGTCGAGGATTGTCTGGCAACGAAGGCGCGTTACTTCAGCGCGGCCTGATAGTTTTCGTCGGCCTGCGCCCAGTTGATCACGTTCCAGATCGCCTTGAGGTAATCTGGCCGACGGTTTTGGTAATGGAGGTAGTAGGCGTGCTCCCACACGTCGATGCCGAGGACGGGCTCACCTTCGATTCCGGCGATGGCCTTGCCCATGATGGGGTTGTCCTGATTTGCGGTGGAGCCGATCTCCAGCTTGCCGCCGCTCACGTAGAGCCACGCCCAACCGCTGCCAAAACGTCCGACACCGGCGGCATTCATCTTTTCCTTCAGTTGCTCGACATCGCCAAAGGTCGCGGTGATCGCCTCGGCGAGTTTGCCGACAGGTTTGCCCTCGCTCTTGCCGGTGAGGAGCTTCCAGAAAAAGCTGTGATTCACATGCCCACCGCCGTTGTTGCGCACCGCGGTGCGGATGGCATCGGGAAGTTTG
This sequence comes from Chthoniobacteraceae bacterium, assembly GCA_031411395.1. Classification (GTDB taxonomy): domain Bacteria; phylum Verrucomicrobiota; class Verrucomicrobiia; order Chthoniobacterales; family Chthoniobacteraceae; genus Chthoniobacter. Next base: position 9,490 of record JANOAZ010000280.1, read on the forward strand.
TCGAGGTGGCGGATGAGCTGATCGGCGGGATGATTCGCCTCAGCCGGCGCGCTTTCGAGCGCCTTGTTCAGGTTCGTGACGTACGCCTGGTGATGTTTGTCGTGGTGAATTTCCATCGTCTTCGCATCGATGTGCGGTTCGAGCGAGGCGGCGGGATACGGGAGAGGTGGTAGTTCGTGGGCCATAGTTTGAAGGGTTAAATTTACTTCGCCCCGATGATGAAAAGCGGATGCCGCGGTGACAAGCGCCGAGTCCGCGACCCGCGCGGGCCTTTCGACCTTTCTTCGCTTGCCCTCGTTCGCTCGGACCGCCACTCATCTGCGCGCACAATTTTCGCCATTCATGGATACTTCGATCAAATCGCTAGGGCCGGGTGAGATCGTCTCGCCGCTGCACCACATCGGAGGCGTGGAGGTGAACTTCCGGACGGACGACGATCGCGTTCTTTTCGACCACACGCTGGAGACGGGCGGCCAATCCGGCGCTGAGGCGCAACGGCTCAGCTTCGAGGCCGCGGGTCCGCGGAAACATCTCTATTTCAACCCTGCCAAAACAACCGCGGGCATCGTGACCTGCGGCGGCCTGTGCCCCGGCCTGAACGACATCGTCCGCGGGCTCGTAACGCAGCTCCATTACCGCTATGCGGTGACGAAGGTGTACGGCTTCCGCTACGGATACGAGGGGCTGATCGCGCGCTACGGCCACACGCCGATGCTGCTCCGGCCGGAATCGGTGGCACAGATTCACAATTTCGGCGGATCGATCCTCGGCACATCGCGCGGCCCGCAGAAGATCGAGGAGATGGTGGATTTGCTGGAAGAGATGAAGGTCGATCTGTTCTTCGTGGTCGGTGGCGACGGCACGCTGCGCGGCGCGGTGCAGGTGGCGGCGGAGTGCGAGCGGCGCGGGCTGAAAAAGGCGGTCGTCGGCATCCCGAAGACGATCGATAACGACATCATGTATCTGGACAAGTCGTTCGGCTTCGAGACGGCCTTCGCGGCGGCGGTGGGCGCGGTGAAGTGCGCCTACATCGAGTCGATCGGATCCATGAATGGCATCGGCCTGATCAAGCTCATGGGGCGGGACTCGGGTTTCATCGCGTGCTACGCGGCGATGGCGGGCGGCAATGTGGATTTCGTGCTCATCCCGGAGGTGCCCTTCGCGCTCGATGGCGAACGCGGCCTGCTCGAAGCGCTGCGGTACCGGATCGCAAAGAAGAAGAGCGCGGTCATCGTCGTGGCCGAAGGAGCCGGACAGGAGCTGATGCAGTCGGAAGGCGGCACCGACGCGAGCGGCAACCGGAAGTTTGGCGACATCGGCCTGTTCCTGAAGGACCGGATCAACGCGTTTTTCAAAGAGCGCCGGATGGAGTGCAACCTGAAGTACATCGACCCGAGCTACATCATCCGCAGCGTGCCGGCGAACGCGCAGGACAATGTCTATTGCTCCCAGCTCGCGCAGCAGGCCGTGCATGCCGCGATGGCGGGCAAGACCGCGATGCTCGTCGGCCGCTGGCATGGCGCCTTCGTGCATCTGCCCATCGCGCTCGCCACCCACGGACGGAAAAAAGTGGATCCGCAAAGCGAGCTCTGGCACTCGGTGCTCGAGACCACCGGCCAGCCGGCGAGGCTGATCTAAGGAACGCGCGTTACACGACCTGGCGCTCGGCGTGCCACGTCGCCAGCGCGAGCAGCGGCCAGTTGTTCCGATACATGTCGTAGCGGAGATAAAAGACGCGCGGGAATCCGGTGCCGGTAGTCTCGGGTTCGGGCCATGAGCCATCGGCGCTTTGGCGTTCGAGGAGGAACTCGATGCCGCGGCGAATGCAGCGGCGCTCCAACTCGGCGGGGTGCCTGGGGTCGCAGGCTGCGATGAGGCCCATGAGCGCCCACGCGGTCTGCGAAGGCGTGCTCGGGCCTTTGCCCTTGAGATGCGGATCGTCGTAGCTCGCGCACGTTTCTCCCCAGCCGCCGTCCTCATTCTGGCAACTCTCCAGCCAGTCCCGCGCGCGCACGATCCACGGCTGGCGCATGTCTTCACCGATGCTGCGCAGTCCGCGCAGCACCTGCCAGGTGCCGTAGATGTAATTCACTCCCCAGCGGCCATACCACGAGCCGTCGGCATCCTGCGTGCGGCGGATAAAGGCGAGCGCACTTTGCACGGCCTCACTCTCCCGCGCGTGGCCGATGAAGCCGAGGAGTTCGAGCACGCGGCCGGTGAGATCGCTGCAGGTGGGATCGAGGATCGCGTTGTGATCGGCGAAGGGAACATCCTCCAGCCAGCGCTGCGTGACGTTCCGGTCGAAAGCCGCCCAGCCACCGTCGCGGCATTGGAAGCTGAGCAGCCAGCGGAGAGCGCGCTGAAAAACGGGAGAACGTCCACCGTCTTCCACCCTCCCCAGCGCCATCAGCACCATCATCGTGTCGTCGGTGTCCGGGTAATAAACGTTGTTGAGTTCAAATGCCCATCCGCTCGGCTCGACTCCGGGATTTTTCACGCACCAGTCGCCCGGTTGCCGCACTTCCTTCCTCTCCAGCCAGGCCACCGCGCGCTGGATGCGCTCATCGCCGCTCGCGATCCCGCTATCGCGCAGCGCGATCAGGTTGATCGCCGTATCCCACACCGGAGATCGGCAGGGCTGGATGCGGAAGTCTTCCGGGTCATCCACGAAGAGCCCCTCGAAGTCGCGCCGCGCCTTGGTGTAGAGCGGGTGATCCGCCGCGTAGCCGAGCGTCTGCAAGGCGATCAGCGAATTCAGCATCGCGGGAAAAATCGCCGCGAGCCCGTCGCTCCCTTCACCCATCCGCGCGGTCATCCACTGCCCGGCCAGCGCGAGGGCGCGCGGACGCCACGGCTTCCACGGGAGCTGGTGAAGCAGCTTCAGCAGACGGTCGCAGATGAGGAAAAAATTTGGCCACGAGAAACGGGGACGGCGCAGACCGAGGCCGAGATCGTCGTGCTCACTGCCCACCGGATACAGCTCGTGCAGTTGCCGGTCGCGCGGCAGTTCGCGGGTGGGTTTGAAGTGATTGACGATCGCCAGCGGGATGAGCATCGCCCGGCTCCACGAGGAGAGCTCGTAGAGGTTGAAAAAGAACCACTTTGGAAAAAACACGATCTCCACCGGGACCGTCGGCAGATACTTCCACGGAAACTGCCCGAGCAGGGCGAGGTAGAGTTTCGCGTAGGTATTCATCCGCGGAATGCCGCCGAGCCGCAGGCAGCACGCACGAGCCTCGCGCATCCACGGCGCGTCCGGCGAATGGCCGGCGAGTTTCAGCGCGAAGTACGCTTTTACACTCGCGTTCACATCGCTCGGCCCGCCCATGTAGATATTCCAGCCGCCATCCGGGAGCTGCCGGCGCCGGATGTGCGCCACGCATTTCTCCTCCAGGACCGGATCCACCCGGCCCGCCCAGTGCATGAAGAGTACGTAGTCGGAGCAGAGGGTGCTATCGACCACCAGTTCGCCGCACCACGAGCCGTCGGCGTGCTGGAGCCGCAGGAGATTTCCCTGCGCGCGCCGGATCGCCCGCACCAGCGGATCGCGCAACGTATCCGCGGAAGCCGCCATCAGGGCGCGGCGGGGGCAGGGGTCTTCGAGGTCGCGTGTCCGCGTCCCGCCGTCACTCCGTTGAACGCGTCCACCTGCTCACCACCTGTCGCCACGGGTTTGGTGGCGAAGTTGAACTTGATGTTCTTCCACAGATCGCCGGGCTGCGCCTGGAGTCCGAGGCTGGCCGTCGGTTCGTAGCCGCAGTGGACCATGCAATTCTCGCAGCGCGAGTCGCGCGCCACGCCATCGACCACGCCGAGTTTGTCCCACTCGGTCTTTTCCAAAAGCTCGCGGTAGGTCGCGTAGTGGCCGTCGGTCATCAGGTAGCACGGGCCTTTCCAGCCGCGCACATTGCGGGTGGGAATCGCCCACGCCGAGCAGGTCAGATCGCGATGGCCGGCGAGGAATTCGAGATACACCGGCGTGCCGAGAATCGGAAAGCGTTCGCCCCACTCCACCGCCTTCGCGAACTTCGCGCGCGTCATTTCCCGAGTGAGGAAAAACTCCGCCGGATCCCGATCGAGCCGCTGCACCATGTCACGCTTCGCGGCGTCGTAATCGTAGCCGGGCGAGATCGTGTGCCCGTCCACGCCGAGCGTGCCGAGGAATGCGAACATATCCTCGATCTCCTGCGGATCAGTCTCGCGATAGACCGTCGTATTCGTCGCCACCTGGTAGCCCAGCACCTTGGCCATGCGCATCGCGAGCACCGCTTCCTTGAAGACCCCTTCGCGCTCGACGATGAGATCGTGCGTCCGTTCGAGGCCGTCGAGGTGGACGTTCCAGTAAAACCACGGACTGGGGGCAATTGCGGATGGCGGATTGGCTCGCCCCTCCTCCATCCCCCCCGATTCCCCTCCGCCTCCTCGGCGGATTGCGGATTTGGGACTTCGAATCTGTTCAACTTGCGCGGGTGTGACCAGTTCCTCAGAGAGCAGAACCTGCAAGTCTCGCTCAAATTTTTCGCGCAGCCGTGTGCGCTCGGATTCCGCCAATCCGCAATCCGCAATCCGCAATCCGCAATCGACAAGATACTCGCGCATCTTTTTCCGCATCGCCGTCGCGTTCGTGCAGAGATAGACGATCCGCCGCTGCGCAAGCAATCCGCCGACGAGCGCCTCGATCTGCGGATAAATGAGCGGCTCGCCACCGCAGATGGAGATCATCGGCGCGTCGCATTCCTCCGCCGCCGCGAGGCAGTCCGCGAGCGGCATCAGATCCTTGATCGAGGTCGAGTATTCTCGAATCCGACCGCAGCCGGTGCAGGTGAGGTTGCAGGTGTGAAGGGGCTCGAGTTGCAGCACCGTCGCGAACTTCTCCACCCCGCGCAGCTTCTTCCCGATGATGTACGAAGCGATCTTCGCCGTGAGGGAAAGTGGAAATCTCATGAGCGGAGGTTTGATATACGCGGTGCCTGCACGTGGCAATCGTGCAGAGAGCCGCCGGTGCGCGGGAGTGAGGAAACTTCTGTGCTGACAAGGCGTCGGCGCATCCGGCAGTCTGCCTGCCCTTTTTTCAGCTCAACCAAAAACCACCATGGCTTCTCCCATCACTCTCAAAAACAAAATCGGCATCAACGGTCTCGGTGCCGGCGTCTGGAATCTCGGCCCCGGCAACGATCCCTTCGGCGGTCCGACCCGCGACCCGATCCCGATGCTCGATCGCCTGCCCCTGCTCGCCGAGGCCGGCATGACCTACTACGAATCGCACGACGTGGAAATCACACCCGCGATGGCGCCGCAGGCGGCGAAGATCGCGAAGAAACTCGGACTGAAGTGCGCCATGTACACCCCGAGCTTTTTTGCCGCGCCCATCTTCAAAGACGGCGGCATGACTTCCAACGACGCGGCCGTGCGCAAGCTCGCACTGCAAAATGCGCTCAAGGCCGTGGACACTACCGTCCTGCTCGGCGCAAAAACGATGGTCTTCTGGAATGGACGCGAAGGCTTCGATTTTGTCCTCGCGAAGAACGGTCGAGACTCCTTCAAACGGCTCGTCGAGGGGTTCAACAAAGTCGGCGAGTATTCGAAGAAAAACTACGGGACGAAGGTGAAATTCGCGATCGAGCCGAAGCCGAACGAGCCCCGCGCGAATATGTACCTCGCGAACGTCGGCGAAGCGCTCTACCTCATCTCGCGCCTCGACAAGTCAGTCGAACCGCTCTTCGGCCTCAACCCGGAAACCGCCCACTCGCGCATCGCCGGTCTCGACTACCTCTGGGATATCGAGCTTTGCCTCGAGGCGGGCAAGCTCTTCCACATCCACCTCAACTCGCAGGACGGCCAGCGCTACGATCAGGATCTCCCCTTCGGCTACGCCGAGCCGCTCAAGGATCTCGCGCTCCTCGTCGTCCTCCAGGATGCCAAATACGCCGGCCCGATCTGCTTCGACGTGAAAGCGCCGCGCGTGGACGACCCGAAAAACATCACCGACGTCCTCACCGTTTCATCCAACAACCTCGTCTGGCTCTGGGAGCGGGCCCTCGCGGTTGATCGCGCGAAGATCGCGGAATTCCGCGCCGCGAACCGGCTCACGGCACTGAGCGGCTATCTGGCGAAATGCCTCTACGGGAAATAAGTCCGAAGGCTTGAAACGCAGAAAACCGACGGAGCGAGCGCTCCGTCGGTTTTTCGGTTTCCGGCTATTTGCTGGAATGGTTCAGATTTCCGCGCGCCGCGCGACTACGCGTCCGGCTTCGTCTTGCGCAGACCGATGACCTTGTCGCCGGTCTTGAACTGGCCGCGCTTGGTAAGGAGTTCGACGCGCTCGAAACGCTTCAGGACGTTGCGCTTCGCGGCGATGGTGCTTTGACCTTTGAGACTGCGATGTTGAGACATAAAAAGAGAGTTTCGGGTGTGAAAGGGAGGGCACTATACAAACCGCAAGCGCCTCGGCAACGCCTTTTTCCACGATGCACCGCGAACGAAGAAAATGCGTGGCGATAACATGCCGGTAACAATCCCCTGCGATGTTCCCGTCGGGTTTTCGATTGTCATCGGAGGCTCCGCCGGTAACTTTCGCCACCATCTCTATCCCATGAAGACCACCTCCCAGTCCCGCGGCCCAGCGCACGCCTTTACTCTCGTCGAACTGCTCACTGTGATCGCGATCATCGCCATCCTCATGGGCCTCCTTTTCCCTGCGATCGGCATCATCAAAGAGCAGGCGCGCAAAGTGCAGGCAAAGAATGATGTCACGAACATCGTAGCCGCCGTGAAGGCGTACTACACCGAATACGGCAAGTACCCGCCCGTCCAGGCGACCCCCGCGACCACCGACGACTCGGTGGGGGATGCAGCGGCGCAAGTGACGGTGCCGAATAATAACGCCCTCTTCGATACCCTGCGCTCCATCAATGACCGCTTGAATGCGGACTATAAATTCAACCCGCGCCGCGTCGTATTTTTCGAAGGAAAAAGCGCCACCGATGCCGCGGCGCCACGCGCCGGTTTCGCCGACAAGTCCAACGACCCCCTCACGCAGGGAAATTTCTACGACCCGTGGGGCAAGCAATATTGCGTCGTCCTCGACACGAACTACGACAACGTGCTCCTCCTCGACACACAATATACCGACTTCAGTGGCAAGGACGCCCCGCGTGCGGGATGCGGCGCTTTTTCGTTGGGTAAAGACAACAAGCTTGGCACCAAGGACGATAAGATTTATAAGAAAGGCTCCACGACATCGGACGACGTGATTTCCTGGCAGTAAAACTGCCCGGCGGACAACGAGCCAGCGATTCGCGGGTGTAGTTCAATGGTAGAACGGCAGCTTCCCAAGCTGCATACGGGAGTTCGATTCTCCTCACCCGCTCCACGCCTGATGAACAGGCGTTCCGGGCGAGTCAGGCACTGGGGACCACGCGAACGGGAACGGGGACGGGGAACACGCCGCCCGATTTTCCGCAGTCGTTCGTTGTGCCTTTCGGGGATGCGGCGCTCTCCCTGAGCTCTACACTTCCGCAGTCCGGTTTCTCAGAAGGCCCGCACGGCTGATCGCGGCATGCCCTGCAAATCGGCTACGCTTCGTTCGCATGAACAAAAAACCGCCTTCCCCACCGCCACTTTACAGCGGTCATCGTAGGCACTCACGAAACCGGTGCTGTACTCTCGATCCGCATCACCTCCAGCGTTCGCTCACCCGCAGGCGACCGAAACGCCACTCGCTCCCCCACGCGAGCATTCATCAGCGCTCGAGCCAGCGGCGAGAGCCAGCTTATCCATCCGCGGTCGAGATCCGTTTCGTCCACACCGACGATTCGGTAATGTGTTACGACCCTGTCCTCCTCGCGGACCGTGACTGTCGCCCCAAAGCAAACCTGCCCCACTGGCTCGGTCGGCGGTTGCACGATCTCGGCTTCCGACAAGATCGCCCGCAACTCTGGAATACTTCGGGTCATTGGGCTCCATGGTTCCTGGTGTGAAACTGACTTGCCCTCCAGTCGGGATAGCTGTGCGCGAAGGCGAGCCGCCCCGTCCGCTGTCAGGTAATTCTTCGCTCCGGGCGGGAGCAATGTGGACGACCGAACGAGCACGGGAGGCTCCGGCACATCATCGTCCTCGCGAGTGAAGGCTTTGCTCATATTGTACTTGGCGCCCTGACCACGAGCACTTCCCCATCAACCCGGTGACGGTCCCAGCCGGTCGGACGCTCACATCGGAAGGCAGCAGCAATTCCGTCGTCCAGTTTCTCGGTTGCACCGTTCCTCGTCACATTGGCTTCACCCCCAGAGATGCTCACGCCATCCCGTTTGGCGATCCCCCCTTGAAGCACCAAGGCAGCGAGGGAGAGTTTGGGATCCATAACCCAAGATCGTATGTTCCGCCCGTTTCGGATGGGGACGTGCAAATCAATCTTCGCGGCTCGGAGCAATATCGCCGAATCCGACGAAGACTCAGATTCTAACCCTGGGGAAGTCGTGGAAGCCGATCAAGATCAGCCTGTGGACTTGATCCCGCCGGCCACCAAGTCACGAGACACAAAGGAAACCGCAAGCGTCCGGCGCCCACGCGCCGGGCGATAATGTAGATGTCATGCACAAATTCATCCTCGAAGTCTGCGGTGGGAATAGGGAGCCAATCCACGAGCCCGCCTGCCTTGAAACCCGGCACGATCACGACGGCGAAATCGCTGCTCCGATCGTCGTGACCGCCCGAGGGGAGGACGAACCGGAGAACCTCTGCCCTCCTTTCATCGAGGCATCGCCTGCCGCCCACCACTTCTGATTCACCACATGAAGACGAATTCCCTCTGGGTCGAGACAGCGCCGAATGCCGCCTTTCCCCAGCTCGACCGCGAGCTGCGCGTGGACGCGCTGATAATCGGCGGCGGCATCACGGGCCTCACGGCGGGTTACCTTCTGCGCAAGGCCGGACTCACCGTCGCCGTGGTCGAGCGCGGGCGCATCGGCCTCGGCGAGACCGGGCACACCACGGCGCACCTCACTTACGCCACGGATGAGCGACTCTTGGAGCTGGTCAAGCGATTCGGTCGAAACCACGCCCATGCCGCCTGGGATGCTGGCGCGAGCGCCATGGCGCAGGTTCGGGCCATCGTCGAAGAGGTGGGCATCGATTGCGAACTCTCCACCGCGCCCGCGTTCCTCGTCGCAGCAGCAGACGCGGATGCGGAGGAAACTGAGCGCCTGCGGGAAGAGGCAGCGCTCGCCTCGGAGTTTGGCTTTGACGCCACGTTCATCGAAAGGGCGCCGCTGACCGGAAGGCCCGCCCTGCGCCTCGCCAATCAGCTCAAGTTTCATCCGTTGAAATATGTGCAGGCACTCGCCCGAGAAATTGTGCGCCTCGGCGGACACGTCTTCGAGGACACCGAAGCCTCCACTTTCACCGACGACCCGCGCCGCGTCACTGCCCGCGAGCACAGCATCGCGTTCGATTTCGCCGTCATCGCGACCCATGTGCCGTTGCAAGGCAACACCGGCACCTTGAGCGCGGTGCTCTTGCAAACCAAGCTCGCGGCGTATTCTACGTACGCCATTGCCGCGCGCATTCCCGCGGGCGCTTTGCCCCAGATGCTGTGGTGGGACACCGCCGACCCGTATCTTTATCTTCGGGTGGATCGCCACGGTGCCAGTGATTCGGTGATCCTCGGGGGCGAGGACCACCGGACCGGTCAAGAGGCTGATACCATCGACTGCTTCCAGCGGCTCGAACGGAAACTTCGGGCTATCGTCCCCGACGTCGCGGTGGTCGAGCGCCGCTGGTCGGGTCAAGTCATCGAGAGCGTGGACGGCTTGCCTTACATCGGCGAAGTCGGCAACGGCCAGTTCCTCGCCACCGGCTTCGCGGGCAATGGAATGACTTTTGGCACCCTCGCCGGGATGATGGCCTGCGACGCTGCGACCGGCGCAACCAACCCGTGGCGCGACCTCTTCGCCGTCGAGCGGAAAACGCTTTCCGCGACGTGGGACTATGTCCGTGAAAATAGCGCCTACCCATTCTATCTCGCCAAAGGCCATCTCGCCGGTGCGGCGAGCGATGATCTTGCCAGCCTCGCACCCGGCTGCGGGAAGATTCTAAAACTCGATGGCAAAAAAACCGCCGCTTTTCGCGACGACGCGGGCAACACGCATATCATGTCTCCTATCTGCCCTCACCTCGGCTGCGTCGTCCGGTGGAATGAAGCGGAGCGCACTTGGGATTGCCCGTGTCACGGCTCGAGATTTCAGGCTACGGGCGAAGTAATCGCCGGACCTGCGGAGGAGGATCTCGAAAAGCTCGCACCATGACGCTCCTGCTTGCCTTGGGCTCAACTGCGGGGTCGCCACCGGGCCGATGAGCGCGGGGCGCTTGCCTTGCGACGGTTGTCCATGTGCTTTCCCGCGACCTGCGGCGGGAACGCGCGGCCTTCCACGCCTCGCCACGCCTGCATCGCGACACGCAGTTTTCGAGTTAATTAAGGTGACTTGTCCGGCTTTAAAACCTTTCCCGGCCAGGGGAAGTCTTTCGCGGCTATCGTCCACGCTTTAGTCATGCTCTGGATGAAGAAGCGCCCCTCCCATATCGTGACGATCGGCGTGACGGCGGTCGTCACCGCCGCGGCCACTGCACTGGTCCGCAATTTCATCAGCGGCGAAAAGAAGATCAAAACCCGGATCACCCGGCGCTACGGCATTTCCGATCCACAATTTGAGCGGGCGCTCGGGCAACTTCTCGGGCCGCCGATTCTGGATGGCAACCTCGTCGTCCCGCTGCGTAATGGCGCAGAGATTTTTCCTGCGATGCTCGCGGCCATTGAGAGAGCCGAGCGGACCATCACTTTCGAGACGTTCATCTACTGGGCGGGTGACATCGCGCAGACGTTTTCCGACGCGCTCTCAGCCAAGGCCCGGCGCGGCGTGAAAGTGCATGTGCTGATGGACGGCGTGGGCTGCAACTGCGTGAACGGGGAGGCGATTCGGCAAATGGCGGATGCGGGAGTGGAGTTGGAAATCTACCACCTCTCGAATTTTGCCCGCGCGAATCACCGAACGCATCGCAAGCTGCTCGTGATCGACGGCCGGATCGGATTTACCGGCGGCGTCGGGATTGCGGATGAGTGGAGCGGAAATGCCGCGTCGCCGGACGAGTGGCGTGATTCCCACTATCGCGTGGAAGGCCCGGTGATCGCGCAGATGCAGGCCGCATTCCTGGATAACTGGATGAAGACACGGGCCGTGGTGCTGCATGGTGATGACTATTTTCCCGAGCTGAAACCTGCCGGGCCACATCGGTGTCAGATGTTCAAAAGCTCGCCGATGGAGGGCAGCGAAAGCGCGCGGCTGATGTATCTGCTTTCGATCACGGCTGCCGAGCGCAGCATCAAAATCGGTAATGCCTACTTCGTCCCCGATGATCTTACGACAGAGACGCTCATCGAGGCCGTGGATCGAGGCGTCGCCGTGGAAGTGCTCGTGCCTGGAGAACATATTGACTCCGGGGCGGTGCGCCGCGCCTCGCGGCATCGCTGGGGGAGCCTGCTGGAGCGTGGCGTGCGCATCTTTGAGTTCGAGCCGACGATGTATCACTGCAAAACGATGATCATTGATGACCTTTGGACCTCGGTCGGTTCCGCGAACTTTGATAACCGCTCATTCCGCCTCAACGACGAGGCGAATTTGAACGTCATCGACCGCGAAATCGCTGCGGCGGAGACGCGCGCGTTTGGTGAAGATTTGAAGCGTGCGCGCGAAATTACCTACAACGAGTGGCGGCAACGGCCCGCCTGGCAGCAGACGGCTGATGCGGCGTCCGCGTTGTTGAGATCGCAGATGTAACTGACCCTTCCGACACCGCAAAATGTCAGACCCCAAGGTGCTAGATGTCGTAGTAGTGGGAGGCGGTCCTGCGGGATTGAGCGCGGCGCTTGTGCTCGGGCGGTGTTTGCGCCGCGTGGTCGTGTGCGATGCAGGCGAGCCGCGGAATGCGCCCGCCCGCGTCTTTAACGGATACCTCTCGCGCGATGGTTCGAGTCCGGGAGAGTTCCTCCAAATCTGTCGGGAACAGCTCGCCCGCTACGAAACCGTGGAGTTGCGAAGAGCGAAGGTCGTCGGCGCAAAGCGCATTGACGAGGGCTTCACAGTCACGCTGGAGTGCGGCGAAGTGATCGAATCGCGGATGTTGCTACTGGCGACGGGGGTCGTCGATGTGCTTCCGGAGATCGAGGGGATTCAAACTTTCTACGGAAAGTCGGCGCACAGTTGCCCCTACTGCGACGGCTGGGAGTATCGCGGCCAGCCAATGGCTGTCGCCGGCGGAAACCAAGACGCTGCCGACCTTGCGATCGAGTTGCTGCTGTGGAGCAAAGATGTCGTGCTCTGCTCCAACGGACCGTTGGAGTGCGATGAGAGGACACACAAACAGCTCGAGAAGGGCGGCATTCGCATCATCGAGACGCCCATCGCGCAGCTGGAAGGCACGGGCGAGGAACTCGCGGCAGTCCGATTCACCGATGGCACTCTGTTGCCGCGCACCGTTCTCTTTTTCTCGCCGTGCCAGCACCAGACATCGCCGCTGGCTGAACAGCTTGGGTGCGAGTTTTGCAAGGAGGACGGATGCATTCAGTGCGATGAAACCGCCGCGACGTGCATCCCTGGCCTATACGCCGCAGGGAATGCGAGCCGCGGTGTGCAACTGGTCATCGCCGCTGCTGCGGAAGGCACTCTCGCCGCTGTTGCGATCAATAGTGCGCTCGTGGAAACGGACGCTGAAGAGGGCCAGCTTTAGCGAAGCGACCTCACTTGAACCTTCTGCCAGAGCTTGGCGACCCCGAAAATTAACGCCGCCGGCTTGAGCAACAGGAGGGCAACTCCAACGAGAGCAGCAAGGATACGCGTGAGCGGCAACATCCGCAGCACATAGCCACCAGCCACGGCGGACAGCAGCGCCTTCTCCGGCGAAGTCCGGGCATAATCGATGACATCAGCCAGGCAGCGTTCAGCATGCGCGCGGGCCGACGACAAGGTCTCTTGCGCAAATCGGTCAGCCTGCGCGATGTCGGGCTCGCGGATCGCTGACGTCGCCCCGTTTTTTCTGCGCGGCATGATTAGTCGAGATTCAGCTTATGCCCCCAGCGCTTCATGAATCTGCGCGCGCTCGCCGAGTAGTTATCCCGCTCCTCGTGGGCCACGCTCCAGCCGACCAACAGACCCAGAATGAAACCCACGCCAAAGATGCTTAGCGCCGATGTTCCCGGATTGTCCCGCACGTAGCGTTCGCCTGTTTGCAGCGCTTCGCCTGCCTTCTCTTTGGTTGTTTCCCATGCCTGGGCAGCGCCCGAAGGGTGTTCGGTAGATTCGTTTTCGTTCATGTGGCGTATGGAGTTTAAGGTGCGTGTTTCAAGTGACGATCCAAGTTGCCCGGATCGCGTCCCGGCTAGGAGGCCGACGGTAATGGAGTTGTGCTTCCTAGTTTTCTATCGCGACGCGGGACGACGGCGGTTGGGTGAGGCGAGAGTTTTTCCGATGGTGAAAGAGAAAACCGTTGGCGGGTTATCTCACGCTTTCCAAATCGGACTCGCGTCCTGCGCAAAATCTGCGTCGCGCACGGTTGGCTTAGGCTCGTTACGCAGAAAACCCCGTGCAGGTCATGCACGGGGTTCTCGGTTAATTTGAGGTGTGACGAACTACGCCTTCGGCGCGGTCGCTTCGCTGACGGTGCTGATGTCTTCCGCGCCGGCTTCCTTGAAGATCGCCTTGGCGCGATCGATCTGGTCGCCCTTGTCCGTGTGGACGGAGACGAGGTAGTTGCCCTTCTTGAGCTTGTCTTCATAGCGCTTGGCTTCGATCTCGGGAATGCCGAGGCCGATCAAACCGCCGACGATGCCGCCGGTGGTTGCGCCCAGCGCCGCACCACTCAACGCGGCCATGATGGGGCCGGCTGCGATGAACGGCCCCACGCCGGGAATGGCGAGTGCACCGATGCCCGCGAGCAAGCCGAGTGTGCCCCCCGCGAGGCCGCCCGTGGTCGCCCCCGCCGTGACGCCTTCGGAGGCCTTGGTTGATTTGACGTGGCCGAAGTCCCCGGTTCCCGAGGTATCGGGCAGAAGCACGGAAATTTCGGAAGCGGCGAAACCTTGGGACTGCAACCGCTCGACGATGCGTTCGGCCTGTCCTTGGGTAGTGGCGATACAGAATACGGATTTTGACATAGGGATTTGGAGTTGGTGTTTGTTTTACTTTTTGTCGGCCGCTTTGACTTCGAGCTGGTTATCCACCTTCGCCGCGCCGGCCGCTGACTTGGCGAGTTGCTCGATTTTCGCTTTTTCTTCCGCAGTGTTCACCGGGCCGCGCAGGGTGACCTGGCCGCCCGCCGTGATGATCTTGACGTTCTTCGCCGTCATGGTGAGCGACTCGTCTTTCACCACGGCCTGTCGGATTGCCTGAGTGATTTTCAGGTCTTCCGGGCTGTTGGATTGATCGCCCGGTGTTTTGGTTTCACCGGAACGATCACGTTCATTTTTGCCCGTGTTGTCCGCGGGTTTTTTCTCGTCCGCAGCCACGGTGACGCAGCTCAGGGCAATGATGGAGGCAAGGATTGGTAGGGTTTTCTTCATGGTAAGGGTTGCTTGCTCTGAGAATCGCACCCATCCCCAGGAGTGGTTGGGTTGAGTTTTGTGCCGTCCACATGCCGCGCCGATTCCGCGGGTAGAAATGAAGGACCTCGCGCTCGGTGTAACCGCTCGCGGCTTATAGCCCTTTCCCGACGTGGAAGATTGTCGGATCGGGATCTTCGATTTCCGTTTGTGGTCGCTCGGTCAGGCGGTGAGATCGAGAATCTCGCCATGCCCAACCGCAAAAATCCGGTCGCCGCGAGACGGGCGGATTGAGTGCGTGCCTGTGAAGCTGCCGAAAGCCGGGAGGACGGCGCAGGTTTGGCCAAACCAAAAACACGGCACGCGCATCCCGCTTCCAAATTTTTCGCGCAGTGAAATAGCAGGATGGATGTGGCCCGCCATGACATGGCTGCCCCGGATGTCTCTCGGTTCGTGACAGAATGAGAACGGTGCAAGACTCCAGCCGTCCGGGACGTTCTGGATGTTCCAGCAAGCTGGAGGTTCGCCGGATTTTTTGTCGTGATTACCAGGCACCAGGACGATTTCCATGGCGGCCTTTTCCCCGCACCACTTCGCGACTGAATCCATCATCTCGGGCTGAAGGCCGGCGGCGGAGTGGAAAAAGTCGCCGAGGATGATCAGGCGCTGACTGCGGTGCTCGAGGAGCAGTTCATCGAGACGGTCGAGGTCGGAAGTCGTGGTGGATTCCGGCACCGGGATGCCGGAGATCCGGAACGCCGCCGGTTTCCCGAAATGCAAATCGGCCACGATGAGGCTGGCAGTGCGAGGCCAGGCGATGGCTTTTTCCGCCAGCAAAAGGAGGCGCTCGCCCGCCCATTGGATTTCCACGCTCATCACACTTTCTCGCGTGCCGCGGCGGTTTCGAGTTGGAGCGCCATGCGTTTGACGCGTTCGGACCATTTTTCCGAAGTCACATTCGCCTGCACGAACGACGCCCAGAGCGGAAAGGCGAGGGGCGTGAGGCGTTCGGTTTCGATGAGGACGATCTTCATTTCGGTGACTTCGCCCATGGTGACCCCGAGGCGGCTGATTTCGAGTTGCCGCTCCAGCACTTCGCGGCGGGCTTGCTTGAGCAGGAGATTCTCCGGGTCGTAGCGAGTGAATACATCGTAGAACAAGCCGCTCGATGACTGAAGCTCGCGGGCGGACTTCCCGCTGCCCGGGTAGCCTTGAAAGACAAGCCCGGCGATTCGCGCGATTTCGCGGAATTGCCGCCGGGCCAACTCGGCGGAGTTCAGGCAGGCGAGCAAGTCTTCGAGAAGGTTTTCCTTCGCGAAAATCTTTCGCCAGCCGGTTTCCGGCAGCTGGATGGCCGTGGCGGAGAGAAGGGCGAATCCGTAGTCGTTCAGGGTGATGGCGATCGAGGCGGGGACTTGCTTTGAGACTCGGTGAGCGATGAGTGCGGCGAGGCCCTCGTGCACCAGCCGGCCTGCGAATGGGAAGATGAAGTGATGCACGCCGTCGCGCATTTGCACCCGCTCGATGAGCAGTTCGTCAGTATCGGGAATGCGCGACCAGCGGTTTTGGATTTCGAGCACCGGCCTCACGGCTCGCATCTCTGGTCCGGTGAATTTGCCACACCTCGCCTCGGACAGTTTCCGCCGGACGACTTTTGCGAGCTGCGAGGAGAGCGGCATTCGCCCGCCCATCCATTGCGGAACGACGCCGGAGAATTTCTTCGCGCGGCGGACATACGCTGTCATGTCGCGCACGCGGATCAACTCCAGCGCGTGTCCGGCGAAGGAGAACTTCGACCCCGGTTTCAACCGGCCGATGAACGACTCCTCGATGGTTCCCAGCATCGGCCCGCGCAGCATGCGCACGGCCACCGCGCTGTCGCTGGTGATCGTGCCGATGGACATGCGGTGCAGCTTGGCGATGAAGTGGTCAGGCACAGTGAAGTCGTCCCCGGAAATCCTGACGCGGGAAAACTGGGGATAAGCTTTGAGAGTGGCACCGCCCCGAGTCACAAAATCCAGGCACCACTTCAATTCCGTCTCGGTGAGATCGCGATAGGCGTGGCTGGAACGCACCTCGGCGAGCATCGCGCCCTCGCGAAAGCCGCCTCCGAGGGCGACGGTGACGAGGTGCTGCACGAGCACATCCAGCGGTCGCTCCAACGGGATGCGGGACTCCAGTTCGCGCGCGGCGATCGCTTCGCGCACGGCGGAGAACTCGACCAATTCCAAGGCGTGCGCGGGCGCGCAGACGATCCGGCTCACCGCACCGGGCCGGTGCCCGCTGCGCCCCGCGCGCTGCAGGATGCGGGCGACTCCTTTGGGCGCACCGATCTGGATGACCTGCTCGACAGGCGAGAAGTCCACGCCCAGATCAAGGCTCGCGGTGCAGACCACGCAGCGGATCGTACCCGCGCGCAGCCGCGCTTCCACCTCCTGCCGGACCTGCCGGTCGATGGACCCGTGATGCAGCGCGATCTCAGCCGCCCAGTCCGGTTTGGCTTCGACCAGCGCGCGAAACCAAATCTCGGTTTGGGAGCGTGTGTTGGTGAAGAGCAGCGTGGTCTTCGCTTGCTCCAGGTGTTGGATGACTGTCGGCAAAAGATTGAGTCCGAGATGCCCGGCCCAGGGGAATTTCTCGAGGTCAGTGGGGATCAGCGTTTTGACCTCAATCCGCTTTTTCAAATCACCCGAAATCATTTTGGCCGCGCCCGTTCTGCCGGCGAGCACGAGCAACGCCTCGTCAAGATTCCCGAGCGTCGCGGACAGTCCCCACGTTTTCAGATGTGGAAACCAAGTCCGCAAACGAGCCAGGCAAAGTTCCGTTTGAATGCCCCGTTTGGTGCCGAGCAACTCGTGCCACTCATCCACGACGACGGTGCGCAGCGACTCCATTTTGTCCCGCGTGCCGGGATAGGAGAGCAGCAGCGACAAGCTCTCGGGCGTGGTGACAAATACGGTCGGGAGCCGCTCGCGCTGTTGGGCGCGCGCCGCGGATGAAGTGTCGCCGGTGCGCAGTTCCACGGTCCACGGCAGGGCGAGATCGGTGACGGGGGCGAGGATGGACTGCGCGGTGTCATTCGCGAGCGCGCGGAGTGGCGTGATCCAGAGCACGCGAAGGGGAACGGTTTTTGGCCAGGCCTGCGCCTGGGGATTTTCGTTCAGCCATTCGATCAGCGGTGGAATGGACACAGCGTAAGTTTTGCCGGTGCCTGTGGGCGAGTGGATGAGTCCGCTGTGGCCGGACATCGCGGCGCGCCACGCCTCGCGTT
This sequence comes from Chthoniobacteraceae bacterium, assembly GCA_031411395.1. Classification (GTDB taxonomy): domain Bacteria; phylum Verrucomicrobiota; class Verrucomicrobiia; order Chthoniobacterales; family Chthoniobacteraceae; genus Chthoniobacter. The sequence continues at coordinate 27,345 of JANOAZ010000280.1, forward strand.
GGAAATTGAATGGCGTCCATCCGTGTCGCTTGAACCATTGCAGAACCTGCTTCTCAGGATTGTTCGGACGGGCACTCACGTGGGATCACCGCCGAGATTCGCCAGCGCCCGGAGGTTATCCAGCGTGTCGGCATCCTCCGGCATTTTGTCGTGGCGCCAGCGATTCATTCGCGGAAAACGCACGGCCACGCCGGTCTTGTGGCGGGTGGATTTCTGGATGCCTTCAAATGCCAGCTCGAAGACGAGTTCCGGCTTCACGATACGCACAGGCCCGAATTTTTCCGTCGAGTTGTGTCTCACAAAAGCATCCACCTTGAGGATCTCGGCGTCGGTGAGTCCCGAGTACGCTTTGGCAACGGGGACCAGCTTTCCCTTATCCCAAAGGCCGAAAGTGTAGTCGGTGTAGAGGTTCGCGCGGCGACCACTGCCTCGTTGCGCGAGGATCAGCACGGCGTCGATCACGAATGGCTCGATCTTCCATTTCCACCAGTCGCCGCGCTGGCGTCCGACCCCGTAAGGCGAGGAGCGGCGCTTGAGCATCAGCCCTTCCACGCCGCGCGCGCGGGCGGTGGCTTGCAGTTCGGTCAGTTCCGGCCACGACGGTGCATCCACGAGCGCTGAAAGGCGCAATGGAGATTTCGTTTCGACGGATCGGGCCTCTGCGTCCAGGCCCGGCAACATTGGCGTTTCCGAGTGTTCGCGGGATCTTGCGGGAATGCTCACCGAAAGGCGTTCGTTCGTCGAGGCGATGAGGGCTTCGAGGCTGCGTCTGCGAGCTTCGAGCGGCTGGGCGCGCACGTCGCTGCCGCCAGATTCGAGGAGATCGTAGGCGAGAAAGGCGATGGGAAAATCGGCGCGGGTGCGCTGCACGACTTCCTTGCGGCCCAGCCTCCGTTGGAGCCTGGCGAAAGGTAGCGGGCCGTCGCCTTTCCAGGCGAGGAGTTCGCCGTCGAGGACCGTGCCGTTCGGGAGGAAGCTTCCCGCCTCGACCAGTTCGGGAAATGCATCCGAAATCATTTCGTCGCCGCGCGACCAAACGAGAGTCTCGCCGCCGCGGTGGATGAGTTGGGCGCGAATGCCGTCCCACTTCCATTCGACCAACCACTCGCTCAGCGGGCCGAGCTTCTCGAGACTTTCGCCCGTGCTGACTTGCAACTCGATGGGTGACGCGAGGTAGAAAGGGTATGGCCTGGCGACCCCACCCGGCTGGTCGCTCATGATTTGGAGAAAATCTTGAGCCGTCGGGTTCCAAGCGCCCATCACGCGATGCGCCATCACGGCGGGTTCGATTCCGGCGACCTGTGCGAGCGCGCGGATGACGAGGGTTCGCGCCACTCCGGTGCGGAAGTTTCCCGTGATGAGTTTGTTCCAGACGAACCGCTCATTCGGATTCAATTCACGCCAAGTCTGCACGAGCAGCTCCCGGCGCGCGCCTTCCGGAAGCTTCTTCAACGGCAGAAACCGCTGCTCCACCATTGCCGCAAGCGAGAGCGGAGAGCCCTTGCCGGGACTTGCGATGAGCAGCGCAATCGTCTCCGCGGTATCCCCGACGGCGGCGTGGCATTCTTCGACGAGCCAGAGCGGAAAGCCGGTTTCCGCAGCCGTCCACTCCCAGAGACTCTTGCTGGAAACGGCGCGCGGCAATGAGCGGCCTGAGAGAAACTGCAAGGCCCACGCGGCATCGCATGGCGGCGCGGCCCGGAAATACCTTTCCAACGCAGCGACCTTTTCATTCGTCCGTGTCGTCTGATCGAGTTCGCAATAAAGCGTCGTGAACCGTTTCATTCGATAGTGGCAGGCGCATCGTTTCCGGGCAGTGGGACGCTCCCGGCATCGTCATCGTTTTCACTCTCGAAATGAGTTTTCACGGCGGCCGCTTCCTTTCCACTTTCCTGCAACCACCGCACGAGCGGTCCCGTGTAGCCGTGCGTGGCCCAAATGCGTTCAGCACCCGTGGCTTCGATGCTGGCAAGTAATCCCTCCCAATCCGCGTGATCGGACAATGCGAATCCGCGATCCAGCGATCGACGTCGCCGCGGACCGCGGACTTGCATCCAGCCCGAAGCAAACGCGGTCGAGACATCCCCGAATTTCCGCAGCCACGGCGAGTTGTCCGCGGAGCCCGGCGCGATCACGAGCGCCTTGCCGCGGGCGGCTTTGGTATTCTCAAGGTTCGGCGATTCGACGGGCGGGAATTTCACGCCCGCCTTTTCGTAAATATCGACAAACTTCCGCACCGCCCCGTGGAGAAAGATCGGGCCGATGCTCCCCTCCAAGCCGGACAGCACGCGCTGGGATTTGCCGAGCGAATAGGCGAATAACACGCTGGTCCGTTCCTTCGCCTGGTTCTCACGCCACCAGTCATTGATTTCCGAAAATATCTCCGCCTGCGGCCGCCAGCGATAGATCGGCAGCGCGAAGGTGGATTCCGTGACAAAGGTGTGGCAGCGCACGGGTTCGAACCTCCCTGAGATGCCGTCGAACTCCGTCTTGTAATCGCCGCTGATGACCCACACCTCGCCGCCGTGTTCGACGCGGATTTGCCCGGAGCCAAGGATGTGTCCGGCGGGATGGAACGAGACCGTCACCCCGTTGCGCACGACTCGATCTCCGAATGGAACACCCTCGATCCGCGCGGTCGGCCCGAGACGTTCCTGCAAACAAATCCTCCCCGGCTCCGCGGTGAGATAATTCCGCGAACCCCAGCGCGCGTGATCCGAGTGGGCATGAGTGATGATCGCAAAATCCACTGGCCGCCAGGGGTCGATGTAGAAATCACCCGCTGCGCAAAATAGGCCGCGCTCAGTATGCGTGATTAGCATCGGGTAAAACGGTCAGGACTGCGCGAGATGCGGCGCGGTGGGGCGCGAACGTGCCTCGGCGAGAATCTCAAACCTTAAATCGCACCAGCCGTGGATTCACGTGCGGAATCTGGAGATTCAGCCAACCAGCGGCCATCGCGACGACGATCTAGGTCCCATGTTTGCGTTCTTCTCCAATCGCCTCGGATGCCTCGGCTCCATCATCGTGTCGGTGGTGGGAACGATCATTCTGCTGGTCGTCTTTCGAGGATGCGGCGCTTCGCTTTGAGGTAACCGAATGGGCACACGCACGATTGGCGGTGAGCGCGAAGTCCTCGCCGCGATGGCGCAGACTGGCGATGAGGATTGGAGGGAGCGCCGGGTTCAACCTGAATGGGGCGCCACAGTTCTGACCAGACGAGGCTTGCGCACGGGAGGACGCTTGATCGCCTGCGAAGGCTTCACGCGCTTTTGCGGTTTGACTGGCGCGAGTTTCACGGCGCGGCCCGTCCTGGCTGATTGGTAAATGGCTTCGACGATTCGCACGTCAGCGAGACCCTCGTAGCCGTCGGGTTCGGGACGTTTCCCCTCCCGCACGCAGTCCGAAAAATGAATCAGCTCCGGCGCGAACTGATCGCCGGCTGGAAAAGTCTTCTCCGTTTTCTTGTCACCGAGGGTCAGAGACCATTTCAACTCTCCCACGTATTCGTAAGCGGGTTCGATCCGCAGCATCCCTTTCGTGCCGACGAGTTCCAGCGAGGCGACGTTCCCCGAGCCGAAGCTGCATGTAAACTGCGCCACCCGCTCCCCAGGGAAATGCAGCAACGCGCTCGCCATTTCTTCGACTCGGGCGAAACGCTTGTCGCCGCGCTTCGACATCGTGCTGGCGCGCACTTCCACAGGTTCATCGCCGAAGAGGTAGCGCGCCGCATTGATACAATAGACGCCGAGATCGCGGAGGGGTCCGCCCCCGTCCTTTGGATCGGTGCGGATGTTATCCGCCTTCACCTGCATGCCGAAGATGGATGAGAAATAGCGCAGTTCGCCGAGCTTTCCCGAGCGGGCGAGCGCGATCGCCTGCAAATGCGCGGGCGCAAAGTGCAACCGATACGCGATCATCAGCCGCACTCCCGCCTTCTCGCAGGCCGCGATCATTGCCCGGCAGTCTTTCTCCGTCGTGGCCATGGGCTTTTCGCAGAGCACATGCACTCCGGCTCGCGCGGCCCGTTCGGTAAACGGGCGGTGCTGTGTATTGGGCAGCGCGACGAAAACCGCCTCGATCCCTTCGTCTGCGACCGCTTGCTCGAAATGGTCGTAGTGGAAAGCGGGCGCGCCGTATTTGCCGGCGAGTTTCTTCCCCTTCTTAGGGTCACCGGTGATCAGAGCCACCAGTTCCGAATTCTTCGCGTGCGCGAAGGCAGGCAGCACCGCGACCTGCGCGATGTGCCCGAGACCCACGACGGCGTAGCGAACACGTTTGCTCGACGTTTTCATGGCTGGTCGGCGCTCAAGGTTTCAGCACCACTTTGATGCAGCCGTCTTCCTTGTCGCGGAACGTTTTGTAAGCACCGGGGGCGTCTTCGAGCGGTAGCCGGTGGGTGATGACGAAAGACGGATCGATCTCGCCGGCGTCGATCTTGTCGAGCAACAGCTTCCCATACCGCTGCACATGAGTTTGACCCATCTTGATGGTCAGGCCTTTCGCCATCGCGCTGCCGAAGGGAAACTTGTCGATCATGCCGACATAGACGCCTGGCACCGAGACCGTGCCACCTTTGCGGCAGCAGAAAATCGCCTGTCGAATGACATGCGCCCGATCCGTCGCCAGCATCAAGGTCGCCTTCACTTTATCGAGGACCGCGTCCACCGCCCCGGCTCCGTGCGCTTCACATCCCACTGCGTCGATGCATCGATCCGGGCCGCGGCCACCGGTCATTTCCTGCAGCCGCTCATAGACGTCTTCTTCATCGAAGTTAATCGTCTCGGCACGGCCGTGCGTGCGCGCCATCGCCAGTCGCTCCGGCACCCGGTCAATGGCGATGACGCGTCCCGCGCCCAGCATCCAACTGCTCTGGATGCACATCTGCGCGACCGGACCGCAACCCCACACTGCGACCGTATCGCCGGGCTCGATGTCTGCGTTTTCCGCGGCCATGTAGCCTGTCGGGAAGATATCCGAAAGGAACAGCACCTTCTCGTCCGGCAGATCCGACTCAATCTTAATGGGTCCAACATCGGCGTGCGGCACGCGGAGATATTCCGCCTGGCCACCGGCGTATCCTCCCAGCATGTGCGAAAAGCCAAACAAGCCGGCGGGCGAATGTCCCATCAGCTTCGCCGCTGCGGCGGCGTTGGGATTCGTAGTGTCGCAGGAAGAAAAGAGAGTCTTCGAGCAGAAGTAGCAATGGCCGCAGGCGATGACAAACGGCACTACCACGCGGTCCCCTTTCTTGAGATTGGTGACGGCGCTGCCCGTTTCGACGACAATGCCCATTGGTTCGTGGCCAAGAATGTCGCCATCTTCCATCGTGGGCTGGTAGCCGTCGAACAGATGCAAGTCCGAGCCGCAGATCGCGGTCGAGGTAATCTTGATGATGGCGTCCGTCGGTTCCTGAAGGACCGGATCGGGGACTGTATCGACGCGGACGTCGTATTTGCCGTGCCAGCAGAGTGCTCTCATATGAGTTTATTTGAGGTTGGTGTTGGTGAGTGGGGGCGTCTCGCCGCTCAACATTTATCGCAAGCATGCGTGCGAGCGGCGGTGTCCAAATGTGGATCTGAAACAGCGGTTTGAAGGTGAGGAGGGAAGGCGCTTTTTGGCGGCTCGCACACGACCCCCTTCGATAGTTCGCGCCGGTCCGGCACGGCGCACGCCTGCTATTCCGCTTGAAGACGCTTTTGCAGCTCGCGGAGGTTTGATCCCTCCTTTGCGAACAGGTGATCCAGGAGCAACAGAGGCAGCCGATGCCTTTGATCTACGGTCGTGAGGATGAATGCTTTTCCAACAGTCCCTTCAGTTCATCAAGATCGACCGGTTTGACGAGGTGATGATCAAACCCCGCTTCGATGGATTTCTGACGGTCTTCGGGCTGGCCATATCCGGTCACGGCAATGATCACCGAGTTCGCACAACGCGGCTCGCTTCGCAGGCGTTTGGCCACCTCAAAGCCATCCATGCCTGGCAAGCCGATGTCCAGGATGACTGTATCCGGCGATTGTTCGCATGCCTGAACCAGCGCCTCGTTTCCATCGTGCGCGAGCACGATCTCATGGCCGGCCCGTGTCAATAGCCGCGCCAAGCCTTGGGCAGTGTCGATGTTATCGTCCACGATTAGCACGCGGCGCCGGCGCGGACTCCGCACCATGACTGCATTCTTTCCGTTGGTAGGAGTGGAGACGGCAGCAGCCGGAAGGCATACGGTGAAAGTGCTGCCGCAATTGGGACCTTCGCTATGCGCCTCAATGCGACCACCGTGCATTTCGACGAGCTTCTGGACGATCGTGAGGCCAATGCCCAAGCCACCTTCACTCCGCGCGATTGAGCGCTCGCCTTGGGCGAAGAGTTGGAACATTTCAGGGATGCGGCAAGGGGCAATGCCGATGCCATTGTCACGGACGGTGATGTGTATCTCAGCTTTGGAAACACGCGCGGACAACTCGATCCGTCCGCCCGCCGGCGTATATTTCGCGGCGTTCGTCAGGAGGTTGAGAACGACCTGCTCCAGCCGCGTCGGATCGGCATCGACCCACAAAAAGCCCGAGGCGTAGTTGCAAATCAGCTCATGTTTGCGCGAACTGAACAGCGGTTGCGCGGAGTCCCTCGCGCGATCGAGAATCGCCGCCGCGTCGATGGTTTCTTTGCGCAGGCGAATCTTGCCCGTGGTAATGCGGGAGACATCGAGAAGATCGTCGATCAAATGCGCCAACTGGCTGCTCTGGCGGGTAATGACGCCGGCGGCCCACTCCCGATCCTCGGTGGTCGAAGTTTTTAGCAAAGCTGCGGCGCTGACGACGGCGGCGAGCGGATTGCGCAACTCATGCGCGAGCATGGCTAGAAACTCATCCTTTCGCCGATCAGCCTCATCCAGTTTACTCAGGAGGTCGCGCACCTGGTATTGACGCCGCCGAGAGCGCA
>JANOAZ010000281.1:0-38496 GCA_031411395.1 Chthoniobacteraceae bacterium
GCGACTGAAGCTCCGCGCCGCCTCCGCCCCTGATGCGAGAGCTTCCTCCACTTCGCTACGCTCCGGTCGGAATGACGGGTTTTCTCTTGATCGGACGAATGCCCTTCGCCGCGCTACTTCGAGCCGATGCAGAAGAGGTGCCGCTCGCCGCGGATGAAGAGGCGGCCTTCGCTCACCGCCGGGGAGGCAAAGGTGCGTTGGCCGAGTTCGTTGCGCGCGACGAGGTCGAACTTCCCGCCGGGCCGCACCACGTTCATCACGCCATTGTCGTTGAGGAAATAGACGAGCCCATTCGCCGAGACGAGTGAGGCGTGCTGCTCGCCGAGGCGTTCCTCCCATATCAGGTCGCCCGTCGCCGCCTTGAAACATTCACCGGTTCCCGAGTCGGAGGTCATGAGGAAGTAGTCACCCGCGGAGATCGGCGAAGGCACGTAGGCCGCGCCTTTCTTTGTCCGCCAGGCGATGTGCGTCGCCGTCACATTACCCACGCCATCCGGGCGGATCGCGAGGATGTGATGCTCCGGATAACCAGCGGTGAGGAAGAAGAGGTTCGCGCGCTCATTAAACACGAGAGACGCGACGAACTGCTCGGTCGGCCCGTCGATCTCCCAGATGAGTTTGCCGTCGTCCGGATCGTAGCTGGTCACGCATTTCGTGCCCGCGAGCACCATCTGTGTGCGGCCCGCCGCTTCGCGAATCAGCGGCACGCAATAGCTCCGCGTCTTGTTGGGCCGCGCGATGCGCCACAGTTCGCGGCCATCGGTGCGCGCGAGCGCGACGATGTAGCCGTCGCCGTCGTGGTCGCAATTCACGATGACCTTGTCCTTGAAAATAATCGGCGAACTGCAAAAGCCGTGCTTGCTCGCGAAGGGTCCGACCCGTTTCAGCCACCGCTCCTTCCCCGCAAAATCGTGCGCCGCGACGACCACCTCGCGGACATCGAGGAACGCGGTAAAGACCCGCTCGCCGTCTGTCGCAGGCGTGCTCGACGCATGAGTATTCAACCGATGCACCTGCTCGCGCGGCGCCTTGAGCACGGTCGCTTGCCAAAGCAGCCCGCCATTCTGGCGGTCGACACACAGGAGCTGTCGATCCTCGGTATCGGCGAGCGCGGCGACGGTGAAGATGCGGTCGCCCCACACGATCGGCGAGGCGTGCCCGCTGCCGGGCAATTCGGTCTTCCAGAGGATGTTTTCGGTGGCGCACCATTTGATCGGCACTTCGCGTTCGAGACTGGTGCCATCGAGCCGCGGGCCGCGCCAGCACGGCCAGTTTTCCGCATGGAGCGGGAGCGCGGCGAGGACGAGAGCGAGTGTGAGGGGAAAGCGCATGGCCGGCGAAACTAGCCGTTTCCCCATCGCGAACAAGCGCGCTCAGGGATTGATAAACGCCCGGCCGCACGACGGATCGAGCACCTGCGCGCCGTGCGGGATACCGCGGACATCGATCAGATTATGAGGCGCATAGGGGCTCCTCACGATGCCGTAGCGATCGGTCGGCCGCCCGTAGGGCAACTCATCGTAATAACCGCCCTCGACGTATTCGCCGTCACGGTAATACCGGCGCTCACGTTGGCGCTTCACGATCTTGCCGATCAAATAACCCGCACCCGCGCCGATCGCCGCGCCGCGGAGTGCATCGCTGCCCCGGCCATGCAGCAGGCCGCCAATCGCGGCCCCGGCGGCGGCGCCGGCGAGGGCATTTTCACCGCTGGTTTCGCAGCCGCTGAAGGCCAATGCGGCGACGAGTGAAAGGCAAACGAGGGGGGTGCATTTATTCATGATCGCAAATAAGGGTTCGAATGGGACGCGTTGCAAGCGGTGGGTGTTCACAAAAACTTTGCCCGCAAGATTCCGGTGATGACGAGGGCGAGTTTCTCAACCCGGTTGAGCCGATAGCGGCGCCGGAAAACTTGAAACCCATCGCGTTCCATCCGGGCGAGGATGCGGCTGTACACTTCACGCATGATCTCCGCGGCTACCAGCGCACGGCGATCCGCGCGCGGCAGCGCCGCGACCGCCTCCGCGTAAAACGCCCGCGCCCGCGCCGTCTCAAAATGCATCAGCGCGAGGAATGCGTCGTTGCGCCGGCCTGCGGCAAGATCTTCGTTCGTGTAACCAAAGCGCGCCAGGTCTTCGCGGGGCAGATAGACGCGTCCGCCGTTGCGCCAATCCTCCCCGACATCGCGAAGGATGTTGGTCAGTTGCAGCGCGAGACCCAGGCTGATCGCGTAGTCCCGCGACGCCGCCTCGCGACATCCGAAGATCTCAATGCTCACCAACCCGACAGCGCTCGCGACCCGGTAACAATACAGCCGCAACTCGTCCCACGTCGCATAAGCAACGCCGGCGAGATCCATCTCCACCCCGGCGATGATTTCGAGGAAATGATCGAGCGCGAGCCGGTGCCTCACGATGATCTCGCGGACGGACGCGGCCAGGGACGACTCGCCGGGCGTCGCCTCGCGCAGCGCCCGTTTCCAATGATCCAGCGCGGCCTGCCGCTCGGTGACGGGCCGGCCCGGATCGTCGGCGATGTCGTCGATCACGCGGCACCATGCGTAGAAAACCGTGATGTCTTCGCGGCGCCCCGGCGGCAGCGCGATGAACGCCAGAGCCAGGTTGGATTTGCTGGCGCGCGTGATCTCGCGGGCATCGACCGGCGGGCTGCTCACGCTTCGGACTTCGGAAAAAGTTTGCCGCCACATGCGACCGCGCCGTCTGTCACTTCGACGATGCGATCCGTGGCTTCCGGCACGAGGCACGGCGAGGCGGTGGCGATCACCGCGACCCCAAACCGCAGCGCGGCTTGCCGGAGCAACGCGGAAAAGACACGCAGATCGTCGCCGGCCAGCGCCGAGTCGAGATTCTCCACGAGGAGCGCCGCGGGCTGATTGACCAGCGCCCGCGCGAGCGAAACCCGCTGCTGCGCCAGCGGAGCGAGTTCGCCGCATGGCGTCTCCGTCGATTCGAGCAGCCCGGCGAAATCAAGCAGCGCCTCGCTGCGCCGCCGTGCTTCGGGCGGCTCCACATCCGAGATTTTGAAGAGGGGCATCGCCACATTCTCGATCACGCTGAAGGCGGGGAGCAGGAACGGCGCGGTGAACACAAAACCGAGCCGGCGCTCTCGCAGCTTCAGGCGCGCATCCTCACTCAAGCCGCGCACAGACTCGCCCTCGACGAAAACTTCACCTGCCTCGGGCACCTCGAGCAAGCCGAGCACGCGGAGGAGCAATTCGTGGCCGGAATCCTCTCCGCCCACGAGGAGATGAAACCCTCCCCCGGCAAAAGCGACCTGCTCCGCGCGCAGCGACAGCGAACCGCGCCGGCAGGCGAGGTCGCGCGCTTCGAGGACGATGGCGGAGGAGGAATCCATGTCAGAGGGGGTACGAAAGTCGGCTGCGGGTAAGGAACCGCGGATTACGCGGATTTACGCGGATTTCGCGGATGGGTCTTTCCGAAAATCCGCGTAATCCGCGTAATCCGTGGATCCATTTCCGTCCCAGATTTTCGTGTCGCGCCATGCTCAGAATTTGATCCAGTTCTCGTGGACCGGGCGCACGTGATCGCAACTCCGGAAGACACACACCCAGCTCGCGAGCAGCCACGCGCCGACGATCCCATTCAGCCACGGGGCGAGCAGCGACCACGTTATGCCGAGGGCGGTGCCATCGCCGAGCGCGCGGGCGCACAGGAGATTCAGCGCGATGAAGAGATAGAAGTGCACGCCCGCGACGATCAAAAACCAGCCGAACCGCCACCAGTGCCGGCGCAGAAATTGAACGTGGTCGCGCAATCCCTGGACGATCGATTCATTGTGAAACGTGAGGGTGATCTGCATCGTCGGAAAGATGAGCAGGAAACCCGCGAGTGCCGAGCGCGCGATCCGGAGGCGAAGATCGAGCGTGGCCTCGTCTGCGGCCAGCCACGCTTGGAAGGGAGTGAAGTTCTTCAGGATCAGCGGCAGGTCGATGAAGAGGCTGCTCAAGATCACCACGACGGCCGCCCACTTCGCGACAAACGCAAACCGCCGGATCGCGAAATCGAGCAGCCGTGGATGATCAAAGGTGAGCCCACGCACCCAGCAATACGCGAGCAGGATGAGATAGATCTGCACGCAGACGCCGAAAAAATACTCGAAGAGAAACGCGACCCACGCGACGACCGGCGACCATTGGTACCAGAGCAACGCGACATCGCCCTCGAACTGGAAAATCGGCGGTGCGGCATAGAGCAGGATCTTCGCGATCACTGCCAGCGCGCTGAGCAGGAATCCCCCGTAAGCCAGCCAGCCCCAAAAGCCGTAACGCTGCCGGAGCGCACGCTGGAGGACCATTTGATGACCTTCCCAATTGATGAGAAAGAGGACGGCGGCGAGGATCGCGAGCGGAAAGGTCGAGACGAGATTGTTGAAAATTCCGGCGACACTTTCCGCCGCTGGCAGCACCGCGTCGCGCGCCGCGTCCCGCCACCCGTGCGGCGGCACCCACCAGACCGATTCCGGCGAACCGGTGAGCCATAATTTCGGATCGCGCCACGCCGCGCGCACCCACATGAAAGGTGGCCGATGTCCCGCCGGCAGCACGTAATGGCTGTAGATGCGGATGATGAGTTGGAAGAGAACATTCGCGAATCCGAACGCGCCAAACGTGAGCCAGAGCACCGGGTACCGGCGGATCGCGCGCCAGCCATCGCGCAGCGCGAGATTCACCGGATTGGTGAACATCACCACGAGGTATCCGATCACGGCACCCGCGAGCAGCCAAAGAAATGGAGCCTTGGAAAATCCGAACTGGAATGCTCCCGCGACGGGCATGCCCGGATAGATAGGAGCCGCCGCGCCGCGTGTCCATCCCGGCGGCGAGACGATGCGTGTTATTGAAATGCAGTGAGCGCCTCTGCCGGCTCGGATGACCAGGAGCAGGAGCAAGACAAAGAGTAAGTGGATGTACCGAAAGTCAGAAAAATGAGCCTCAGATGAACGCGGATGAAACGCAGATTCAGAGAGATGCGAATCCCTTCATCTGCGGAAATCCGCGTCCATCTGTGGCTGGATCGAATTCCGGTACGCCTTCCAAGACTGCCCGATCCCGCCTTTTTAGATGCGCTCTCCGCCGGCGCTATTTCTTCGCTCTTCGGACTTCGGCGAGCGCGCGCGCTTCAGCGAGGATGGGATCGAGTTCGTCGGGTAGAAATGGCTTGATCAGGTGATGGCGGTAACCAACCGAGCGGCTCTTGGCCTGGTCCGCATTCGCTCCGCAGCCGCTCATCGCCACCGCCAGGAAGCCGCGCTCCGATCCCAGCCGGCGCATGAGTTCCCAGCCGTCGCCATCCGGCAGCCCGATGTCGCTGATGAGCAAATCCACTTCGAGCGTGGGCAGCAGGGCGAGTGCGGACGACATGTCCGGGGCGACATGGACCGTGTTGCCGAGTTGCTCGAGGTAGCGCCGAAGATAGAGCAACGTGTCGGCATGATTTTCGACGATGAAAATTCGGAGCGATGGATGAAGCACGGCGGCAAAACGGGATCGGAACAGACGCCGGTGGCGACCTTCCTTTCCGATGTAAATCTGCCGATCCTCCCGCGTGAGGCAAGAAGCGAACCGGCGAAGTTCGATTTCCTCAAGGCTCCGCGCGAGCCGGCGGGTCGCCCGTCGGCGCCTTGGCCAGCGGGACGCTGCAACTCACCGCCACGCCTTGCGGCGCGCGGTTTCGGACCGTGATCCGCGCGCCGATCGCGTTGGCCCGATAGCGCATGATCCGCAAGCCCATCCCCATGCTCGTGTCGCGGCTCGGGGCCAGTCCCACGCCATCATCCTCGATCATCAGCGTGAGCCGATCGGCCGATTGCCGCAGCCGCACCACGATCCGCGTGGCCTGGGAATGTTTCACCGCATTGGCCAGGGCCTCCGTCGCGATGCGGTAGAGATTCGTGGCCACCTCATTGTCGTTGACCCGCGGGTGGCCGTGGGTCCGGATTTCGCAGGGCACGCGCACATTCGCCTGCTCGACGAGATCCTGGAGCGCCGCGACCAGGCCGCCTTCATCCACCTCCACGGGCCGCAGACCGCGCGCCACCGCGCGGGTCTGCCCCACCGCGGAGTAGATAAGCTGGGCCAGTTCGAGAGCTGCTTCGGCCTCGGGCCGTTGCGCATTGGTGAGCGCGTTTGAAAGCGTCTTGGCGAGCAGCGCGACGCCGCCGAGATGCTGGCAGAGTCCGTCGTGCAGCTCCTGTCCCACCTGCGCGCGCTCGCGTTCGCTGATCTCCAGGATCTCGCTTTCGAGCTGACGCTGGAGCGAAATATTTTCGTGGAGAAGCACGGCGCCCGCGCCTTCCCCGAGCGGGGTGACAGTGAGCGCGAACCACTGGTCGCGGCCGGAACCCGACTTTCCCCGGTATTCGACCCGGCCCGTATCGGCATCCCCCGCGAGCACGCTGGAGATCGTCTCCAGAACTTGCGCGGCGCCCTCATTTCCCTGCGCGCTCGCGCGGCGGCACACCTCGAGATAGTTGGATTGCCGCCCCTCTCCGTGGAGCGAAGCGCTGGCGTCGGTTCCCAAGTGCTGCGACCAGGTGCGATTCACGTCGATGATGCGGCCCTCGGCGTCGATGATCACGATCTGCGCGGCGATCGAGTCCAAGATCGCCTGCTTGAGGACTTCGCTTTTCCGAAAAGCCTCCGTGTGCTTCCCGACGCGCTCCTCGAGTTCCTGGTTGGAAATGCGCAAGGTCTCCTCGCGGCTGTGCGCCCCCGCGGCCGGGCGGGCACGCGCTCGGGGAAGGGATTTTTTCGTCGGGCTGCGTGGCATCAGGAGGACGTGGGAACGCTCCGGCACGGAGGCATTGCATCATCTTGCCCCTCGCGAGCCCGGCTGCAAGCGCGCCCGCCGTTCACTTCACCGGGCCGAGCAGGAGGTCGAGCGCGCTTTTCGCCGCGTCCTTCATGGTCTTCGTGGCGTCTTTGACGGCGCCGCCGACCTGCTCGATGACTTCATTGCCGGCGGCCGCAGCGAGGCGCGGGGTGAGGTCTTCAGTCGGCGAATTCAGCGGACCGGCGAGGCGCATCGGCGCCCATAGGTAGCCCCCTCGCGCTTCGGTGAAGACGCGGGCCTGCGAGCCGGGGAGCCACTGGAGACTCGATGGCGTGACCCCGACCTGGAATGCGCCGTCGATGTGGCCGTTCTCGATCGCGAAAGCGCCTTCGATGCGGATCAGCCCCTCGGATTCCGCGATGAAATTGCGCACGGCGAGCTTCGGTCCGGCGTGGGTAAAATCTCCCGAGGCGCGCGTCAGCGTGAGTTTGCGAAACTGCTCGGTCCTGGTGAAGGCGGCGATCTCATTGAGCATGGGCAGCGCTTCGAGCTGGCCATTGGCGAGCGAGAGGTGACCGGTGATTTCGGGCGCGCCGCGCAAGGGCAGCACGCTGCGAATCGTCACCTCGCCCGAGGCATCGCCGTGCAGCCGCGCGCGCCAGTCGCCCGCCAGCCACGGGGTGAGCGCGACATTGCGGAGCACGGCGCGTAGATCGAGCCGGCGGTCGAAGTCGATCTCGCCATCGGCGGTCACGGAGCCGCTGTCGCCCTGCCGGAACTCGGCGCCTTTCACAAAAAGCGACGGCGCGCGCCACGCGAGATCGAGGCGCTGCACGGTGAGCGGCGGGAGCAGGCCATGCGCGATGGTGCCGCCCGCGCCTTCGATGTCCCAGCCGCCGTCGTGCGGCTTGAGTTGCAGCGCGGTGCCGCGCAGGCCGCCGCCATCCCACGTGAGCTGCGCCTCGCGGATCGTCGCGGCGCCGATCTCCACGCGGTCGGGCAGCCAGCCGCTGCGGTTTGCGGATGCCTTTTCCCTCGGTCCGGCGGGTGCGCCGGGGAGGTCGAGACGCGGGCCGCTCACGTCCACCTTGAGGCGTTCCACATCGAGCTGATCGACCTGCCAGACGTGCTGGAAAAAGCGGCCCCAGCTCAGTTCGGCCCGCACGCCTTCGAGCTGAAGCGTGGAGAATTTCGCCGCCTTCGCGCCGTGTGCGGAGAATGAATTGGCGTAAAGATTCGCCCCGCTGAAATGCAAAGGCGCAACCTCAGCCGTGGCGTGCAGGGTGCCGCCTGCCTTCACGGCGAGGAAGGCGCGGAAGCGATCGCTGCGCAGATACGCATCGACCGCGCCCTTGACGAGGAAGACGCCCCCGATCGCGGCCAGCGCGAGCGCCGGGATCGACCAGAGGACGAGCGTCTTCCACAGCGAACGGACGGGGCGGAGCATGGAGCACTTTTGCAACTGACAAGCTTGCGTCAATGCACAACGCTCACGCCTCGATTTCCCCATGCTCGAACTCAAGGATGTCACTCTCCAGCTCGGTTCCGCGCCGGACGATCCGCAGCTTCTCTCGAATATTTTTGCCCGGTTTCCCCGGAAACATTTCGCCGCCATCCTGGGCCCGTCGGGCTGCGGCAAGAGCACCCTGCTGAAGACGATTGCCGGTGTGCGCGAGCCGACCGGGGGCGCCGTCTTCTGGGATGATCGCGATCTCGCGGAGAAAGACCTCGACCCTCACGAGATCGGCTACGTCCCGCAGTTTGGCATCGCCTATGAATTGCTCACGGTGGAGGAAAGTGTGGAAGGCGCGTTGCAGTTGCGCGTGGCCGGGCTCACGACGTCGCAGCGCGCGGACCGGGTGGAGGAGGTCTTGAGGGAAGTAGGGCTCGAGGAAATCTCCGATCGGCGCGTGAAGGTCCTCTCCGGCGGGCAGCGCCGCCGGCTCGCGCTGGCGCTCGAGATGGTGAGCACGCCGCACCTGCTGCTCTGCGATGAGGTCACGAGCGGGCTCGATCCCAAGGCGGAGGATGAGATCGCGAGGCTGATGTATCAGCTCTCGCGCCGCGAGAACCGCATCGTCATTTCCGTCACCCACAGCCTCTGCCATCTCGCGCTCTACGATAGCGTGCTCGTGCTCTACCAGGGTTTCCTCGCCTACCACGGACCGCACGAATTCCTGTTCCATTATTTCAACGTCGAACAGCCGGAGGAACTCTTCCCGCGGCTCGCGCAGCGCAGGCCGGAGGAGTGGCACCACTCCTGGCTGAAGCACCGCGGCACTTACTACTCGCACTTCGGCCTCGACCCGCAGGGAGTGCCGGCAGCAACCGCGCCGACCGTCACCGCACCGGAACCCGAATCGGAAACGCCCGAGGACCGGATGCGCCGGCTCGTGGGCAAGCCCAAGGAACCGACCGGCTACGAACCGATCCCCGCCACGGAAGCGCCGGTGGCGGCACCGGAAGCACCACCGCCTGCGGCGCCGACGCCGGCGTTTGCGACCCAGTTCGCCGTGCTGCTGGGCCGGCGCTGGCGGCTCTTCCTCCGCGACCGCGGCCAGCTCGCACTGCAAGCCGCGCTGCTGATCGGCTTTCCCATCCTCGTCGTCATCTTCGCGCTCGATGGGCTGCCGCAGATCAAAAATCTCAACGGCGTCCTGAACGGCAACTTCCTTCAGCAACTCCAGAATCAATTCACGCAGGAGGCGGAACTGATGCGGACCGGCAGCCTCGTCTCGGGGCTGATCATGTTTCAGGTCATCCTCCTCGCGCTGATCGGCTCGAACAACGCCGCGCGCGAAATCGCCGGCGAGCGGCTCATCTTCGAAAAGGAAAAATTCGCCGGCCTGCGTCCCGCCGCGTACGTCGCCTCGAAGGCCGTCTTCCTCGGCCTGCTCGTGCTCGCGCAGTCCGCGTGGATGGCGGGCTTCGTGAAGTTCGTCGTGAATTTTCCCGGCAGCTTCGGCGCGCAGGCGTTGCTCCTCATCCTCGTGAACGCCGCGCTCACCGCGGTGTGCCTCGGCATTTCCAGCATCATGAAAAGCGCCGAGCAGGCGTCGCTCGTCTCGATCTATCTCGTCGGATTCCAGCTCCCGCTTTCCGGTGCCGTGCTCGCGCTGCCCGCGTCGATCGCCTGGCTCACCCGTCCCTTCATCGCCTCATACTGGGGCTGGTCCGGCTACGTGCTCACCCTGCGCGACACGCGTTTCTACGAGGCGGTGCTCAAGATCACGCAGACGCATCTCTCGGCCGAGGCGCTCTGCCTCTGGGTGCTCGCCTGCCACGTCATCCTCGGCCTCGTGCTCGCCTATACCGGGTGCAAGAGCTCGCGGTGGGAGTAGCCGGCAATTTTTGCGGACCGCTGGCGGTCCGCTATGGCGCGGCGGGAGTCGGCATGCCGAAGTGGACGAGGGCGGTGGTGCCGTCGGTGAAAGTGAGCGTGGCGCTCACATTGCCCAGCAGGTCCACGTAGCGGCCCTGGCCGGGCGAGTCGAGCGCGGCGCCGAGCGTGGCGATCAGCGAGACGGTTTTGTCCACGCCGTTGACAGGGATCGTGTCGCCGGTGCGCAGGAGCAGCCGGATGGTCCCGTCGAGGTCGGTGGCCCACAGGCCGATGCCGTTCTTCGCCGTCACGCCGGGGCCGGTGAGCGTGGCGAGGAAGACCGGGCCGTAGTTGGAATCCGGTAGTGCCATGGCGGTGAAATCCTTCCACAGCACGCCGCCCGTCAGGTCCGCGGCGGGCGTGCCGGTCCGCGCGAGCACGCCGGGTTCGAAGTTGAACAGCGGGCCTGCATCATAGATCAGCACCCGCTGCTGGCTGGCGGGGAGTCCCGGTGCCTTCACCTTCGCGAAAAACGCCGTGTTATAGTTGTCGTTGAACGCCGGCTCTTCAAACGCGGTGAAGATCTGCGGGTTCGTCGAGGAAACCGGGCTGCCCTCCTGGCTGAGAATGCCGATGTTGCTCTGGCTCCTGCCGGTCAGGATCGTCTGGTCGTTCTTCCCCGTGATCTTCACGTTCGGATTGTTCGCGAGCACCGCGCCGATGCTCAGCCCGGCGCGCATCGCAAAATTGCCGTCCGAGTTGATCGACGGCACGCCGAGGTGGCCCACGGTCGTATTCTCGATGGCGAAGAAGCTGAAGTCGAAAAAGAAGCCGTTATCGACCCACCCGAGCAGGGCCTCGCGCCCGGCGGCAAACTTCGCGAAGGCGAACAGTTCGCCGTTCGAGCTGGCGTAGCTGCGCCGCTGGCCGGGGATGGTCTTGGCGGGGACGAAGAGCTTCAGCGATTTGACCGGCCGGTCCTCGAGAATGTCGTCAAATAAATTGTTGGGATCACGGAAATCGGTAGTCACCTGATACAAGTCGCCCGTGCGGAAGATCAGCCGCGTCGATGTCCCCGGCCCCCCAAACCTCAGCCGCTGCTGCCAGACGCCGGTCTTGTTCGTGCCTTTTACGCCCGTGCCCTTGAGCGTGGCCACGAAGCTCAGCGCTTCGCCGTCGGCGGAAAGCGCGTAGCTCTGGATTTTGTCGAAGAACGTGTTGTTGAGCGCGTTGCCGTCGCGGTCCGGCGCCGCCTGGCCTTCGCCCGCCACCAGCGCGAGCGCGCCGCCGAGCGTGCTCCAGAGGCCGGTGTCGATGGCCTTCGGCACGCCGGTGAGAGTCGCAGTAAAGGCGAACGCTTCGCCGCCAAAGACCGGCTCACCGAAGCTCGCGAAATTTCCCGCCGTGCCCGGCGCCAGGTCGCCGCCGCGCGCCACGATGCCCGCGGTCATGGCATCGCCCACGAAGATCGCCGGCACCTCGGCGCCGCCCGCGGGCTTGATCCGCACCCGCGCGCCGATCGCTCCTTCGTCCATCGACGCGAGGCCGAGCTTGGTGAACTTCGTCCCCGCCGGCTCGCCCGGCACGTCGATCCCCGTGCCGCCAGGACCCGCCGTGGCGATGATCCGCAGGTACGGGCCCGTCGCGGTGACGGTGATGTTGAAGGTCTTGCTCCCCGTGTTGCCGTATTCGTCCGGGGTGGTCGTGGTGTAAGTGATCGTGTAAGTCCCCGGAGCGAGCTGCTCGGGGTGGAAGAAGCCGTTCGCGTCCACCCCGGGCCCGCTGAAGGTGCCGCCCGCGGGCGTCGCCCCGATCGTCATCCCGGTGAGATCGAGCGGCGCATCGGACGCGTCGATCTGCACGCCATTCGTCGCGATGCCGGGTGCGAAGGTGATGATCTGCACCTCGAAGGCGCCGATGTCCACGATGGGATTGGGTGAGGCGGACTTGCCCTTGATCACCCGGTCGAATTCCGAGCCGCGCTGGTCGGTGGTCAGCGGCTGGCTGTTCGCATCCACCGCGAGCGAGTTACTGCCCGCGTCGAGCGCCGGGCTGCCGGGGAGCAGCTTGAAAGTCATCGTCGGCCCACCGTTGTTTTGCAGACCGTTCGTGTCGAGCTTGGGGTCGGTGTTGCGGATGTCGCCGGTGGCGTTCAGGAAACCGCCCGGGCCGGTCGTGGCGTCGCCGCCGGCTGCGTCGCTGGCGAGATTGTAGCCGAGCGAGGTTACCGTGCCATCGTCGTTGATGATGTTTGCGGGCGCCGCAGCGGTCGCAAGAATCGTGTTGCCAAGGCGGATGGTTGCGATGCTGGACCCAGCGGAATCGCCGTCGTTGTAGATGCCGCCGCCGGCGTTCCCGGAGACCTGACGGAACGTGCAATTAGCGATGTCGATGGTCGCGGTTCCGATCCCATTTCCATTGTCGGTGTAGTTGTAGATGTGGCCACCACGGAAGGCCGTATTCTGATCGAACGTCGAGTTGCTGATCGTCAGGTTTGCGCTGCCTGTTCCCAAACCGCTGTTGAAAATGGCTCCGCCAAGGGAGCCGGCGGAATTCCCGGAAAACGTGGAATTGCTGATCGTCATGTCCGCGCTACCACCGAAGCCATTGCTGAAAATCGCGCCGCCATTCGCCTGCGCGTGATTTTGGGCAAACGAGCAATCGTGAATCGTCACGGTGCCGTGAACGCTGTAGATGGCGCCCCCATGGGGGGCCGGGGCCATGTTGCCGATGGCCCTTCCGTTCGCGATGGTCAGCCCCGAGATTGTGACCGTAGGTCCGGCTGAGGCAAACATCCCGTTATCGATGGTGAAAATACGGAAGTCGGGAGTTCCGACGACTTCGCTGCGCTTCACCGTCAGCAAATTCGCGCCGGGTCCCGTGATGGTCACACTCTTGCCGATCCCAAACCCGCCAGTGGTCAGCGTGATGGTGCGCGCCGTCCCGTCGTGAAAATTCACCGCCCCGCCGGCCGTGCTGTTTGAGAAGGTGATGGTCCCCGCCCCGCTCAAAGTCGCCGCGTAGTTCAACGCCTCGCGCAGGCTGGTGCCCGTGCCGGCGGAGGGATCGCTGTTGCCGTCGTTTTCATCGGCGGTCGTCGTCACCACCAGGCTTTCCGGCGGTGTGTCGAAGTATTCGATCTCGCTGAGCTGGTACAGGGAGTTGGTGGCCGTGGTGATGAAGCGAATCGTGGTGTAGGCCGCCGGCACCGCGTAGTCCCCGCGTGCGCCCGCAATGAATTCCACCACTTGCTTCCGCGCCGTCCAGACCGAGGTGGTCAGATTGTTCCGCGCGTAGATCGTGGTGAAGTTCACGCCATCATTCGACCCCTGAATCTGCCAGGCCAACGGATCGCGCTCCGGGGCATCCTCTCCCGAGGTCAGCGTGAAGTGGCGCAGCACGATCGGCGCAGCAAAGGTGGCGTCGATGGAGATGGGGTTGGTGGGGAAGTTGTTCTGGTCGCCGCAGCACCACTTGTCGTTGCCGGTGTTGCCCACCCGGTTGTCGAAGACGTTGAACGCCGCCTCGCTGCCGCCGAAACCCGGCTCCTCGCTCGACGAGAAAGTGGCGTTGTAATTCGTATTGGTCTCCGGGTCGCCATCATCCTCCGGGTCGGTGAGATCGTGGCCGCCGAGCGCCGCCTGGCCGATGCCGCGCACATAAAAGGCGAGAGCCGCGGGAGGAAGTGCGGCGTAGCCGACGACAAGCAGAGTGGCCAGCCACAGGGCGACTATCCGTGATCGTGACTGCAAAGAGAAAACACGCCCCGTGTGGAGGGGGTCGCAAACGGAGGTGGGGTTCGGGGTTGTTTTCATAAACGTGGTGGGTTCGAGGAGATTCAGGATCAAAGTTCAACCGCAGAATGATGAGTTTACCGCCCCGCGGTCGCCGCAACTCGGCGCAGGTCCACTGAGCGCTTTGGTGAGACTGATTTCTGCCGCGCTCTGGCGGACATTACGAACAAAATCGGATGCAGACTGTCGGCCTTGCGGCTGCACTGTTTCTCCGAGGGGTACCGGCAGTCGGCGAGGCGTGCGGGACGAACACACTGGCGCGTAGCGCCCGTCGAAAAAACCGTCTTCCTGAGCTTGCGAAGGATCACTGACTTCCGTGGGCAGCGGGGGTGCGGAGCCGCCGGACATGGGGGAGTCGTTCCTCTTCGTGCCTCAGAATGACGGGGTTCTGGTTGGCGCTGCGCGCGGACGGACTTCCGGTACACCTTCTCGGAGGATGTGCCGAAAGACAGAAAAGCGAGCCGCAGATGAACGCGGATGAAACGCAGATTCAGAGGAACGCGAATCCCTTCATCTGCGGAAATCCGCGTCCATCTGTGGCTGGATCGAATTCCGCATGCAGTTGAATTCTGTCTTTCAACGCAGAGACGCAGAGACGCAGAGGCCGCGGAGGAAGATTCTCGGTTTGCATGGCGTTCGCCATTTGGTGAGCGCTCCGGCAGTTCCTCTGCGCTACTGCGTCTCTGCGTTAAAATCAGATCTGAACTGCATCGTCACGGCTCAGGATGACTTTTTCGAGCGGTGCGCCACGCGCCGGGGCGTTCTGTACCCGATCTCACCGAGCGGCTGGCGGGGTGACCGCGGTGGAATCGTAAATCAGGTAGTTGTCGGGCTCCGCTCCGCGCCGATAGATGGATTCCTCGAGCTGATAGATTTCGAGCTTGGTGAAGGGCGCGGCGCCGGGGTGTTGCGCCTGCCAGCGGCGCGCGAGCCATTCGGCGAAGAGCCGCGGGCGCTGGGCGCTGCCGGAGCGCAGATTGTGCAGGTAGAGCTTCCAGGTATCGTTCGGGAAGAAGGCGTCGAAGTCGGGCGGACGTCTCCAGTTCACGGGGCTTTCGCCGGTCCAGAGATTGGTCTCGATCCCGCCGGCATCCGTGCCGACGACGACCCACCACGTGTCCACCTGGCGCGGCTTCGGCGCGAACATCATCCAGCGCTGCTCGAACCGAAGGAGGCGCCCGAGCGGGTCGAGTCGTTTCAGCGCCGGAAAGCCAGGCCGCAGATTCCAGCAGACGACGAGGGCGAAGCACGCGGCGACGATGAGGTTGACGGCCGGGGCAGCTTGGAGGAAGCGGTTTCCGCAAGTGACAGCGGGACGTGAATCGCCTTCTTCGTCTCCCAAAGCCCGCGAAGAAGGAGTAGAAGATGAAGAAGGGGAGAACCGCTGCCACAGTGCGCCGGGCAGGAAAACGAGCCAACCGGTGATGCTGAGGAACGGGAAAAGGCCTAGCGTCATGGTGACCGCGAGGCCGGCGTGAAAAGAGATAAAGAGCGCGGCGGAGAGGAGCCGCCAGCGCGCGGTGCGCCAGGGGATAAAGGCGAGCCATGGCCCCAACGCTTCGAGCGCAAAGGTGGCGTGGGTGAGGACCCGGAGCAGGTCAGGCCACGCGAGCAGCGCCCGGCCGAGCGGGCGCGTGTAGGATTCCTGGCTCAGGGCCATGAAGACCGCGTCGCCGGTGGTACGCCACGCGGGATCGCTCTTGTAGATGGCATTGGCCACATACACGAGGGCGATCTGGAGGAGCAGCGCGGCGGAGGCCATCGACAGGACCGCTTCGCCGGGTGGGGAAGGCCGCCGCCGCGCATCGAGCGACCACCGGGCGCCGAGCGGCAGCCACATTCCCCAAAACAGGTACTGCCGCAGGAGGTGGCTACCGCCGCTGACGACCATCACGTCGCGCAGGTGCATCGAAGCGACGAGCACCCAGGCGAGCACGGTCACGATGCGCGTGCGCCAGCCGAGGAGCAGCGCGAGGCCCGCGGCGGCTTCGGCCACGGCCAAGCCAGCCTGCCAACCGAGCGAGCTATCGAGCAGGTTCAGCGACCAGGTTCCCGGCGCGTAACCTTCCGCCCACGCGACGGCGGCAGGCCACACCCCTTCATCCGTGTAGAAGACGTGAAAATTCCGCATCCGCAACGCGACGCCGGCGAGGATCAGCACGCCGAGCGCGATGCGGAAGAGCGCGAGCGAACGGAGGTCGATCGCGAAGAGTTGGCGCCAGCGCGAGGGCGGATGGTCGGGAGTGGGCACGCGCCCGTGTAGCATAAGGGGGCGGATGAGGCACAGATGTTCACGGATGCAGGCAGGCCATTTGGTGTTTCTTCGTCCCGGAAACCACCCAATTTAGCTTTGACAAGGCCCCAGCGTTTCGCTGTCTTTCGCCGGGACTGCTCCTGAGCGCTCATCGATTCCCATGACTATTTCTCGCCGTCCCATCCCATTGCTTGGTTCGATCGCCGCCCTGACCGCGTTCGTCGGCGTCGCGACCTCGCCAGCCGGGCACGAGTTGGAGCCAGCCCCCGGAAAAGACAAGATCGTCGTCCCCGTGCCGGACATGCTCCCGCCAGGGATGCTCACGCTCGGAGGGAAGTTCAGCGGCGATCTCAGCGAAGGGTATCTCGACTCTGTGTTGCCGTTTTGGTCGGCGGGCGACGCGGTCTTCTTCCTGAACACGCGGACCACCCTCGATGGCAATGACGAGTTGGTGGGCAGCTACGGGATCGGGGGGCGGTATCTCGTTCCCGGTCACGACATCATCGTCGGCGGCAACGCCTATTACGATTCGATCCACAGCCCTCACGGTAGCGATTTCGATGAACTCGGGCTGGGCGCGGAAATCCTGACCCGCTGGGTGGATGCGCGTTTCAACTACTACCTGCCCGAAGATAAACACACCCTCACTGACAAGCGCTCTCGCAGCGAGACCGACAGCAACCTGGGGCCGATCTTCGGCAACCGTGTCGCGCCCAATCTGGTCCTGCTTCAGCAGCAGCGCTTCACGCGCAGCAGCCGCACCACGAGCCGCACCTCCGAAGCCGCGCTCCAAGGCTGGAATGCCGAGATCGGATTCCTCGTTCCCGGCCTCGACAAATACATGGAGCTGCGCGTCTTCGCCGGCGCCTACAGCTACAACAATCCGTTCGGCGGCGACCTCACCGGCTTTAAGGCGCGCGCTGAAGCCCGCGTCCTGCCGGGCCTGATTGCCGGCGTGGAATATTGGGACGACGCCCACCTGACCGGTGGACACTGGACCGGCGAAGTCGCCGTCTCGGTCCCATTCTCGATCTTCAACCTCGCCCAGGGGCGCAACCCGTTTGAAGGCGCCGCGGAAATGTTCCGCCCCCGCCGGCGCGAGTTCCGCGAACGCATGAGCGACATGGTGGTGCGCTCGCACCGCGTGATGACGGTGTCAGGCACGAATACGACCACGACCAACAACGCCGTGGCACCCACCGCGACGGAAGGTGCGATCCTGCTCAAACCCAAGGTGAAGTTCTTCGCCGGCGCGACGCCTCCTCCGCAGGTCGATGGCGGCGAGGGCGACTAGCAGCCCCAGCAGCCGCGCAGGTCAAGGCCTCAGGCTCAGCAACCGCGTCCACTCGCGGCCCTCCCGGGAGTGGCGTCTCGTGCCATTCGGAGCGGATCGCGAAAGTATGGTGCCGGGCCTTCTTGGATGATGGCCGTGAGCCGCGCTTCCTGAGCGGCGTCGAGGCGTCCCGAGCGGACTACCGCGCGAGGATGGTCGTGCGGTCGAGCTGCACGAATTGAAAGGCCGCACGGGATACGCTTCGCCCCAGCGGTGAAAGCCGACCAATCGGATGCCCCATCGTGCACGGCGATGCCGTCCACGCGCGCCTCGTCGCCGCGCACGGGTTTGCGGCTCGCGAGTCGGCAGGCGGGTGGTAACTTTCCGCCGTGAACCTCGAAGACCTGCAAGGCGTGATCCATTCCGACCCGGAAATCATGGGCGGCACTCCGGTCTTCGCCGGCACGCGCGTGCCGCTGCAAAACCTCATCGACACCCTGGAAGGCGGCGAGTCCATCGGCGAGTTCCTCGAAGGCTTCCCGAGCGTGAGCCGCGCGCAAGTCATCGCCGTCATCGAGGCGGGCCGCTTGAAGATGCTGGTGCTGCCCCCTTTTTCTTCTCGCCTTCCAGATTCGTTTTCGACGTCTCGCCCGAGACCAAGCGAACGCTTAACCAAGCGCAAGATTCAACCAAAACTCATCTGAAAACCATGAACATCGAACCCCTCGAATCCCGCATCGCTCCCGCCTCCGGCTTCTTCACCGTTTCGGCGGACGAGCGCTCCGCCTTTTACACCGACGTGGATGGCGACCGCGTCACCGTGAAAACGTCCGTCGGAAATTTCCAGGATCCGATTCCAGGGGGAAGTCTGGAAGTCGAAGCCGGTCCGCTCGGCAACGGCAGCGGCTACTTGCGGATCCTCGATCTCAGCGGTCCGAGTTTCAATCGCGCCAATATCACCTTCAGCGTGGTCAAAGTCCCCGGCGGCGATGGGTTGGCGAATGTCGGCGCCATCCTTGGCGGCACCAATGACTTCGGCAGCATCGTGGTCAAAGGCGACCTCGGCCAGATCGACGCGGGGAGCAACACCGCCGGCACGCCCGCGATCAAGTCACTGACCGTTCGCAGCATGGGCCGGTTCGGAATCGACACGCAGATGACCGACACCGGCTACAGACCGCCCGGCCCCGACTACTTCGTGAGCACGATCTCCGGCGGGCTCGGTGCGCTGAAGGTCTCCGGCGACGTGAAGGATGCCTGGATCAATGTCGTCAGCGGCTCCGACGGCATCGGCTCGGTCATCATCGGCGGCTCATTGATCGGCGGATCGGCGTCGCCCATCGTGATCCCCGGACTGGACCAGAAGAGCGGCGTGATCTCCAGCACCGGCGACATCCGCATGGTGAAGATCGGCGGCGATGTGCGTGGCGGCGATGCGCGTGGTGGCTTCAGCTACGCCTCCGGCGCCATCATGGCCGAGGGGAACCTGCTGAGCGTGACTATCGGCGGCTCACTCATCGGCGGGTCGGGGCCGGCCAGCGGTTTCATCTTCAGCGCAAAGGACATGGGGGCGGTGAAGATCGGCCGCAACGTGGTCGGGGGCACCGACATCGGTTCCGGTTTGATCCAGAGCCTGGGCAAGCTGGCGAGCGTGACGATTGGCGGCTCGCTCATCGGCGGCTCGAACTCCTATACCGGCGAGATTTCCAGCGTGGGCGACCTGGGCGTGGTGAAGATCGGCCACGACCTGATCGGCGGCAGCATCAGCGGCTCGGCTTCGCTCAGCCGTTCGGGCATCATCGAGAGCTCGGCGGGCCGCATCGGCAGCGTCACCCTCGGCGGCTCGATCATCTCCGGCTCCGACACCAGCAGCGGCGCACTGAGCTACAACGGGACCATCCGCGCCGCCGATGACCTCGGTTCGCTCACCGTGAAAGGGAGCCTCATCGGCAACGTGGCTGACGGCGCAGCGGGAAATTTTTCGCCTGTCATTATCAGCGCCCGCGGCCAGGAGACTCCGAAGCCCGGAATCGATCTCGCCATCGGCAAGATCACGATCAGCGACGGCGTCGATTTCGCGAACATCCTCGCCGGCTACCAGACGGATCTCACGGCGATCAACGGCGACGCGCAGATCGGCATGGTGAAAGTGGGCGGCGACTGGGCCGCGAGCAACCTGGTCGCCGGCGCGATGAATGCCGCGTCGGGCAACAAGATCTTCGGCGACGGAAACGAGGCCTCCATCGGCGCGGGCCGCGCTGACATCACCGCGAAGATCGCCAGCATCGTGATCGACGGCGCAGTGTCCGGCCGGCCCGGCGGGGCCACCTTCGGCTTCGTCGCCGAGCAGATCGTCTCCTTCAAATTCAACGGCACCGCCGTGGCGCTAGCGGCGGACGCGCACACCGACAAATTTGCCGGCGTCGGACTCGCCGGCACCGCGCGTTTCGTCGGCCCGAGCCTCTCCGCGACGGTCAACGACGGCTTCGCTGTGCACGTCTTCGAAGTGTGAACCCCAACGCGCCATTCCCATGAACATCGAACCCCGCGAATTCTAACGCGCGGGATGCGGCACGCGCGTGGTGCTTATGGAAGTCGTCGCGCTTCGAGAGTGGAGAAAGCGCCGTCGCAATGCTATCTAGGCGAAGGGCTCGGGCTCGGTTTCCAACATGATAATCCCCCCGAACTTCTCGACTCCCGCATCGCGCCCGCGCGCGGCGGATACCTCACTCAACCCCACCTACATCGGAAGCGCTCGTTTCCGCGTTTTCTTACCCATCCACACCTCAAAACCATGAAAACAAACTCCACCTCCATCGAACCCCTCGAACCCCGCATCGCTCCGGCGATGGCCACGCTGCAAATCGTCAACCCGCTCACTGCGAGTTACACCGACGTGGACGGCGACCGCGTCACCGTCAAAGTTTCCACCGGCGAACTCATAGCGGGGCTTTTCACCGGCGCCGCCAGCGGCGCGGGCGATCAATTGCACAGCCTCGACTTGAGCGCCGCCGCCCCCGACTTTGGCGACGGTGAAGGTGAGGTTCGCCTGGTCGAAGCCATCGGCGGCTCGATCGTCTCCGGCATCGACAGCAGCAGCGGCAGCCTCACCAAGAACGCCTCGATCCGCGCCGGCGACGACATCGGCTCGCTCGCCGTCAAAGGCAGCCTCATCGGCAACGTGGGCGACGGCACGTTCGGAAACGCTTCGCCCGTCGTCATCACCGCCCGCGGCCAGGCCGTGCAAGGCGCAAGCACCGACGTGGCCATCGGCAAGATCACCGTCGGCGGGCGCGTCGAGTTCGCGCGGATCCTCGCCGGCTACAATTCCGGTCTCGGTGCCAGCAGCGGCGACGCGCAGATCGGCGCGGTGAGCGTCGGCGGCGATTGGGTGGCCAGCAATCTCGTCGCCGGCGTGTTCAACGGCACCTCCGGCAACATGAACTTCGGGAACAGCAACGACGGGAAGATCAGCGGCGGCAGCTTCACCGACGCGCCTGGCATCATCTCGAAAATCGCGAGCATCACCATCAAGGGCGCAGTCTTCGGCACGCCCGCGGCATTCAGCATCTTCGACCATTTCGGCTTCGTCGCCGAGCACATCGGCTCGTTCAAGAGCGCCGACTTCACCGCGACGCTGACTGCGGCCAAGGACGCACCCATCGAGCTCTCGCCCACCTCGGGAGACGTGACCATCCGCGAAATCCCATGAACATCGAACCGCTCTCCCGCATCGCCCCCGCGGCGAGCCTGCAAGTCAGATTTCTCATCGCCGGCCCTCGCGGCAGCGGCAGCACACAGGGCGGTGCGGGCGGCAACGTCACCGGCGTCAAGGTGGACGGCACCATCGGCGTCATCATTGGGCGCGACAGAGGAATTCCTCGAATTTGCCGCCTGGCCCGCGGGGGAGCGGCGTGTCATGCCATTCGTAGCGGATGTCGAAAGGATGGTGCAGGGCCGTCTGGATGATCGCGGTGAGCCGCGCTTCCTGAACGGAATCGGGGCGTCCCGAGGCGGACATCCGCGCGAGGATGGTGGTGCGGTCGAGTTGCACGAATTGAAACTGCCGCACGGGAAACACTTCGCCCCAGCGGTGAAAGCCGACCATCGGCCAGTGCCGCGTGCCATCGGGCAGGAGCACGAGGTTGCGCTCGCGCCCGAGGAAACGCCGGATCACCGGGAGGCCGCGCCCGCACGCGCAGGGCGCGCCCACTTCGGCGTAGTCGCCGATTTCGTAGCGGATCAGCGGCGTGGCAAAGTTGATGAGATCGGTGACGACGATGCGGCCGATCTCGCCGACGCCGCAGGATTGACCGGCGTCATTCAGCACCTCGATCAGGATCGTCTCGGAGACGTGATAGCTGCCCTCGGAGCACTGGGTGGCCATGATGCCCCCTTCCTGCGAGGTGTAGCTATCGTGAATGGGCACACCGAGCACGCGGCTCGCGCTTTCCCGCAACTCGGCAGAGACCGTCTCGCTGATCGTGCGAACACTCTTCAGCCGGCTGAATCTTTGCCCGGTCTGTTCGAGTTCGGAGAGTAAGGCCGCCAACGTGCTCGGCAGCATCAACAAATGATCCGGGCCGAATGCGGCCAGCCATTGGCAGATCTCCTGCACGGTGCGCGAGGGAGGCATGGCCGCGGCCGGGCCCGTGCGGAAGAGGAGATTGGCAGGCGGCCCCCAGTCCGACGTCTCGATCGGCTCCGCAATCGTCGCCCGCACCACCGCGAGGCGCCCGGCAAAATCCCGGTCGTGCCAGAGATGTTCCCGCAGCGTATAGGCCAGCCAATGCAACCGGCAGAGGCCCGTCCGACGCACCGTCACTGGCTCCCCGGTCGAACCCGAGGTGCTGGTAGCCTTGGCGGCACCGTGACTCGATGGGAAGGCGGTGCAGAAAAGCGCGTCGCCCGCCCGCACCAATTCCTTGCGAGTCAAAGGTGGGAGCCGTGCCAGTCCGCCCTCCTCAGCGAGATCGGAGGCGTCGAGGCCCGCCGCCTTCATCCGCACCGCGAAATGGGGCGAATGGGCCACCGAATGCCGCGCCACTTCCAACAGCATCGCCCGCTGGCGCCGCGCCAATTCCGCGTGCGGCAGCCTTTCGCTCCCCCGGCGTTCGTTGAGGAGCGCCAGGACTTCCGCGCTGCCATTGTCCTTTCGAAGGGCCGGCGGCAGCAGGAGCGGATGGCGGCCGATGCGCTCGAACCAATCTTCGTTCATGCAATCGGATGATCTTTCGCTGTGTCGCGGGAGTCTGCCATTCGGACTCCCTTATCAGAAGGCGGACTCTTTTGGGAATAAGCGACCTGCTCCGCCAAGCGCTGACCTCGACGGTGCTGCCCTGGATGATCTACGGTGCGGGATGGCCCTCGCCTATCTGCACCTCGACGCTGGAAGCACGAGGAGACCCGCATGACCTCGCTGGCCGAAGAGCGCGCCGAACAGGCGCGCTGGAATGTCCGCGCCCGCTACGCCGGATATGATGTTTTCGATCGCCTGGTGGAAAACGAATTCACGCCGCCGGCGCAGATCGCAGTAGAGGAGTCTGAGGCCCTGAGAGCCGTCATCGAATTTGCCGCCGCAGAGGTCCCCCACTACCGCTCGCTCTTTGCGCGCCTGGGCCTCGCCCCGCAGGACATCCGCGACCGTCGCGACCTCCCGCGCCTGCCCATCCTTGGCAAGCACGAGTTGCGCGACGGATTCGAGAGGCTGAAGCCCGATCGATTGCCGCCGGGGGAGGAGATCTGGGGTGTCGTGAAGACCTCCGGTTCTACGGGACCGGTCGCGCAAGTCGTCTCCTCGAAGGAGAACAACCTCATGTTCTCCATTCTGAACCAGCGGCAGACGCGCTGGTTCCGGCGCGATCCTGCGGGCACGCTCGCCTACATCCGCCTGCCCGAAATGCTGGGCCGGCCGCGACCTGGCGAGTTGGTGGCGTCCGGAGAGACTTTGCGATTGAAAGCGTGGCGCTATCTCGGCGCCTTCTTCGAGACCGGACCGGGCATTGCCTTCTCCGTCCTGAATCCGGAGGAAGATCAGATCGCCTGGTTGCGGCGCGAGCGCCCGGACTACCTCCTTACCCGTTCGCATTCGCTCGAGCACCTCGCCATGGCGGTGCCCGGCGAGCGGCCGTGCGAGAGCCTCAAGGCGATGACGGCGATCTCGGAGGCGATCACGCCCGAGACGCGCCGCCACCTCGGGTCGATTTTCGGCGCCCCCGTCCAGCAGGCCTACGGCCTGAACGAGATCGGGTTGGTGGCAACGCTCTGCGAAGCCGGGCGCTATCACGTTCATCGAGAGCACTGCATCGTCGAGATCGTCGATGAAGCCGGCATGCCCTGCCAGGCCGGCGAGGCGGGACGCCTTTTGCTCACCGGCCTCAGCAATTTCGCCATGCCGCTCGTGCGCTACGACAGCAACGATCTCGTGACGGCGGTCGATGGGCCATGTCCGTGCGGACGGACGCTACCCTCATTCGGGGAAATTCACGGCCGCTACAGCCGCATCAAGCCGCTGCCGGCGGGCACCCTGGACCGCGTCGCGACGCTGCGCACCGCGCTGCAGACGATGCCGGTGGATCTCGCGCGCAATCTCCGGCGCTACCAGATCCACCAGTCGCGGGACGGCAGCTTTGAGCTCCGACTGGTCGCGGAAGGGAATCTGCCCCCGGCCTTCAGTGAGCGCGTGCTGAACGCTTGGTCGAGCGGAATGGCGGGGCCGCCGCTGGTGTTCCGCGAGGTGGAGGACATCCCGCTGAACACGGCCGTGGACAAGTTCGACGACTTCGTTTCCGGGTATTACGAGGAACGCGGGTAGAACTAACCGCCGATGGGCGTCAGCGAAAACACCGGGCAATATTCGGCGAACGGGTAATGACCGGGCGGCCCCTCGACCATCCGGAAGGAGTCAAACACCCCCGCCACCTCGGCGAGGGAGCGGAAGATGTAACGGCCATCCCGCCCGCGATAGGTATCGATCGTGGCGATCGTCTCCAGACCGCAGCCGAGCCGACTGGCGAGCGACTCCCGGTCGGGAAAGATGCGCTGGAAACAATCCCAAACATCGCCCAGGCGCACCCCCTGCCGCGAGGTCTGGGCATCCAGTGCCATGAGCAGGCGCAGCTTGAGTCCGTGGAAATTGTGCATTTCACCGGCCTCCGTCGCGGCGACGATGGACTGCTCGGTGTCCGGCGCAGCGGTCCGCGCAAAATGCCGCATCACCACCCGGCCATCCCTTCTCACGAGTCTGCGCAGTTCACCGGCCAGCGCGGCCAGGCTGGCCATTTCCACCAGCAGCGGCAGACCCTGGTCGCAGAGGATGAGATCGAATGACGCATCGGCAAACGGCATCTCCTGCCAGTCGCCGAGCACCGCCTTCCGGTCCGGTCCATCGCCGGGCCAGACCGCCCGGATCATCTCCTCGCTGGCATCGATCGCGCGCAGGCTGGTCTTTTCCGCCCAGGGGAAAAGCGCGAGCTCGGGAGTCACCCCCAGCATCAACACATCGATGCAGCGTCCGGGGATCCCGGCCGGCAATGAAGTCACCCATGCTGCCTTCAGCCTCTCCAAATCCTCCGGGCACGGCCGCAGCGGGGAGCCGAGTCGCGCCCAAGTCGTGGCGAACGCGGCCCAAGGCTCGATGAGCCGCCCGTGGTCTTTCACTGCATCGCGGTTGGGGTTCGCCATTCGCAACGGGGATCTCTGAATCATGCCACTGCTTGCGGAAAGCTTCTTTTTGTCGCGGCGAGAACACGGAATGGGTCAGGGCTGACGTATCAAAAAAAGGAGGTCATCCTGAACGGAGCGTCGGCGTGGGCGAAGGCGGCGGGCCGATGCGCAGTAAAGGACCCCGTGCGAGGCCGGACGGGAAACTGTCGGAATGATCCCATGGAGAACACACGGGATTCTTCGGCTGCGCGATGCCCGCCACCTTCGCCCACCGGGCATCGCTCCACCGCCGGTTTTTGATGCGTCAGCCCTGACAGTATGGGTTGAGCACTACTGTGAAGCGGGACGGCATGCATACTTTCACCGATGCGAATCTCAGGTGCTTTCAAGGTTTCGCAGATCGCTGGAGCGAGCATGGTTGGAACCCGTAATCGCCATTTACTTGAGCCACTTAACAAAAACCTCATCGCTATCGGAGCCTTCTCCGCGCCCGCTCAATTGCCCCCTTCTCATGGTGCGCGATACAGGGTTCGAACCTGTGACCCCCTCCGTGTCAGGGAGGTGCTCTACCACTGAGCTAACCGCGCATTTGCCGGCCCGCGGGGCCGGAAGAGCGGGCAGATTAAGCGGGAAGCGGTCGTTGACAAGAAATTTTGCGCGCGGCACCCATCAGCGGTTGGGGACTTGGGAGCGGCCGATTCGTGGCATCGGCGCGATTTTCATACCGCCAACAACCACTACCTAAGCGATTCCTGCCGAAGGAGTTCCCTCGCGATGCCCGTGCCCGTCCCACTTTGAAAACAATGCCTCCATATAACATCGATCACCTCCGGCGCCTCGTGCGCGAAGTGCCGCTTCCCCAGAATCTTTTCCAAGGCCTGCTCTGTCAGCAGTCGCTCGCTCCGGACAACATGATCTTTTATCGGCGGGGTGCCAGGGGGGCGTCGAAATCCGACGGGGTGAGCAACAACTATCACCACCGTTTTGAACTGGTCGTTGTCGCACAAGATTCCGGCCCGGTCCGGATCGATCAGAAGAGTTACCTCCTGCAAGAGGGCGAATGCGCGCTGATCTTTCCCAACCAATTCCATCATTACCTCGACCTGCCGGCCGACGACGGGGCGTGGCTCATCCTCACCTTCGACGTGCGGAATCCCGCGGCGATCGAAGGTCTGCGCAACGCTCCCCGGGTGCTCGACCAGAGCGCCCTCGCGCTCGTCGATCAGCTGGTCCGCGAGTTTGTCCATCCTGAAGGCGCGGCGCCGGACACGCTCTCCATCTCCTACCACCTGTCGCGACTGCTCCTCCACCTGCTCGGGTGCCCCGAACTGCCGGAAGATCGGCGGAACATTCACGCCGGCACGAGCGCTCGCGATGTGATCCTCGAGAAGATCAATCACTACGTCCGCGAACACCTCACCGAATCGCTCACCATCGCCGACATCGCCAAGGAACTCGGATACAGCGTCAGCCATCTGCGGGCGGTTTTCCGGGACCGCCTGGGAGTCAGCCTCGGGCGATACATGCGTGAATCGCGCCTTTCCGAAGCCGCGCAGCTTTTGCAGACGAGTGATTTCAACGTGTCGGAAATCGGCGGACGGTGCGGCTTCGAGTCGCTCTACGCGTTCTCCCGCGCGTTCCGGAAAGCCTACGGAATCCCTCCGCGGGCCTATCGGCAGCTCGTGGTCGATGGGAGTGCACCGCCGGCCCGCCAGCGGCACCTGCGCAAAGTCGCGACGTAGCCGCCACACGCGAGACTGCGTGTCATAGGGAAGGTTCGCGATTGTCCGGTGCGCCCGGCCTGTTTAGGAAGGACGCAGCCGCCGATTGCGGCTCCTCCCCTTATGAAAGCACTCGTCAAGCGCCACGCCGCCCCGGGCCTCTCGCTCGAAGACGTCCCCGACCCCGTCGCCGGGATCAACGACGTCCTCATCCGCGTCGATCGCACCGGCATCTGCGGCACCGATCTGCATATCTACAATTGGGATGCGTGGGCGCAGAAGACGATCCCCGTTCCCATGGTCGTCGGGCACGAGTTCGTGGGGGAAGTGATCTCGGTCGGTTCGAATGTCACCGACTTCTTTCCCGGCGAGATCGTCAGCGGCGAAGGCCACGTCGTCTGCGGGCGCTGCCGCAACTGCCTCGCTGGCCGCCGGCACCTCTGCGCCCACACCAGCGGCATCGGGGTGAATCGTCCCGGCGCCTTCGCCGAGCACATCGCGCTGCCCATGACCAACGTCTGGCACCACCGTCCCGACATCGATCTCGATGTCGCCTCGATCTTCGACCCACTGGGAAACGCCGTGCACACCGCGCTCAGCTTCCCCTTGCTCGGCGAGGACGTGCTCATCACCGGCGCAGGCCCCATTGGGCTCATGGCCGCCGCAGTCGCCCGGCATTCCGGGGCGCGATATGTCGTCATCACAGACGTGAACGACTACCGGCTCGACCTCGCGAAACGCATGGGCGCCGATGTCGCGCTGAATGTGAAAACCGGCACCGTCGCCGGCGTGCAAAAGCAACTCGGGATGGCCGAAGGCTTCGACGTGGGCCTGGAAATGAGCGGCAACGCCGCGGCCTTCCGCGAGATGATCGACAACATGGCGCACGGCGGAAAGATCGCGCTCCTCGGCATCCCCGGCGGCGACATGCCCATCGACTGGAACAAGGTCATTTTCAACATGCTCACCATCAAAGGCATCTACGGCCGCGAGATGTACGAGACCTGGTACAAGATGACCGTGATGATCCAGAGCGGTCTCGACATCAACCCCGTGATCACGCACCGCTTCGGCGCCGATGAATTCGAGCGCGGTTTCGCCGCGATGAAGACGGGGGAAAGCGGCAAGGTCATCCTCGACTGGAAAGTCTTTCGCTGAGCGCCCGCTTGCTTCTCGGGTGAGTTGGAAGTTGCCCGGCGCAAGCGGTACCCTCGTTCCCGAGCTGTGCTTGGGAACGCCCTTGGGGAGCGAAGTTCCACTTCGCATGGGGGAGTGTCTGCATGGGGTTGTTCCGATGCCAGTCCCACACCCGCCCAACCATGCCGAGCACGGCTTCGCGCCGCACGGAGTTCCCAGGCGAGGACTTCGAAAAGGGAGCGCATTCTTAGCCCGGCTCGCGCCTTCTCAACCGAGCGTCGGGAAAGGTGATACTGACCAGGGAGGTTCTATTTAGAGGATGAGCCACCGACCGTTCGACACTTCATGCGACCTCGGTATTTTCCGCGCCGCGTTGACTGGCACGGCGATTCTACCCACGGGACTTTTGAGCCTGAAGCGGTGAGCGGATGCGGGCGATACCGGGCGCAGAAAGGCATGCCTGTCGTCTCATCCATTTTTGTTGGGGGGTTCCATCCTCCGTGTGTCCGCTCGCGGCTTTCTGGCGGGGAAAGCAGAGACGCGCCGCCGCCCGCTGATCCGTGGGGCAGTCCTCCATCTCAGTCGGGCCGGACGATTTCTGAAAATAGTTCGCATCCCGACGAATCCTCCGGCGGGCAAACGGGCAATGAAGGGATGCAGCGAACTCCGATGACACCGCACTTCTCCACGCGATGAAGACCATCCACCAGCAAAGTGGGCATGGCCAGCGCCGCCGCCCGGCAAATCATCGGCCATCCCGCCCGCCCGGCGCACTTCTTTCAGCCATCGTTTCTCTGGAATTCGGCGGCTGCGCCTGCGGCTTCCGTCATGCCGCCACCCGCGCAGGGGCCGGCGAAACCAGGATCTGCTCAGGTCCTCGGCTCACGTCGAAACAAGCGGGGAAGATGCCGCGCGCCATGGACCACATACAGGATGCGCACGGCGTCCGGAATGAGCCGGTAGAAGACCAGATAGTTCGCGAAGCCATTGACCGGCAGCATCCGCACATCGCGCAGCTTCGCGTTCCGCGTGGGATAGCTCACGCCGCATTGGGGTTGTCGGACGAGCTGGTCGAAGGTCGTCTCCACCGCTGCCAGGACGCGCTCGGCGGCTTGCGGATCGTTCCGCGCGATGAAGGCGTAAATGCCGGGGAGATCCTCGGCGAGGACCGCGGCGTGCGGTTCGATCCTCACTTCCGCCTGTCCGCCGCCTGCCGCACCTGCTCCTTCCAGTCCGCGGCGAGCGGGGCAAACGGTCCATCCCAGCGCTCTGCGAGCGTCCGCTCCAGCTCGCTCGCGGCGCAATCGGCTTCCACGAGGGCGAGCAGGTATTCCTCCTTTGAGTGGGCTCCCACGGCATTCATTCGTTCGAGCAGCGCGGCGTCGAGCGGATCGGGAAGGGCCACGGTGATGGTGCTCATGGCCGCACGATGCCGCAGCGCGGTGGACGCGTCAACGCCGGCTCGATCAAGCCCGCTGACGCTGGCCACCAGTGAGCCATCCATGACGGCCAGCCTCCTCGCGTCGCCCTGCAAAATAACAAACGGTGCGATTGCGCGGGGAATCTTCAGGCCGGCAGTGATGGCGAATAGGAAAGGCTCGACTCACTCTCACCCATCACCAGGCGAAATTGGCACGGTCAGCGCGACGCGGTTGGTTGCGTGGCGGCTCGGCCCCGGCGGCGCGCCCGAGCAGCTCGCCACGGGGGAATTTGAGGCACTGGAGGTGGCCATCTCCGCCGACATCACCTTCACCCCCGGCAGCCTCTACCAGCTCTGGGTCACGGCAAAGAATGGCCGCGGCCAGAGCGAGCCGTCGCCCGCCGTCTCGTGGACGGCCGCGGCGTAGCGCACGTCACTTGAAATCGCGCCCCACCGCACCATAGCCGCTCCGGCCGATCGGCGCGCCCCGCACTCTCCACCAGCCTCACCTTTTCACCTTCGATCCATGAAAACCACCGTCCCGCCCTCAGCCTCCAGCCACCTTTGCCGCTCCGGATGGGCATACGTTGCGTCCCTCGTCCTCTGCACTCTTGCTTTCCTCAGCCCGAGCGTGGCGCAGGCGGCAGGAGCGGTGGACACGACATTCAATCCCTTCATCTTTGGGGGCCCGCGGAATAAGCAAATCCTCGTCACGCCGAAGGGGAGTCTGATCTATAACAGCAATCAAGGCGGCTATGACTTCGACTTTAACCGGCTGACCAACGCGGGCCACGCCCCCTTCGTCGGGCCGGACAACTTTCAGCCGATCCTGGTGCAGCCCGACGGCAAGATCTTGGCGCGCTACTATGGGGTGTTCGGCACGTCCGGCATAAATCGGCTGACGGCGGACGGCGCACCGGAGCTCGATTTCCCGGGCGCGGCCGAGGGCTCTGGCCATCCCGACGTCGTGCCCATCTGCGGGGTGTATCTGGCGGATGGCCGCTCCGTCATCAGCAACGGTTACCGTCTGCTGTGGCTCAATCCGGATGGGTCGGTCGGGCTGACTTTCGACGTGAATGCCATCTACGCGAGTCACGACGGCGGTATAATCACGAGCATGGCGCTGCAGCCGGACGGGAAAATCGTGATCGCCACGGAAGGAAAGGTCCAGTTTGCCGGAGACAAAAGCTACCTCATCGTCCGGATCAATGCCGATGGCACCCGGGACGGGTCTTTCGGCACCGATGGGGATGTCCGCGCGAATAACTCCGTCCACGATATGATCTGCCAGCCGGACGGGAGGATTCTCATCGCCGGGCAGTTTACCCATATTGCACCCTACATCCCGCGGAGGGGCCTCGCGCGGCTTGAGAGCACCGGAGCGGTCGATGCGACTTTCAACCCGGGCATCGGCGGCATCGACACCATCCTTTACGGTGGGGAGACCAAGGAGCGAAACTTGCCCCAATACTTTGACTCGGCGAGAGCCAAAATCGATTTTAAGGGACATGCGGTTTCGGATACCTACCATCCCGATCCCTACGTGCTGCGCATGGCGCTGCAGACCGACGGAAAAATTATCGCTTTCGGGGAATTCGTTTCGGTGGATTTCAACGGGCGAAAGAACATGGCGCGGTTCCATCCCGATGGCGGGCTGGATCATTCGTTTGTCGCGAACGTCGATCATGCCGCGGGTGCTGACTACTACGAGGGGTATGAACAATACCGGTGTGTGTGGAATCCTTACGGTTGGAGTCAATTCGAGCACCTGAAATCATGGGACGATGGGCCGTATTGGAAATGGTTCGATGCGGGGCTGGCGATCCAGGAGAACGGCCAGGTGCTGGTCGGCGGCGAAATCAAGGGTATCAACTCCTCCAATGTGACTGTGCTCGCCCGGCTAAACAACGACCCCGCCTCCAGCACGATCGAGGTATCGGGTCTTGGATCGACGGTGCGCTGGAAGCGCAGCGGCGCTGGCCCGGAGCTGATGGGGGCAAGGCTCGAGGCGAGCAGCGATAACGGCGCCACCTGGTCGGTGCTCGGCCATGCGACACGGATCGGGACGACTTCGGACTGGGAGCTGACGGGACTGAATCTCACCCGTGGGCTGCTCCGGGCACGCGGCCTCACCCACCGCGGCGGTCTGACCGAGCACCAGGCAACCTTTGAAGCCGCCGAGCCACCGACGGTGGGCACGCCGACGGCGACCAACCTGACCACCTCGAGCGCGAGACTGGGTGGGACGGTGGTGACCGAGAACAAAGCGGCGATCACGGAGCGCGGGGTGGTTTACCTCACCGTCCTCGGCCCAGACGATCTCGATCCGGTGATCGGGGGGCAGAACGTCCAGAAGGTGGTCGCCAGCGGCCCCGCCGGGACGGGCGCGTTTTCCGTGGACGTGAGTGGTCTGAGCCATCCGTTCCAATACTCTTACAAGGCGTATGCGACGAATAGCGTGGGGACGAGTTACTCGCCGGTCGCGACTTTCACGACGCTGGACGATGCGCGGCCGACGCTGATCAATCCCACGGTGACCAATCCCTTGCCGACGACCGTGCAGCTGGGCGCGACAGTGAGTGACCCAGGCACGGCGCCGATCACCGAGCGCGGTGTCGTATATGCGCTCACGTCGGTGAACCCCGATCCCAAGCCCCTCGGCAACTCGGTTACGAAAGTCATCTACACCGGGACGGAGAATCCTTTCAAGGTTCCCGTGAGTGTCGGCGGCGGCGGCAGTTACTCCTTCCGCGCGTATGCCATCAACGGCGTCGGCCAAGGCTTGAGCCCCGTGGGGACCTTCACGACGCCGACGACGACGCCCACGGTGACGGCCCTGGCGGCGACGGGGATCAACAGCAATGGGGCGACCTTGAATGGAACCGTGAATGCCAACGGCAGTCCGACGACCTGGGTGAGGTTCCGGATCTGGAGGGTCAGCGACAATTGGGAGTATGGGGAAGATGCGACGCCCGCCCAGGTGGCCGGGTCCAGCACGACGGCGGTGAGCGGCATCTTCTCGGCCGCGCCGCACACTGCCTATCGCTACCGGTTGGAAGCCGACTTTAATGGAGGTTGGAGCACGGTCGTCAGCACGGAACGCACCTTCACGACGCCGAACACGGTGCCGGTGGCGACGGCGGGGACGGGATCAGCTCTCGAGGACAGTGGCAGTGGCGTCCAGGTGCGGGCTTCCGATGCGGATCGAGACGAGTTGACCTATACGGTGGTGACGCCGCCGGCCCATGGGACGCTGGTTTCGCAAGACTCCCCCCCTGGCTATTATTGGGACGCGCATACGTGGGCTTACACTCCGGCGGCAAACTACCACGGATCGGACTCCTTCACTTACAGGGTGAGCGACGGGTTCGGCGGCGTCTCCAACACGGCGACCGTCAACATCACGGTCCTTCCCGAGAATGACCCGCCGACGATCGGCGCCATTGCGAATCCCGCGGCGATCAACGAAGACGCCGGCCAGCAGACGGTGAATCTCACCGGCATCGGCAGCGGAGCGCCGAATGAGACGCAGACGCTCACGGTCACGGCGACTTCGAGCAATCCAGCGCTGATCCCGAACCCGACCGTGACCTATACCTCGGCGTCCTCGCTCGGCTCGCTGAAATACACTCCGGTGGCGAATGCGAACGGCACGGCCGTGATCACGGTGACAGTGCAGGACAGCGGCGGCAGCGAGGCGTCGAACTCGTTCCTGGTGACGGTGAACGCGGTCAACGACGCGCCGAGCTTCACGCTGCCCGCGGGGGGAACGCCGGGTGTCACGTGGACCCCGCGGCAGAGCAACCGCCAGTGGATTTCCATCGCCTCCTCCGCCGACGGGACGAAGCTCGGTGCCGTGGTGAGCAGCGGGCAAATCTACACCTCGACCGACTCGGGCGTGACGTGGACCGCGCGGGAGAACAGCCGCTTGTGGCAGTGCATCGCCTCCTCCGCCGACGGGACGAAGCTCGCTGCCGTGCAGTTTAATGGGTATAT
The DNA here is from genome assembly GCA_031411395.1 of Chthoniobacteraceae bacterium. Classification (GTDB taxonomy): domain Bacteria; phylum Verrucomicrobiota; class Verrucomicrobiia; order Chthoniobacterales; family Chthoniobacteraceae; genus Chthoniobacter. The sequence continues at coordinate 33,395 of JANOAZ010000281.1, forward strand.
CTTCACCTCGGCCGACTCCGGGGTGACGTGGACCGCGCGGGGGGATTACCGGCAGTGGGTTTCCATCGCCTCCTCCGCCGACGGGACGAAGCTCGCCGCCGTGGCGACTGGTGGCAGCCAAATCTACACGTCGACTGACTCGGGCGTAACGTGGACCGCGCGGGAGAGCCCCCGCGCTTGGGCGTGCATCGCCTCCTCCGCCGACGGGACGAAGCTCGCTGCCGGGGAGAAGGGCGGGCAAATCTACATCTCGACCAACTCTGGCGGGACGTGGACGGCGCGGGCGAGCAACCGCGATTGGGATTCTATTGCCTCCTCTTCCGACGGGACGAAGCTCGCCGCCGTGGTGTATCCCGGGCAAATCTACACCTCGACCGACTCGGGCGTAACGTGGACCGCGCGGGAGAGCAGCCGCTCTTGGACATCCATCGCCTCCTCTTCCGACGGGACGAAGCTCGCCGCCGCGGAGTTTAGCGGCCAAATCTATACCTCGACTGACTCGGGCGTGACGTGGACCGCGCGGGAGAGCAGCCGCTCTTGGCAATCCATTGCCTCCTCCGCCGACGGGACGAAGCTCGCTGCCGTGGTGAGCAGCGGGCAAATCTACACGTCCGTCGCGCCGTATGGGATCAGCGCCGCGTCTGGCGCGGGCGCGGTTACCGTGGCGGCCCTGGCCACCAGCATCTCGTCCGGCCCGGCGAACGAAAGCGCGCAGACGGTGAGCTTCAACCTCTCGAACGATAACAACGCGCTCTTCACCACCCAGCCGGCGATCGCCTCGAATGGCACGCTCACCTTTACCCCGAATCCCTCGGCCACCGGCACGGCGGCCGTGACCGCGACCGCGCAGGACAACGGCGGCACGGCCAACGGCGGCGTGGACACGAGCGGGGTGCAGACCATCACCATTACCGTCACCGCGAGCGCGCCGACGGTGACTTCACCGACCGTGACGAACCTCACGGGCACCGGAGCGACGCTCGGCGGAAACGTAACGGGCACCGGCGGCTCGGCGATCACGGAGCGCGGTGTGGTCTATTCCCTCACCTCGGCAAATCCGAACCCGACCATCGGCGGCGCCGGAGTGACGAAGGTAATCGCCAGCGGGACGACGGGCGTCTTCACCGTGAACACGCCGACCCTGAGCGCGAACAGCTCCTACAGTTTCCGGGCTTACGCGATCAACGCGATCGGCACTGCTTACATCGCGACCGTGGGAACCTTTTCCACGGACGGGACCGCCCCGGATACGACGATCCTGAGCGGCCCGCCCGCCGCGACGAGCGCGACCTCGGCGACGATCACCTTCTCCGGCACGGACAACGTGGCGGTGACGAGCTTCGAGGGGAGCCTCGATGGCGCGGCCTACGAGACGGTGGTCAGCCCGGTGAGCTTCAGCAGCCTCCCGCAGGCGGCGCACACCTTCAATGTCCGCGCCAAAGACGCGGCCGGGAATGTGGACCCCACGCCCGCCAGCGTGACGTGGACCGTGGATACCAAGGCGCCGACGTTCGCGCTGCCGGGCCCCCTCACCGCGGAGGCGACCGGGCCGGGCGGGGCGACGGTGGCTTACACGGCGAGCGCGAGTGACTCGGGCAGCGGCGTGGCTGTGGCCAGCTTCACCCCGGCGAGCGGGAGCACCTTTGCCCTCGGGACGAGGCAGGTGAACGCCAGCGCGACGGACAACGCAGGCAACACGGCGACGGGGAGCTTCACCGTGACGGTGCGCGACACGACGCCGCCCTTGGTCACGCTCAACGGCGCTGCGACAATGACCATCGAGATGGGAAGCGCCTTCATCGATCCCGGCGCCACCGCGGCGGACGCCGTGGCCGGTGCACCCACCGTCTCGGTCGGCGGCTCGGTGAATACCGCACTGCTTGGGGTTTACACGCTGACCTATTCCGCGACCGACGCGGCCGGCAACACCGGCAGCGCGACGCGCACGGTGACCGTGCGGGACTCCACGCGGCCGGAGACGACGATCACCAGCGGGCCGAGCGGCACGGTGAATAGCGCGAGCGCCATCTTCGCCTTCAGCGCGGATGAACCCGCCACGTTCACTTACAGCCTCAACGGCGGTGCGACGACCACGGCCGCAGGACCGGCCACTTTCGCCGGGCTCGGTGAGGGGATGCATACCTTCAGCGTCTTCGCCACCGACACGGCGGGGAATGCGGACCTCACGCCCGCGACGCGGACATGGACCGTGGATGCGACTCCGCCGACCTTGACGCTGCCAGCACCGATCATTGCCGAGGCGACGAGCGGCAGCGGGGCGGTGGTCATTTACACTGCCAGCGCGAGCGACGCGGGCGGCCTGGCGAGCTCGAGCTTTACGCCAGCCAGTGGCAGCACCTTCCCGCTCGGCACGACGACGGTGCAGGCGAGCGCCAGCGACAACGCGGGGAACACCGCGACGGGAAGCTTCACCGTGACGGTGCGCGACACGACCGCGCCGGTGGTGACGGGACCTGCGAACAGCACCGTGCATGCGACCAGCCCGAGCGGGGCTTATGTGACCTTCACGCCGACGGCGACCGATGCGGTGGGTGTGACTTCGCTGACGGCTTCACCCGCAAGCGGGTCGTTCATCCCGAATGGCACGACGACCGTAACGGTGACGGCGAAGGACGCGGCGGGAAATACGGGCACTGGGCAATTCAGGGTGACGGTGACGCCGCTCACCGCCGAGGAGCAGTGGAGATACGAGAACTTCGGCACTGCCGAGAACTCGGGGCCCTCGGCGCCGAACGGAGATTGGGACGGCGACGGCGTGAGCAACCTGCTGGAGCTGGCCTTCGGCACCAGCCCGACGAGCACCGTGGCCGGGGTGAGCAGCCTGGCGTTCTCGGGAAGCTTCGCCGCTGGCGGCGCGCTCGAGAGCCGCGGCCAACCGATCGTCGCGCAGGAGCCGACCCCCACGGGTGTTGATTTCCGGGCGCTCTATGTGCGTCGGAAGAACGCGGCCACCGTCGGGCTGACCTACACCGTCGAGTTTTGCGCGACGCTCGGCGGCGCCTGGCAGGCGAGAACGGTAACGCCGACGGTGCTGGCAGATGATGGCGACTACGAGCTGGTCAGCGTGCCGTATCCGTTCTTCGTCGGCGGCAAGAAAGCGCGCTTCTTCCACGTGAAGGTGAGCATTGCACCGTGACGGCACGACCGTTTGCACCGATGTCATCCACTTTCACAGTTTCTATCGCCATGCGCTCCCGCCTCGTCCCCGTCCTCCTACTCCTCCTCGTCCTCGCTCCTGTGCCCAAGGTGCGCGCCGCAATCTTCTACAGCGGCGTGCAAAACGTCCCGATTCCGCAGAACCTTGAAGGTGAGTACCTCCGCATTGACACGGGCGTGGCGACTGGGACCTACCCCGGAGATCTGGATTGGGCCGCCCAGCCGTGGATCAATCCGTTCTTCGGCGGCGTGGCCATCGGCAACAGCGCGCTGCTTCGGCCGATCATCACGGGAATGGATCAGATCCTGAATCTCGCGCCGGGCACCGTTATCGACGCGACGGGCAATTTCGTGGCCGGCGAGAGCGGCTCATCCACGCACGTGGGGCCGGGCGCGGGGCAGTTCCAGCTCGGGGTTCCGGGGATTATCGGCTTCGTCTTCGAGCCGACCGCGGGCGGGGCTGATTACTACGGCTGGCTGGGCATCGAGATCGACAACACCGGCGCGGGCCGGATCATCGACTGGGCCTACAACGACACTCCAGGCGCGTCGCTGGAAGCCGGGGCGATTGTCCCGGAAGCTGGGACCGCACTCTTCGGGCTGGCCGTCCTGGCGATGGCAGGGTCGAGGCGACGCCGTGGGCTGTAGCGCTGAAGTTATTCGAATTCGCCAAGCATGCGGCGGCCCGGGAATCGAGCACGCGTTGCCAAAACGGGGTGCCGCATCTCCTCGTCCGCACCGGCCTTCATCCGAACGGGAAGACGCTGAAAACCATCGGCGCCTTTTCCGCCGTCCTCGGCTTCCCCGGCCAATCCCGCGCCGCCGCCTCCGGCAGGAAGGTGATCTACCGCGCGAGCTACACGGACAAGGCAGGCCATCGTGGAAGTGTCGATGCCTTGAGGCTGCGGGCTTTGGGTAGGGCGGTTGAATTTCCTTCCAAGTCATGAGGGAGCTGTAGGATGCCGGCCATGAATGAGAATTTCCGCGATCACCTCCGCGGGCAGCTCGACGGCATTCGCGCCGCCGGGCTGTTCAAAAATGAGCGCTTCATCGGTACGCCGCAGGGCACGCGCATCCGGCTCGCGGATGGTCGCGAGGTCTTGAATCTCTGCGCCAACAACTATCTCGGACTCGCGCAGCATCCGACGGTGAAGCAGGCCGCCCATGACGCGCTCGACGCGTGGGGCTACGGCCTCGCGAGCGTGCGTTTCATTTGCGGCACGCAGGGCATCCACAAGGACCTCGAGCAAAAGCTCAGCGACTTCCTTGGCACCGAAGACACGATCCTCTACGGCTCCTGCTTCGACGCGAATGGCGGCCTCTTCGAGACGCTGCTCGGCCCCGAGGACGCGATCATTTCCGACGAGTTGAATCACGCGTCGATCATCGACGGCGTGCGTCTCTGCAAGGCCCAGCGCCATCGCTACCGCAACAGCGACATGGGCGATCTCGAGGACAAGCTGAAGGCCGCGAGCGGCGCCCGATTCCGCATGATCGCCACCGACGGCGTCTTCTCGATGGACGGCTTCATCGCCAATCTCGCCGCCATCTGCGACCTCGCCGAACAGCACGACACCCTCGTGATGGTTGATGACTCGCACGCCGTCGGCTTCATGGGCGCGCGCGGCCGCGGCACCCACGAGCACTGCGGCGTCATGGACCGCGTGGACATTCTCACCGGCACGCTCGGCAAGGCCCTCGGCGGCGCGAGCGGCGGCTACACGAGCGGCCGGCGCGAGATCATCGATCTGCTGCGCCAGCGCTCGCGGCCCTATCTCTTTTCAAACACCCTCGCGCCCGCCATCGCCGGCGCGTCGATCGAGGTCCTCGACCTGCTCAGCCATTCCACCGCTCTCCGCGATCAGCTCGAGGAAAACACCCGCTACTTCCGGCACGAGCTGACTGCGCGCGGTTTCGACATCCTC
>JANOAZ010000282.1:0-52900 GCA_031411395.1 Chthoniobacteraceae bacterium
AGCAAAACCATGCCCGCGCCTTCGCCCCGGACAAAGCCACTCGCCGACGCATCGAACGCCGCGCATCGGCCCTCGGGCGAGAGCATCCCCGCCTGCGAAAAGCCGATGAATCCGCCCGGCGTAATCATCACCGTCACGCCGCCGGCGCGGGCCGCATCGCCGCGTCCGGTCCAGATGTGCTCGCAGGCCGAGTGAACCGCCGTGAGCGCGGAGGAGCACGCGGTGTCCATGGCGACGCTGGGGCCGTGCAGGTTGAAACAGTAAGAGATGCGATTGGCCGCGATGCTGTGCGCGCTGCCCGTGGGCGAGTGGGGGCTGATGCCAAAGTGCTCCCCCGCCGTGCTCTGGATTCCCTGGTAGTCATTGTGCGAAACGCCGACGAACACGCCGATGTCGGTGCCTTTTTCCAGGTCGAGCACGATGCCCGCGTCCTCGATCGCCTCCCACGCCGTCTCCAGCAGGAGGCGCTGCTGCGGATCCACGTAAGGCGCCTCGCGCGGCGAAATCCCGAAGAACTGCGGATCGAACTGATCGATCTGATCCAGGAAGCCGCCACGTTTGGCGATCGATTTGCCCGCGATGCCCGGCTCGGCGTCGTAGTAACGTTCCACGTTCCACCGATCGGGCGGCACCTCGACGACCGCCTCGCGGCCTTCAATCAAAAGTTTCCAGAAGTCCTCGGTATCATTCACCCCGCCGGGGAAGCGGCAGCCGATTCCGATAATTGCGATACGATCTTTAGACATAACGTAGGGGCCGACTGCGGGGCGTAGATTCTAGGGCGGGTCATTTGAGTCAAGCCATGTTTCTACGCTTGTCTTCGCGCTGGCTCGGGTGAATGCGCGCACCTGTTTTGCGGTGCCAGCAGGGCGCTATTTGCGGAGTTTCCAAAGTTGCGACTGAATACGATTGCCGGAGGCCCGCGCTGCGAACTAGAGGGACACCATGTGCGGAATCGCAGGCATCATCGACCTCGGCGGGCAGCGTCCCGTGCCGGAAGGCGCCATTCAACGAATGGCCCGGGCGCTGGTGCATCGTGGCCCGGACGAGGAGGGCTTCCTCCAGCGGCCCGGAATCGCGCTCGCATCGCGGCGGCTGAGCATCGTCGGGCTCGCGGACGGGCAGCAGCCGATGGCCAACGAAGACCGGAACGTCCACGTCGTTTTCAACGGCGAACTTTTCGACCACATCGAACGGCGGGCTGAACTCGAGGGGCGCGGGCATCGCCTCGTCACACACTGCGACACGGAGATCATCCCGCACATGTGGGAGGAGTACCAGGAGGGAATGTGGGAACGGCTGCGGGGGCAGTTTGCCATCGCGCTTTGGGATGAGAGAAAGCGCGAGCTCCAGCTCGGCCGCGATCGGTTCGGGATCGCGCCGTTGTTTTGGAGCCGGCAAGGCGACTGGCTCCTTTTTGCTTCGGAGATCAAGGGTCTGCTCGCGTCGGGCATGGTGCCGGCGCGACCCGATCGGCGCGGGCTCGATCACGTCTTCACGTTCAGCGCGGTGCCGGGGCCGAGGACGTGTTTTGAAGGCGTGCAGCTTCTCACGCCGGGCCGGTTTTTGAGCATCAGTCCGGGCAGCGATGGCGGCGCCGGCGTGGAGATCAGGGAGCGCGCGTATTGGGAAATGAATTTTCCCGACGAAGGCGACGAGGAGCGCGGAGAGGACCCCAAGAAGTTGGTGGATGAGTTTGAAGAGATTTTGCTGCACGCGGTCGAGGAGCGGCTGCGCGCCGATGTGCCGGTTGGCGCGTATCTCTCGGGCGGGGTGGATTCGAGCGTGATCGTGGCGCTCGCGTGTCATCTCAAAGGCCCGGCCATCAACACCTACACGGTCCGCGTGGACGAGCCGGAGATGGATGAACTCAGCGCCGCCAACCTCTCCGCACAGCACATCGGCACGAAGCCGCCGATCGTGCAGGACTTCCGCCACAGCGATGCGCTCGAGGCTTACCCGAAGTTGATCGTCGCTGCGGAGGCGCCGGTGATCGACACCGCCTGCGCCGCGTTGCTCAAGCTCGCGGCCCGTGTCCACGCCAATGGCCAGAAAGTCGTGCTGACCGGCGAGGGCGCCGACGAATGGCTCGTCGGCTATCCGTGGTACAAGGCGCACAAGCTGATGAACTACCTCGACTCCGTCCCCGGGCTGCCGCTGAGCGGCGTGGGCCGGCGCGCCTATCTGCGGCTGGCACGCGTGCCGCATTTTCCCAACGAATGGCGACGGGAGGTGGAGAAATCGGTCGGCGGGGCAAACGCGTGGATCGACGCATACGGACTGCTCGCGATCTCGCGGCTGCGCTTTTACGGCGAGCCGATGCGGGAAGTGCTCGCGCAGACGAATGCGTGGACCGAACTGGATTTCCCGCTCGAACGCGCGAGGAAATGGCACCCGCTGAATCGCGGCATCTGGATCGCCGCACGCGTGCTGCTCGCCGGGCATCTTTTGCAGGGCAAAGGAGATCGCGTGGCCATGCATTCATCGGTCGAAGTGCGCCCCCCGTTTCTCGACGAAGACGTCTTCACTTTCCTCGCCAAGCTGCACCCGAAATGGAAGCTGAACGGCTTCCGCGACAAACACCTCCTCCGCCTGCTCGCCGAGCGCTGGGTGCCGAAGGCCGTCGCGCGCCGCCAGAAGGTGATTTTTCGCGCCCCCCTGGACGCCTTCCACATGGAGCCGGAGCCGCCCTACGTCGGGCAATTGCTGAGCGACGAATCGTTGAGGCGCACGGGTTATTTCGACGCCGCCGAGGTGCAGCGCTGGCGGAAGGATTTTCGCAAGATGCGGCCCGGCTCGCTACCTCGGCTCTCGGTGGAAATGGGGCTCGCCGCCGTGGTGGCGACGCAGCTCTGGCATCACACCTTCATGGGCGGCGGACTCGCGGATCTGCCCGAGTGGTCCCCCATCGCGGCGCCGGCGTCAGCGGAAGCGGGCCACAGATGAGCGCAGATGAAACGCAGATGAAGACGGAATGAATCCATCATCTTCGGCCATCTGCGTCAAAACAGGCCTTCCGTTACAGCCTGTTGAATTTGTGCCGGCGTCGCCGGGAGAACTCAGCCCAGTTTCGCCAGCGTCTCGCGTCCGCGCGCCTTCGTCTCGAAGTCGTCCTTTTCAACATTCGGCATCCCCAGCCCTTTGTTGATCAGGCGCCGCGCGTCGTCATCGCGTCCCATCTGCGCATAGACGCGTCCCAACTCGACGTAGTGCATGAGGCGGCTTGGATTCAATGCGATGGCCTTCTCCAGGCACCGGGCCGCTTCCTCGTTCGAACCCTTCGGCAAGCCGCCGTAAATCGCCCCGGCAAGGGCGCGCTTCACTCCGCTGACTTCCGCCAGCACGCGATTCCAGCGGCCGAGGATGTGCCAGGCCAGATCATTGCGCGGGTCGAGTTGGAGCGCCTTGTCCACCGCGCTCCGGATGCGCGGCGAAGTCTCCACCTGCTCCTTCTTGCCCAGCAAAGGCAGCAGTTTTCCATGGGTGATCGCGACGGAAAGCTGCGCCTCGGCAAGGTCCGGCGCGAGTCCGGCCGCGTTTTGCGCATACCCCAGTGCGAGCCGGCCATACCGCAGCTTCTCCGCTGGCTTCGGCGCATCGACCATCAGGTGGCGATACTGGCGTGCGATGCGGACGAGGACGGCCGCGTTCCTCGGCTCCTGCTTTTCCGCGGCCAGGTAATATTTCAATGCTTCCGCCGCTTCAAACTTCTGATCGAAAACAGCGCCTTTTTTTACGAGGTCTGCGGTGGGCTCTGCATGGGCGGCGGCGCTCGTCATCAGGGCGGCGGCCACCGACATGGCGGTGCGAAAGAGGGGGAAATTCATGAGGGAAGGCAGCTTGCTTTTTGGGGCCGAACTACTCGCATCGGCATGCCGGAAACGCAAACGGGGCGGCCCCGCCCGATGCCTCAATCGGGGCGCGCTCCCGGCCGGCGCGGCGACCTCGTGTCAGCCGCCCAAACCGTCGAGCAACGTGAGGTTTGCCCGCGCGGTCGCGAGGCCCGCGGCGACGCACTGCGGGGCAATGCGATGCGCGGTCATGAGGCCGGGGCGCGGGGCCTCGGTGCGGAGGAAAATGAGACGCTTTCCGGCGAGACGGGCGGCTTCGGTTTTCCAGCGGAGGAGCTCGTCGCAGATAATCTGGTGGGAGAGATTGAATGCCCCGGCGACATTCAGCCGGCGGGACGAATCGCGGACCGCGAGTTCCATCGGATTGACGACAGTGTGGAGGACGATGGTGTCGATCTCCGGGTCGGAAAGCCACGGATCGAAAGGCAGCGGATTGGCGATGCCACCGTCCCAATAATGCGCGCCCTCGATTTCGCGCGCCGCGAAGAGGCCGGGGAATGCGCCGCTGGCGAGGATGAAATCGGCGAGCGGGCCGGCGGTCACGACCTCGGTGCGGGCCGCGGTGAGATTGGTGACGGAGAGCGCGAGCCGCGGCTGGATGCAGGCCTCGATGCGGTGATCGCCGAGATGGGTGCGGAGCAGGCGCAGCGCGCCATCAGTACTCACGGCGCCGGTGAAGCCGGGCCGGTTTGCCATCGTCCCGAGGGCGCGCCACGGCATCCCCCAGTCGAGCAGCGTAGCGCGCAGATCGGGCTGGAGAAGGAGCGCGACGGTCTCGGCGGCGGATTTCCCGGCGGCGAGAAATCCGGCGACGAGCGCGCCGGCAGAAGCGCCGCTCAATGCCGCGGGACGCACGCCCATTTCCTCCAGGCCCTGCATGAAGCCGGAGTGGGCGTAGAAGCCGAGGAACGACGAATTGAGGCAGACGGCGACGCGGCTAGACATGGGCTCGGATTTCATCGCGGAGGCGGCGCATGGCGAACTCGAGGGCCTGGGTAAAATCACGCCGCGCGGCTTCGCGGTCGCTGCTGCGCGGGAGGTGGATGGGTTCGCCAAAGGCGACGGCCCAGCGCGTGCGGAAGAGCGGCACCCAATTCGTCCAGCGGTGAAATTTCCGCCCGCCAAGAACCACACACGGGAGCACGGGAACGCCCGCAAGTTCGGCGATGCGAGCGACGCCGTCCTTGATCGATCCACCGGCGAGCACGGAGGTGTCGCCGGTGCGCATGCCGCCTTCCGGGAAAAGCCCGACGACGCGGCCCGCGCGGAGATGCCGGGTGATGATGCGCACCGTGGTGGTGTCGGCGCGGCTGCGGTCGAGCGGCGCGGCGAGCATGGAGGAGAGAAACCAGCGGGTGAAGGGATTGCGGAAGAGTTCCACGATGCTCAGCCAATAGATGACTCGCGGGGTCGCGGCGATGAGCAACGCGGCGTCGAAAGGGCTTTCGTGATTTGCCGCGAGGAGGAATGCGCCGGGCCGCGCGGCGCGTTCGCGATGCAGGATGAGCGGGCGCGACGCGACGCGGAAGACGAGGCTGCCGACGAGGCGGATGCTCTTGTAGAAAAGCTCGCTCACGGGAGGATGGAGTCGTCGAGGGCGAAGTCGCGGCGGGTGTCGGCGTAGAGTTGGCGGAGGGCGGCTTCGATGCGCGCGGCCATCTCGGCGCGCGCGGCGCGGCGGCACGGGTTCACGACCGGTTCGATGAATTCCCCGCAAACGACCCAGAGTCGGCCACGCAGAAAGGGCATCCACGGATCGACGGCGTTGAGCTTTTCCGTGCCGAGGATGAGGCATGGGAGGACGGGGCGTCCGCTGCGTTGCGCCAGGAGGCAGGCGCCGCGCTTGATCGGGCCGCCGCGGAGGACGGATTCGGCGCCAGCTTTGATCTCACCTTCGGGGAAGACGCCGACGACTTCGCCGCGATCCAGCCGCGCGAGCGCCTCGCGAATGGCGCGGACCGGCACGCCCTGGCGATTCACGGGGAAGGCATGCACGGCGCGCATCAGCCGTGCGATGATCGGGTGCCGGTAGAATTCGATGCGGGCCATCCAGCCGATCTTGCGCGGAATCAGGGCGCTGAGACAGAACGGGTCGAGGTGGCTGACATGGCTGCACGCGAGGACGTAGCCACCACGGCGGCGGGCCGTCGCCATTCCGCGAATCCCCATCCGCAACGTGCAGCGAAAGACCACGCGGATGAAAGTGCGGGCGAGCCAGTAGATCATGAGTCCTCACGCGAGCTGCTCATCCTCGGGAATCACGAAGGAAAATCCCCGCTCCTGGAGTGCGACGACGACGCCAAGAATGGTTTCGTTGCTGCGCGGACGGCCCTCGTGGAGGAGGACGATCGCGCCGGGATGGGCGCGCTGCGCGACGCGTCGGGCGACGGCGGCGGGATCGCACTCGACGCCATCGCCACCGCGCACGCTCCACGCGATGAGCCGCATGCCGCGGGCGCGCAAGGCGGGATGCAACCGCGCGTGCTTCAAGCCCACAGGAGCGCGGAACCAGCGCGTCACCGCCACGCCAGCCTCGCGGAGCGCGGCGTCGCAGGCGTCGATCTCGTGCCGCAGCCGGGCCGGACGCAACCACCAGAAGAGGCCAGCCGGGTGCGTCTCCGTGTGGTTCGCGAGCTGGTGACCGGCGGCGAGAACGCGCCGCGCGGTACCGGTCTGCGCGCGGAGATTTTTTCCTTTCACAAAAAACGTCGCGCGCACGCCGCGCCGCTGCAATTCATCCGCGAGCTCCTCACTCGCCGCTGCCGCCGGGCCGTCGTCGATCGTCAGCCACACCTCATGGCCGCGAGGCGTGAAGCGCGTGACCACCGGCCCGAACCAGCCGCACTGCGGGCGCACGATCGCGTAGGCGAAGGCGGCGTGGGCCACGAGCGCGGCGGCGATGACCACGGGTTTTTGAAAGCGGGTGGCGACGAGCGCCACGGGCGCGGCGAGATTCGCGCCGAGCAGGCACTTGCGAGTCCACCATTGGGTGCGCGATTCGAGCATGAAGCGCGGGAGCCTATCCGGCGCCGGTGCCGGGCGGAAGCGAGGAGTCGGGAGTCAGAAGACATGCGCTTCTGACTCCTGACTCCTGACTCCTGACTCCTTCCCCCCGGCTCTTCCCTTTTTTCCGCCGCGCCGTTATCGTGCCGGGCTCATGCAAGACACTTACGACGTGGCGATCATCGGCGGGGGGCCCGCTGGCAGCACGGCGGCCACGCTGCTCGCCCGCGCCGGACGCCGGGTGATCGTGATCGAGCGCGAGAGTTTCCCCCGCTTCCACATCGGTGAATCGCTGCTCCCCTACTCAATGCCCGCGTTCGAGCGGCTCGGGCTGCGCGAGACCATGGACCGCACTTTTCTCCACAAACACGGGGCCGAAGTCGCCACGAGCTGCGGATCACGAGAGGTGCATTTCTATTTCAAAAGCGGCTTCCGGCTCGCCCACACGCGCTCCTACCAGGTCGAGCGCGCGACCTTCGATAAGCTCCTGCTCGACCATGCGCGCACCTCGGGCGCGGAGGTGCATGAATCCACGAGTGTTGAGCGCGTGGCTTTCGATGCGGAGAGTGCGACGCTGCAAATCCAGGGACCCTCGGCGGCCGCGGAGATCCGCGCCCGCTACGTCATCGACGCAAGCGGGCGCAACACCGTTATCGGCTCGCAACTCAAGTTGAAGCACCGCTATCCCACGCTGAACAAATTCTCGGTGTTCGCGCATTGGGAGGGCGTGACCCGCGAGCCCGGGATCGACGGTTCGCTGACCCGCATGGTGCGCGGGCGCGATCGATGGTTCTGGATGATCCCGCTCGGGGAAACGCGCATGAGCATCGGGCTGGTCATGGACACGACAGCCTTCAAGGCGCTGCGGCAGACGCCCGAGGATGCCTTGGAAAGTGCGATCGCCGCGGAGCCGACGATCATGGCGCGAATGGCGGGTGCGGAACGGGTGACTCCCGTTCATTCCGCCGGCGACTATTCGTATCGCAACACTGCATTTGCCGGCGAACGCTGGCTCCTCACCGGCGACGCCGCGGGGTTCATCGATCCGGTTTTCAGCACCGGCGTCTTTCTCGCCATCGCCTCCGGCGAACAGGCTGCCGATGCGATCGACGCCGCGCTCGCCGATCCAGCGGCTCGGTCGAAGCAATTCCGCCATTACGAAAAGCGACTTGGCCGGGTGATGGATCTCTACCTTCGCTTTGTCCATTCGTGGTATTCGCCGCAATTCATCGAGGTCATCACGTCTCCCGCGAAACGCTTCGACCTGCCCGCGGCGATCAACGCCGTGCTCGCCGGCAACATCACGGGGAGCTTCGCGATCTGGTGGCGGATGCAGCTTTTCTACCTCGTCGTTTTCCTCCAGCGCTTCCTGCCGCTCTGTCCACGGCTGTGCCTCGCTGCAACCCCAGCGAGCGCGCCACCCGCTTCGCCTGCCATCGCGGAAACGTGCGCCAGCTAGCCCTCTCCACCCGCGTGGACCTGCCTGCGCAAGACGCAGCGGCCATCGCCCCCGAGCCCGCGGCGACGCGCAGCGCGCTCTACACGCTCGCGGGCTTCAAGGCGGCATTCACCTTCGCCCAAGTCATGCCGCGCGCCGCCTGCCAGTGGCTCGCACCCCGCATCGCTCTGGCGAGCTACGACCGGCGTCCGCTGGTGCGGGCCGCCCTCGAAGGCAACCTGCGACGGGTGACCGGGACCAACGGCACCGATCTCAGGAGGCTCTGCCGCGAAAACGTCGCCAGCTTCGGGCGCATGCTCGCGGACTATTTCCTATGCGCGGGAATGAACGCCGCGCCGCGGGCCGATCGGTTGCTCGAGGAATGGCGCGGCCTGGATCATCTCGAAGCGGCGCGTGCGCGGGGACGCGGCACGATCGTCGTCACGGCCCATCTCGGGCACTGGGAACTCGGCGGCATCACGCTCGCGCGCCACGGCTGGCCGCTGACCGTGGTCACACTCGAAGAACCCTCCACCGGACTCACTCGCTGGCGCGATGCGTGTCGCGCGCACCTCGGCATTCGCACGATCGCGGTCGGTCCCGGCCATCCGTTTTCCTTTGTCGAACTGATCCAGACGCTGCGGCGCAACGAACTCGTCGCGATGCTCGTCGATCGTCCCTACGCCGGCACCGGCGCACCCGTGCGCTTCTTCGGCGCGAACACGGAATTCTCAACGGCGCCCGCCCTGCTCGCGCATCACACGGGGGCCGCGGTGCTGCCCGCCTTTGTGCTGCAAAAACCGAACGGCCGCTACGTGTCCTTCGCCGATCCGCCGATCGTGATGGCCGAGGACAAGGACCCGCGCCGCGGACTCGGCGAAAACACGCAGCGCATCGCCACGATCTTCGAAGCGATCATCCGCGCCCACCCCGAGCAATGGTTCAATTACGTGCCGGTGTGGAATGCGCCGGAGAACGGCGCCTGAGGCGCCGCGCGGCGGAAAAAGTGATTGCCATCACCACGGCTCCGCATAGCTTCCGACTCCCCGAAATGCCTTATGGTGTAATGGTAGCACAGCAGACTCTGAATCTGCTTGTCTAGGTTCGAGTCCTAGTAAGGCAGGGGGCCTTCTCGAGGCAGCAAACGAGCGGCGCTCAGGCTCGGATACGGGTTGTGGATCCACCATCACCGCACCGCTACTCCTACGCAGCGGGGAGGGCGAATTTTCCGCGGAGCAAGGCGCTCAGGTACTCGCGGATCGCGGCGTCGGGCAGACGCTCGAAGACTTCATTGAGGAAGCCGAAGACGATCAGCCGTTGTGCGGCCTTTTGGGTGATGCCGCGGGAGAGCAGGTAGAAGAGTTCCTCCGCATCGATCTGCCCGCTCGTGGCGCCGTGGGTGCAGCGGACGTCGTCGGCCTCGATCTCGAGTCCAGGCGCGCTGTTGGCCTCGGCCTCGTCGCTGAGCAGGAGGTTGCGGACTTTCTGGTAGGCATCCGTTCGGTGCGCGCCGGGATCGACGCGGATGAGACCGGCGAAGATGGTGCGGGAGCGGTCGTCGAGCGAGTTCTTGTAAAGCAGATCGCTCGCGGTGTTGGGCACCTCGTGAATCTGGAGGGTGCGGTGGTCGAACTCCTGCACCCCTTGCCCGACGGTGACAGCGAGCATGTCGCTGCGTCCGCCGGGGCCGCGGAGATGGCTGGTGCTTTCGCTCCGAGCGTAACTGCCGCCGAGGTTGAGATTGAGCGCCTTCGCGGAGGCATCGCGACCGACGACGGTTGCGTTGATTTGGGCTGCGAGCGTGGAGGTGCTCCAGTTCTGCGCGCAGACGTAGGTCACGTTCGCGCCGCTGCCGAGCCACAGATCGTTCACGCCGCAGGCGAGGCCGGGGGTGGATGGATCGGCGCTCGCAAAGTGATCCATGACGGTCACTTTCGCCATCTCCTCGGCGATGATCAGCGTGTGCGGAAAACACGAACCGCCGGAACCGTGGAGCCAGTGGAAGGTCTCGATCGGAAGATCGACCTCCACGCCGCGCGGGACGTAGAGGAACATGCCGGCGCGCACTTGCGAGCGATGCAGTGCGGCAAATTTCTGCCCGCCGAGGATCGCTTCCTCGCGCATGAAGTGTTTGCGGAAGAGTTCCGGGTGCTCCGCGGTGGCCTGCTCGATCGGAAGCCAGATTACTCCCTTCTGCCGCAACGCATCGGAAGCGAGATCGCGGGCGAGGAGTTGATCGTTGGCGAAGACCATTTTACCCGCGACCGAATCGAGTCCGACGGAGCGGCCGAGAAGCTCTTCGCGAGCCGTATCGTCCACCGGCAACGGCGCCGTGTAGGGCGCGAGGTCGAGCAGCTTGAGATTGGCAAAACGCCATGACTCATCGGTGCGTTTCGGCATCGGGAGCTGCTCGAAATTCTCCCAGGCCTCGGCCTGTTCGGGTGACGCAGGTCCGGCACGGAGGATGGACTCTGCCCTGGTCGTGGGCCGTTCTTCGGTTTCCAAAACTGCGATGCTCATGGGTTCACTTGGCCGTTCAACCCACGCTGCCTTCCATCTCGAGATCGATCAGGCGCTTGAGTTCCACGGAGTATTCCATGGGGAACTGGCGCACGAGATCGTTGACGAATCCGTTGACGCTCAAGCTCATGGCCTGGCCTTCGGTCAGACCGCGCTGCTGCATGTAGAAGATCTGCTCGGCGGAAATCTGCGAGACGCTGGCCTCGTGCTGGACGGCGTTGCCCGTGCCGCGCACCGTAATGGCCGGATAAGTGTCGGTGCGCGAGGTCGAGTTGATGAGTAGCGCGTCGCACTCGGTGTTGTTCTTGCAGCCCTTGAGGTGCTTGGGCACATGGACGAGCCCGCGATAGGTCGCGCGGCCTTTGCCGACGGAGATGGATTTCGAGACGATGTTCGAGGTCGTTTCGTCGGCGGCGTGGATCATCTTCGCGCCCGTGTCCTGATGCTGGCCGTCGCTGGCGAGTGCGATGGAGATGACTTCGCCACGCGCCTTGCGACCTTTCAGCACCACGCCGGGATACTTCATCGTCAGGCGTGAGCCGATGTTGCAGTCGATCCATTTCACCTCGGCCTCCTCGTGAGCGACGGCGCGCTTGGTGACGAGGTTGAAGACATTGGCCGACCAGTTCTGCACGGTCACGTATTGGATCTTCGCGCCCTTCATCGCGACGAGCTCAACCACGGCGCTGTGCAGTGTCGCGGTTTCGAACTTCGGCGCGGTGCAGCCTTCCATGTACATCACCTCGCTGCCCTCGTCGGCGATGATGAGCGTGCGCTCAAACTGACCGAAGTTCTCCGCGTTGATGCGGAAATAGGCTTGCAGCGGATGCTTCACCTTCACGCCCGGCGGCACGTAGATGAACGAGCCGCCGCTGAACACGGCGCTGTTCAGCGCGCTGAATTTGTTGTCGCCGGTCGGGATGACCTTGCCGAACCACTTGCGGAAAATCTCCGGGTGATCGCGCAGCCCTTCGGTCGGTCCGCAGAAGATGACGCCCTGGTCGCCGACGGCTTTCTTGATGTTGGAATACACCGCCTCGGAATCGAATTGGGCCTCGACGCCGGCGAGAAACTTGCGCTCCTGCTCGGGAATGCCCAGCCGCTCAAAGGTGCGCTTCATATCCTCGGGCACGTCGTCCCAGGAGCGCGTCGGCGTCTGGCCGTTGGAAAGGTAGTAACGGATATTGTCGAAGACGATCGCGTCGAGATCGTGTGAAGCCCAGTGCGTGGGCATCGCCTTGGACTCGAAGACTTCGAGCGCGCGATGACGGAATGCGCGAATCCAATCCGCCTCCCCTTTCACATCGGCGATGTAATCGATGGTCGCGGGCCTGAGGCCGACGCCTGCGTTGAACTCGTGCTGCTCGGGATACGAGAAATTTCCCCGCGTCCGATCAATGTCGATGGTGCTGGCGGTTTCGGTATTCATGGTGCGCTTCGATGTGACGGCTTCAGGCCGTCGCCGGTTCTGGGAGAGAGTCTTTGATAAAATCGTAGCCGCGTTCTTCGAGTTCGAACGCGAGTTCCTTCCCGCCGCTCTGGACGATTCGTCCGCCGACCATGACATGGACGTGATCGGGCACGATGTAATCGAGCAGTCGCTGGTAGTGAGTAATGAGCAACACACCGAGATTCGGTCCGCGCAGCGCATTGACGCCCGCGGCGACAATGCGAAGCGCGTCGATGTCGAGGCCGGAATCGGTTTCGTCGAGGACCGCATACTTCGGCTTCAGCATGGCCATCTGGAGAATTTCGTTCCGCTTCTTCTCGCCGCCGGAGAAGCCTTCATTGACCGAGCGGGCGGTGAAAGTGCGCGCCATCTCCAGCTTATCCATCTCCTCGTAGAGCTTCGCGTAAAATTCGGTGGCCTCGATTTCCTCTCCCTCGGCCTGCCGGGCGTTGAGCGCGGCGCGAAGGAAATTGGCATTGCTCACACCGGGGATCTCCATCGGATATTGGAACGCGAGGAACAGCCCCTTCCTGGAGCGTTCATCAGGACCGAGACCGAGGATGTTCTCGCCGTCGAGCAGGACCTCGCCGGAGGTCACGGTGTAATCGGGATGTCCCCCGATGGCTTTGCTCAGGGTGCTTTTTCCAGAACCGTTCGGGCCCATGACGGCATGCACTTCTCCTTTCGGAATTTCGAGCGTCAGGCCGCGGATGATTTCCTTTTCTCCGATGGAGACGTGCAGGTCGTTGATGATCAGTGAACTCATTTCTTCGATTTCGTGACGGACTTCGGTTTTGCGGCGGCGCATTTCGGGCACAGGCCGCGAAAGGACACTTCATGGTGGGAGACGACGACGTCCTCGGGAATTTCCCACACGTCGCGCAGACGGCGCCGGGTGCGGAGTGGCACGTCCATCACACCGCCGCAGCCCTCGCAGAAAAGGTGCGCATGCTCCTGAAGATTGGGACAGAAACGGGAAGGCTCGCGGTCGTGGTTGACCGCCTTGACGAGGCCGCACTCGGTCAGGGTCTCAAGGCAATTGTAAACCGTGGCCAAGGAGATCGACGGCATCTTCGTCTTGACGCGCATGAACACCTCGACGGCCGTGGGATGGTCGCGCTTGCCCATGAGCGCGTCATAAACCGCACGGCGCTGATCGGTCATGCGCAGACCCAGCCCGTGGATGTGCTCATCGGGTGAAGGAGTGGTCTGCGGCAGCGGTTTCATCGCGGAGGAAAGCAACCACGGCGGCCCATCCTTATCAAGACCTATTCTAAATAAGTCCGGTCGGCGCGCCGCGAAACCGCTCACTCCCGGAAGTTCTTAAACGCGAGCGCGACCTCGAAATCCTTGCTCCGGCAGAAGGCGATGACTTCCTGAAGTTCGTCCCGCTTTTTCCCGGTTACGCGGATCTGCCGTTCCTGCAAGGTGCTCTGGACCTTGAAGTCGCCGGCCTTGATCGCTTTCACGATCTCCTTTGCCTTGTCGCCATCGAGGCCCTGCTTGATCACAAATTCCTGCGTGGCGTGGCCGAGTGGCGAAATTGCCGGATCCTTCCGCTCCACATTGCGGAGATCCACGTTTCGTTTCGCGAGCTTGCCGATGACGATCTCATGCAGGCTTTTCAAGCGCGAGCCGTCTTCCGCTTTGAGTTCGATCTTCGACTCCTTCTCATTCCACTCGATGGTGGCGGTTGAGTTTTTGAAATCAAAGCGCGTCGCGAGTTCCTTGCGGGCCTGATTAATGGCGTTGTCGATTTCCTGGGAGTCTATTTCGGAGACGATGTCGAAGGAGGGCATGGGCGCAGGATGCGAAACCTGGCGCAAAAAGCGAATTCAACCGTGCAATCCGGTCCGCGCGCAGGCGGGGATTGTCAAAGCTCGACGTGGGGTGTTACTTTCCCCGGCCCTCCTTCGCTATGCCCATTCAAACTGAAAAAGATCTTTCCGAAAACGCCCGCTCACTTTGGCTCAAGGGGCGCAGCGCCATCGAGTTGCGGAACTATGGATATGCCATTTCGCTCCTTCAGGCCGTGCTGAAAGAGGCGCCGGGTTTCCTCGACGCACGCAAGCAACTCCGGGCCGTCGAGATCGCCGCGACGAAGGGGAAAAAGAGCTTTCTTTCCGGTCTCTCCACCGCCTCGATGAAGGGGGGCAGCGTGATGAAAAAGGATCCGCTGGCGGCCATGGAACTCGCGGAGAAGACTCTCGAAAGCGACCCGACCAATGCGCAGGCGAATCATTTGCTCAAGGATGCATCGAAGGCCGCGGGCTATCCGGAAGTCGCCGCCTTCGCCCTCGAGACGATCATCCAGGCGAATCCCAAAGATACCAAAGTGATGCACGAGCTCGGGGAGCATTACCTTTCCATGGGATCGGCGGACAAAGCCGTGGAGATCTATTCGAAGGTCGCGGAGATCAATCCGGCGGACCTCGTGGCGGTGAAGCGAAGCAAGGATGCGGCGGCGACGGCGTCGATGAAAAGCGGCGGCTGGGATGCGGTGGCCGAATCCGGCGGCAAAAAGGACTACCGCGACCTGATCAAGAACAAGGATGAAGCAGTCTCGCTCGAGCAGAAGAATCGCGTCTTCAAGGACGCGAACATGATCGATGCCCAGCTCGCCGAGCTGTATCCGCAGTGGGAGGAGAACAAGGAGAACGTGGATCTCTCGCGGCGCATCGCCCGGCTCTACGAGGATCGGCACGAACTGGAGCCGGACGCTGAGATCCTCGGCTACGCCATCTGGTATTACACGCACACCAATGGCCTCGTGAGTGGCAGTGACCCGGCGGTGGCTCGCAAGATGTCCGATCTCGGGCAGAAACGGCTCGAACTGCAAATCAAGCAGAACGAGGACTACATCGCGCAGACCGAGGCGTGGCTCGCCGGGGAAGGCGCGGACCACGAGGACGTGGAAACCTACCGCCAGGCTTTGGAAGACACGAAGAAGACGCTCGCCGATCTCCAGCAGGAGCGGGCCGACATGCTGATCGCCGAGGCGAGGAAGCGCGTGGAGCGCAACCCCACGGACTTGCAACTTCGCTTCGAGTTAGGCGAGCGGTTGCTTGCCGCGGGTCAATTCAACGAAGCGATCCCCGAGCTCCAGCGCGCGCGGCAGAATCCGGCCTCGCGTCTCCGGGCGATGAGCATGCTCGGCCGCTGCTTTGTGCTCAAAGGCATGCTCGACATGGCGGCGACTTCCTTCAAAGACGCCGCAACCGAAATGCTGGCGATGGACAACGTAAAGAAGGACACCCTCTACGACCTCGGTCTCGTCTATGAAAAAATGGGCAAGAAGGAGGATTACCTCAAGTGCATGAAGGACATCATGGAGTCGGACTACGGCTACAAGGATGTCGCGCAACGGGTCGAAAGTTCCTACGGCGGGTAGCAGCGAAGGATCAGTGATCGGTGACCGGTGAATGGCGGTAACCGCCGCAATTCGACTCACCAATCCGCCCCGCCTCATGTCCTGGTTTTCTTTTCACTTCAACGACTTCGCGCTTTCGTTCCTCAGCATTCTGCTGGAGGGCGTTCCGTTCGTCCTTCTCGGCTCGCTCATTTCCGGGGTCGTGGATGTGTTTGTCTCCTCGGAGCGCATGTCCCGCCTGCTCCCCCGCAACGGCACCGCGTCGATCCTGCTCGCCGGGTTGCTGGGCCTCATTTTTCCGATGTGCGAATGCGGCAGTGTCATCGTCATCCGGCGCTTCATCAAAAAGGGGCTGCCGATTTCCTCGGCGGTTGCCTACATGCTCGCCGCACCGATCGTCAGTCCGATCGTCGCGTTCAGCACGTTTGCGGCGTTCAAGGGACAGAATCCGTGGGTCATGACGTCATTGCGTCTCTCGATCGGCTACCTCATCGCGGTCGCGATCGCCGGGATCGTTCATCGGATGAATCCCGCCCGGCTTCTGGCCCCGGGTATCCTCGCCGAAGAACGTGAACGCACGCGCACCGGACTGCGCACGAGCGCGATGCCGTCGGATCAGGATTTTTCCGCCGTCATCGAGTCGTCGAATTTCCGCCAGAAACTCCTCCTCAGTGTGCAGAGCGCGACCGCCGATTTCCTCGACGTCGCTTTTTTCCTCATCATCGGCGCCGCGATCGCCAGCGTCTTCAACACTGCGGTCGATCAAAGCATCATCCTGCCCTTCGCGACCAACCTTCCGCTCGCCATCATCGTGCTCATGGCGCTCGCCGCCGGGCTGGCTTTGTGCAGCACCACGGACGCCTTCATCGCCGCGAGCTTCGCCACCTTTCCGCCGGAGGCGAAACTCGCCTTTCTGCTTTTCGGCCCGATGTTCGATCTCAAGTTGTTCTGGCTCTACGGGCTGATCTTCCGGCGGCGCGCGGTGATCGCACTCGGTCTGGGATTGTTCGTCACCATCGCGCTCATCTGCTGGCGCCTCGGCGCGATCGAAGTGTTTCGGTGAATGCGAATCGCAAACTTCGAGTTTCGAACTTTCCGAATCCCGCCGTATCGTCACCCCGCTTATGAACACGCTCTTCAACCGCTGGCTCCCCTGCGCCACGCTTGCCACCTGGAGCGCGATCCTGATCGGCTTCTTCGTCACCGGTCGCGTGCGTGATCTTCTCGCTCCGGAATTCCGCATCGGCGTGCTCGTCGCCGGCCTCGTCATGGCTGCGATGGCCTTGGTCTTCCTGATCTTCCCCGCCGATGCCTCGTGCTGCTCCTCGGCGAATTGCGGCCACTCGCTCTCGCGGCGGAGTTCGGGGAAAGTGCTCACGTTTCTCATCCTGCTGCTGCCCATCACGACTGCCGCGATGTTTTCGCCGGAGAGCTTCAGCAGCAATATCATCAAGACTCGCGGCGTGATCACCGACGCAAGCGCCCTGGGCGGCCGAGGGCGCAGCGGACCGCCGGCTCCAGTCGAGTTGCCGCTCCCCACGAATCAGCCAACTCCTCCGGCAGCAGAAGCGACCGCGGACCGCTCGGCCCCGCCCGCACCCGCCGCAGCCGCACAGCCTTCCGGCCCTCCGGACTATCTCCAGCGCGCGGCCGATGGCACCATCCTCGTCGAAGTGCTCGACCTGCTTTACGCCGCCCAGGACAACGCGCTGCGCAAGGATTTCGAGAACAAGGCGGTTCAGTTGACCGGCCAGCTCATGCCCGAGACGGCGAACAACGCGAGCGGCAAACGCTTCAAGGCCGTGCGCATGTTCATGACCTGCTGCGCGGCGGACGCGCGTCCGGTCGCCACGCTGGTCGAGTCGGAAGCCAAACCTGAGATGCCCGAGATGGCGTGGGTGAAGATCACGGGCACGGCCACCTTCCCGATCGAGAACGGTCGGCGGATCGCGGTCCTGAAAGCCGACAAAGTCGAGGCGACCAAGCCGCCCGATGAGTCGATGCTTTACTGAGCAGCACTCGCTTCATTGACGGAAGCGCGGAGCGTCGCACAATATGCCCGAATGCTCCCGGAAATAGAACGGCTCCTCGTCCTCCAAGATCGCGATCGAAAGATTCGCACGCTGAGGCTGGAGCAAAAGGCAGCGCCGCTCGAGCGCAAGGATCTCGACAGCAAGCTGAACACGGCGAACAGCGCGCTCGAAGCGGCCAAGCTGAAGGCGAAGGAAAATGAAGTGGAGCGCAAGAAGCTGGAAATCGACGCTCAAACCCGGCGCGACCAGATCGCCCGCTTTCAAACGCAAAAATTTCAAACCCGGAAGAACGAGGAATTCCAAGCGCTGAACAACGAGATCACCCGCTTCGAAAAGGAGATCAGAGAGATCGAGGACCGTGAACTGGACCTGATGGAAAGCGCAGAGAAGCTGAAGGCAGCCGCGGCGGAGGCGGAGAAAAATGCACAGGCGACACGCGCTTCTGTGGAGCGGCAACTTGCCAATCTCGCTGCGAAGGCGGAGGCGCTCGAGGCGCAGCTCGGTGAGTTCGAAAAGGAACGCACCGCCCTCGCCGCCGAGATCGACGAGGATCTCAGCGACACCTATCAGCGCCTCTTTACGAATAAGAACGAGGCCGTGGTCCCGCTCGAACATGACGTCTGCACCGGCTGCCATGTGAAGGTCATCGCCCAGACGGCGGTCTCCGTGAAAGGCGGACGAAAAATCGTCCACTGCGAAAACTGCGGGAGGATTCTTTATCTCGGGGAAAGTTGAGAGTTGAGCGTTGAGAGTTGAGAGGCGTCAATGACTACGCGGTAGCTTGGTTCGCCGCCGCAACCGCGCCGCAGACACCTCTCAACTCTCAACCCTCAACTCTCAACCTCCCGTGAACCGCGTCGTCGGCATCGAAACCGAATACGGCTGCCTCGTCACCGGCGATCCCCTGCACGGGCCGGATGCGTGGCCGGCGCGGGTGAAAAATCACCTCTTCAAAAAAGCGAGGGCGGGCGTCATCGACCTGCACTATCGCGACTATGAGGAGCCGCCGGGGAACGGCGGATTCCTGCTCAACGGAGGCCGGCTCTACATCGACATGGGCCACCTCGAGTATTCATCGCCCGAGAGCCGCACGGTGCGCGATTCAGTGGCTTACGATCTCGCGGGCGACATGCTGCTCCAGTCCGCGCTCGACGCGCTCGGCGTCAGCGAAGAAGTCGCATTCATCAAGAACAACGTGGACCATCACACCGGCGCGACCTTTGGCTGCCACGAGAACTACCTGATGAAGCGGGAGCTGCAATTCAGCCCTCAATTGCTCGGGACGCTGCTCTCCTTTCTCGCCACCCGGCAGCTCTTCACCGGCGCCGGCCGGGTCGGGCAAGCCAGCCCGCTCGCCTTCGATTTCGATCCGCCGCATGGCGCTCCGGCCGTGCAATTCCAGCTCAGCCAGCGCGCCGACCACATCGTCAACGACATCTACCAGTGGGTGCAGTTCAACCGCGCAATCATCAATGCCCGCGACGAACCCCTCGCGGACTACCGGAAATACCGGCGCCTGCATTTGCTGATCGGTGATTCCAACATGAGCCCATTCGCGACCGCGTTGAAGGTCGGCACGACGGCGCTCGTGCTTTCGCTTATCGAAGACGGGAACCTGCCGGACAACGTGATCCTCCACGATGCGGTGATGGCGACGCGGCAGATCTCCCATGAGGGCACCGGCGGGGCGCTCGTCCCGCTGGAAGATGGACGCACCCGCGCGGCGCTGGATATTCAGCACGAATTCCTCGCCCATGCGCAACGGGAACTCGGCGGGAGCGATGAGGAAACCGATTGGGTGCTCGACCGCTGGGCATTCACCCTGGAGGCGCTCGGCACTAAACCCGAGCTGCTCATCGGCGGGGTCGATTGGATCTCGAAGAAGTGGCTGCTCGAAACTTTCCGCGAAAGCGAAGGCCTGAGCTGGAACGACCCGTGGCTGCAAAGCCTCGACCTCGAATACCACAATCTCAATCCGGCCAGGGGCCTCTTCTTCGCGCTCACCCCGGCCAAGGCGATCGGTGAATTCAACGACCTCATGCGACGGCCCGAAGCGATGCACACTCCACCGGCGGACACCCGCGCCCACGGCCGCGGACTCGCGGTCTCTCTATTTCAGGAGCGGCAGCTTCCTTACGTGATCAACTGGGACTCCATCTCCCTGGAGAACTCGACCTATCTCCCGATGCCCGATCCATTCGATACGTACGAAAGCGAGGTCCGCGAGATCGCGGGATAGGCGCTCAGGCCGGTTCGTCGCTGACGGAGATTGCTTCGTCATAGAACACCTCGCAGGCGCCGTTGCCGTTATCGGTCCGCAGGGTCGAGGTGTACCCGTGGCCAACTCCACGGCGTTCGTGGCACCCGGACTGCTTTCCCAGAGCGCATGCTTACCTACGCCTACCAAGCCCGCGACTCGTCGGGCAAGATGATCTCCGGCATTCAGGAGGCTTTGAACGAGGACAATTGCGTCAATACGCTGATGGCCCGCGGATTGATGGTGCTCTCCCTCCAGCAAAAGGCCGTCTCAAAATCTCTTCGCTCCGTCGGCAAGGTCTCCGAAACCGACCTCGTGCTTTTCACCCGCCAGCTCGCCACGATGGTGGACGCCGGCCTGCCGCTCGTCACCGCGCTCACCGCGCTCTACGAGCAAGCCGACCCGCGCAAGCAGGCGGGCCTTCGCCGTGTCGTGGGTGAAGTGAGCGCGCAAGTGCAGCAGGGCGACGCCTTCAACGAGGCGATCTCGAAGCATCCGAATACCTTCAGCCGGCTCTATATCGCGATGGTCAAGGCAGGGGAATCCGGCGGTCTGCTCGCGGAAATTCTCGACCGGCTCGCGTCGTTCCTTGAATCCGCCGCCCGTTTGAAAAAGAAGGTCAAGAGCGCCATGACCTATCCGGTCATCGTCATCTTTATTGCGGTCGCGATTACGACGTTCCTCATCGTCCGCGTGGTTCCGGTCTTCGGGGAAATCTTCGCCGACTTCGGAGCGAACCTGCCCGCGCCCACGCAGTTTCTCCTCGATGTCTCCAGCTTCATCCGCGGCAACTGGTGGATCATCCTGCTGCTCATCGGCGCCGCTTATTACAGCATCCGCACCTTTGTCCGCACGGAGCGTGGCCGGCAGCTTTGGGATCGGTGGAAGCTCAAGCTCCCGATCTTCGGACCGCTGGTCCACAAGATCTGCATGACCCGCTTCGCGCGCACCTTCGCGCAGCTCATCCGCTCCGGCGTCCCGATCCTCGAAGTCATGTCCATCGTCGGCGACACCTCGGGCAACTACGTCGTCGAAGCCGCGATCAAGGGAGTGGCCGCGGACGTGGAAAAGGGCGATCACCTGACCAACTCGCTCTCCCGTCAGCCGATCTTTCCGCCCATGCTCATCCGCATGGTCAGCGCCGGTGAATCGACGGGCAAAATCGACACGATGCTCGAGAAGATGGCCGACTTCTGGGACGAGGAAATCGAAGCGATCCTCGACGCCCTGACCTCGCTCATCGAACCGCTCCTCATCGTCGTCCTCGGCGTGATCGTGGGCGGCATCGTCATCGCGATGTTCCTGCCGATCTTCAAGCTGAACGACGTGGTCTCGGCCGCGAAATAATCTGTGGTGGTGCAGTAAAAGAAAGGCGCCAGGGGAAAACCTCTGGCGCCTTTTCCTTTTCCCCAGTCTGGGTCAATAAATCGCCGGCAGGATCAACAACAACGCTCCGTAAGCGAGCCCGCCAAGAGCCGCGGCGCGCCAGCGTTTCTCGGAGCCGATCAGCCAGTGGATCTGATCGCGCAGAGTGTAGGGCATGCCGATCCAGTAGAGCGCGAAGACGATCCAGACATACACGAGCGTGACGAGGAAAAGCCGCGTCATCTCGGGGCGCAGGAAGGCCGCTTCGAGCAAGGGTTCCGCCGCGAGCAGCACGAGCATCCCGAGCGATCGCGCGGCGAGGAATTCATCGGCGTAAAGGTAGGTAAGGACCGCGGCGATGGGGATGATCACCTTGAGCCGGTCGCGCCAGTTGGAGAATTCGCCGAGGTCGATCGTGCTGACCAGCCACCACGACCAGGCCGTGACCACGATGAGGAGCAGCGTTCCGAGCGGCTTCGATCGTGGCAGCTTGCGCAGCCAGTCCTGGACAGTCTCCCGCTTCAGCAGCGCGAAGGCATGGATGGCGAGCAGCCACAGCCCGGTGAGGATCAGCGCGGTCTCAAGTTTGAGAGGATAGATCAGGAGAAAAGGTCGCGGTGCCCGATCAGTACGGCGAGTGAAGTTCGACCGGCTTGGCCGTGCGTTTGGTATGGGCGCGAATATTCAGCATCTCGACCCCGAAGGAGAAGGCCATCGCGAAATAGACGTATCCCTTGCTCACATGCTGGCCGAATCCCTCCGCCACGAGCATCACGCCGACGAGGATGAGAAAGGAGAGGGCCAGCATCTTGACCGTGGGATGCCGATTCACAAAGGCGCTGATCGCGCCCGAAGCCAGCATCATCACCCCCATGGCGAGTACCACCGCGGCGACCATCACCGGCACGACGTTCGTCATCCCCACGGCGGTGATCACCGAATCGAGCGAGAAGACGATGTCGATCACGATGATCTGCGCGATCACCGCCGACATCGTGGCTTGCACCCCGGAGGATTTTCCGTGCTCCTCGCCCTCGAGGTTGCCGTGGATTTCATGCACGCTTTTCCAGAGGAGGAAGAGGCCGCCGGAGAGGAGCACCACGTCCCGCCAGGAAAAGGCGTGTCCTCTGAACGCGAAGCTCGTGTGGATCGGTGCGGTGAGCGAGGCGAGCCACGAGATCCCGAGCAGGAGCAGCACCCGCGTGATCAGCGCGAGGCTCAGCCCGAGGGTCCGCGCCCGTTTCTGCTGATCTGGCGGGAGCTTTCCCGCGAGGATGGAAATGAAAATGATATTGTCGATCCCGAGCACGATCTCGAGGACCGTGAGGGTGAGGAGACTGATCCAGATATTGGGATCGGAGAGCCATTGCATGGCGCGGAAGAAAGAGCACCCGCCCCCGAGCGTAAAGCGGAATCACCGGCCCGGCGCACCGGCCGTGCCACCGCGAAAACGAATCCTTGAGCAAATCCGAACTCTGTAGTGCAATCCCGTGCTTGGGACACTCCAGTCCCGCCCCCTACTGTGGACACTCCAGAGACCTTCGGCCCACGCATCCCGACCGTCAGCAAGGCACAACCGCCTTTTCAGTTTTGTTACCCGATCGGGTCCACCGTCGTCACCGAGGCCTTTCTCAATCTGCCGGAATTCCCGCTCTTCTTTCTCTCCTTCAGCACGAATTCCCCGCTGATGCAGGCGAACTGGACCATCCCCGGCTACCCCGTGCTCCGGCTCACCTACAGCAGCTATCCGGAGTACACCCCGCGCACCACCTCCGTCCGCCCGCGCCGCCAGGGCGGCACCCGCTGGCAGATCGACGTGCTCATCGTGCCGAAGCACAAGCGCGAAGCCCTTCAGCCCATCGTCACCCAGCAGGGCCTCACCCTCCTGCGCGAATGGATGCTCGGCCCCGAGGCGCCCAAGCCCGACGAGCGCCGGCGCAGCGTCGAGGTCTGGTGGTTTGAAGACACGGGCGTGATGAAGCTGCACGAGCCCGACGCGAAGAAGGACGAAAGCCAGGGCTGAGCAACGGCTCCTTTTTCGAACAGCCGCTCCTTTTCCTCGTCCTGTTCTTCTTCGTTCCCCCTGCACACGGACAGCGCAGCGGAGAAAAAGGAAAAGAACGCCGGCCTCCGACCTATCGACTTTCCTTATGCCAAGATTGATTTCCCTCCTCTTCCTCGCGTCCACGCTCCTTGCCCAGACGCCCGCCCAGCCACAGCTCCTCAAGCGCGTCCCGCCGCCCGGCATCGCGCTGACCACCGCTGACCGCGCCGAGCTCGCTGCGGGTGTCGAGGCCTTGGGGAAAGAAATCGCCGCCCTGGAAAAGGACCTCGCCGGCAAGCTCGAGTTGCTCGCGCGCTTGCCCGACGTGCTCATCTTCCACAAGGCCGTCGATTGGGCTCTGCGCTACGACGAGTTCTTCGCCCCGAACCAGATCGCGATCGCGCGGCAGCAACTCGAAATGGGCAAGACCCGCGCCGCCGAACTGCGCGCCGGCAAACCCTCGTGGATCTGGATCTCCGGCGCCGATGGGAAAGCGACCGCCGACGGCAAGGACAAGCTCCCCCCTATGGTCGTGCGCGGCTACCGGTCGAAGATCGACGGCTCCATCCAGCCCTACGGCATCATCCTGCCCGAGGACTACGAGCCCCTCGAACTCAAATCACGTCCGCTGCATTTCTGGGCGCACGGCCGCGGCGAAAAGCTCAGCGAACTCGACTTCATAAATCAGCGCCTGACCAGCAAAGGCGAGTTCACCCCGCCCGGCGCGTTCGTCCTCCACCTCTACGGGCGCTACTGCAACGCCAATAAATTCGCCGGCGAAGTCGATCTCTTTGAAGCGTTTGCCCACGCCAGGAAACACTACTACCAGATCGACGACGCGCGGCTCGTCATGCGCGGCTTCAGCATGGGCGGCGCGGCGGTCTGGCAATTTGGCACGCACTTCGCCGGCATGTGGGCCTGCGTGCAGCCGGGCGCCGGCTTCGCCGAAAGCAAGGAGTTCCTCAAGCTCGGCCTCACGCCCGACAAACCGCTGCCCAGCGAGTGGGAGCAGAAGCTCTGGCGCTGGTACGACGCCACGCTCTACGTCTCGAACCTCACCAACACCACCACCGTCGCCTACTCCGGCGAGATCGACGGGCAGAAGCAGGCCTGCGACATCATGATCCGCTCCGCCCGGCAGGAAGCCGGCAACGCCACCCCGCCCGTCGCCGAGCTGAATAAAGTCGCCCCCGGCGACGGCTCGCCGAAAGCCGACGAAGCGCGCGTCGCCGGCACCGCGCCGGACCTCGCGCTCTACCACGTCATCGGCCCGCAGACCCCACACAAGATCCTCGCCGAGGCGAAGCCGGAGGTCGAGAAGCTGGTCGGCGCGGCGGTGGAGAAAGGGCGCGAGGCAGTGCCGAAAAAGGTGCATCTCACGACCTACTCGCTGATCTATCCGACGATGGAATGGATCACTGTTATCGGCATGGAGAAGCAGTGGGAGCGGGCGGATGTGGATGCGGAGATCACCGCCGATGCGGTGACCATCAAGACTCGCAACGTCTCCGCATTCGCCTACGCCATGCCCGGCTATGACTTCAAGAAGCTGCCCGCAAAGTGGGTGATCGACGGCCAGGAACTTCCAAACGTGCGCGAAAGCGGCGGCGCCGAGAAGTCTGGCGGCAAGTGGACCCTGCGCCAACTGCGTCCCATAGAACAGGAAGCGGCGCGCAAAAATTCGCGGACCTGCGGCCCGATCGACCACGCCTTCATGTCCTCCTTCGTCTTCGTCCGCCCGAGCGGAAAGCCGCTGAACAAAGTGGTGGGCGACTGGGTGGAGAGCGAACTCGGCCACGCCGTCGCGCAGTGGCGCGCCGTCTTCCGCGGCGACGCCCGCGTCGTCGCCGACACCGCCGTCTCCGCCGACGACATCGCCAATTCCAACCTCATCCTCTGGGGCGACCCGAGCAGCAACGCCGTCCTCAAGAAGATCGCCGACAAACTCCCTGTGAAGTGGGACGGCAAACAGCTTGTCTTCGCCGGCAAGACCTACGACGCCGCGCACACCGCGCCCGTCCTCATCTTCCCGAACCCGCTCAACCCGCGGCGCTACGTCGTGCTCAACAGCGGCTTCACCTTCCGCGAAGCCGCCGCACTCAACAACGCGCAGCAGACCCCGAAGCTCCCCGACTGGGCCATCGTCGATCTCCGCACCCCGCCCGACGCCTACCAACCCGGCAAGATCCTCCGCGCCGGATTCTTCGACGAGCAGTGGCAGCCGCCCGCGCCGTGAGCGCGGAGCGCGAACTCCGGGTGGAGCACGCGACCCGCGTGCGCTTTTCGGCGACTCGCCGAAAAGATCGTGAGGACGTCCTTCACCCGGGCACCTCGTCAAGCGTGTTCGCGTGTTATCGCAGCTTCGGCGGGTCGCCGAAGCCGGCACTCGGGTCGAGTGCTCCACCCAGCGCTCCGTCCCCCGCCCAAACACATCGCCGCCTTCAACCCCCGCCCATCCAAAACCATGCGCACCCTCCCATTCCTGATCGCTCTTTCACTCCCCACCCTCCTCTTCGCCCAGGCCACGCCTACCGCAAAGCAGGCCCCGCCCCCGGGCATCGCCGTGCCCGAGGCCGACGCCGTGGAGCTGAAGGGCGGGATCGCGGTGCTGGGCAAGGATCTCGACGCCTTGCGCCGTCTCGCGGAGAGCCAGCTCGCGCCGGCCGCGCGGCTGCCCGATGTCGAGATCTTCCACAAGGCGGTGCGCTACGCGGTGCAATACGGCGAGTTCTTCAATCCGAAGGAAATCGCCGCCGCCAAAGCCCAGCTCGCGCTGGGAATGCAGCGGGCCGCGGAACTCGCGAAAGGAAAAACCTCGTGGACCGATGCGACCGGCCCACTCGTGCTCGGCTACCGCTCGCGCATCGACGGCTCCGCGCAGCCCTACGGCCTCATCGTCCCCGACGACTGGAAGCCCGGCGACACCGCGCCGCGCCCGCTCTACCTCTGGTTTCACGGCCGCAACGACACGCTCAGCGAGGTGGCTTTCATCGCCGGGCGCTCGAAAGCCAAGCGCGACTTCGCGCCGGCCAACGCCTTCGAGCTGCACCTCTACGGACGCTACTGCAACGCGAGCAAATTTGCCGGCGAGACCGATGCCTTCGAGGCGATGGACGACGTGAAAAAGCGCTACGCGATCGACGAGAACCGCATCGCCGCGATGGGCTTTTCGATGGGCGGCGCCACCGCGTGGCACCTCGGCGCGCACCACGCGGGCACGTGGGCCGCGGTGTCGAGCGGCGCGGGCTTCGCCGAGACGCAGATTTACGCGAAGGTGTATGACGAGGGGAAAGTCCCGCCGCCGTGGTGGGAGGAGGTGCTTTACCGCCTCTACAACGCGACCGACGTGGCGGCCAACTTCGCCAACGTGCCGCTCATCGCCTACAGCGGCGAACTCGATCCGCAGATTCAAAGCGGCAAGATCATGAACGAGGCGATGGCGCGCGAGGGTCTCAAGATGGAGTGGCTGATCGGCCCCGGCGTCGGCCACAAGTACGAGGCGGAGACGAAGAAGGAACTCTCCAAACGCCTCGACGCCACCGTGGCGAAAGGCCGCGAGCCGCTCGCCCCGCACGTGCGCCTCCAGACCTACACGCTGCGCTACAACCGGATGAAATGGCTCACCGTCGATGCCTTGGAAAAACACTGGGATCGCGCGGAGGTGGATGCGCAGCTCGTGGACGAAGGCACGATCCGCGTGAAAACGAAGAACGTCGCGGCCTTCACGATCGCCTTCCCCGCCGGCCCCGTGCCGCTGGATAAAACGCAGGCGCCGCGGATGATCGTGGATGACGTGGAGTTGAAAGGCCCGGCGGTGAAGGAAGGGTGGACGGCATCATTTTCCAAACAAGCCGGCAAGTGGGTGGCGAGCGAAGCGCCCGCTCGGAGTGTTCCACCCGGAGGCACCGCCGCCAACCCCGGCGAGGGACGCGCGGGAGCGCGTCCCTCCGAGGTGGCGAAGCGCCACGGCCTCCAAGGCCCGATCGACGACGCTTTCATGGACTCGTTCATCTTCGTCCGCTCGACCGGCAAGGCGCTGAACGAAAAGGTCGGCGCGTGGGCCGCGAGCGAACTCGACCGCGCGATCGTGGAATGGCGCAAGGTCTTCCGCGGCGATGCCCGCGTGAAGGACGACACCGCGCTCACGCCCGACGACATCGCCAACGCCAACCTCGTGCTCTGGGGCGATCCCGGCAGCAACACCGTGCTCGCAAAAATTCTCCCGAAGCTCCCGCTCACGTGGACCAAGGCCCAACTCGCCCTCGGCACGCAAAAGGTCAGCGCCGCCGATCACGCGCCGATCCTCATCTTCCCGAACCCACTCAATTTCAAACGCTACGTCGTGCTCAACAGCGGCTTCACCTTCCGCATGGGCGCGAAGACCTCGAATTCGCTGCAAACACCGAAGCTCCCCGACTGGGCCGTGATCGACCTTAACACCCCGCCGAATGACAACTGGCCCGGCCAGGTCGTCGATGCCGGCTTCTTCGACGAGCACTGGCAATTCCCTGCGCGGTAGCGCGCTCCAATTGCCGCCATTCTGAGGCGCCACGCCACCTCCACCCTCTTCGGGTTTTGAATTGTCAGCAGTCCGGCACCGCGCACCGTGACGCAAATGAAGATTCACGCCGTGATCCATGGCCCATCCGAGGGACTCGGGAGCATCGCCGGCTGGGCTCTCGATCGCGGGCATTCCGTGACGGAAACGCACCTCTACCGTGGCGAATCCCTGCCCCCGCTCGAAGCGGTTGATTTCGCCGTCGTCATGGGCGGCGCGATGAACGTCCACCAGCACCGCGACTTCCCATGGCTCGTATCGGAAAAGCCGTGGCTCGCGGCGGCGATCGCAAGCGGCAAACGGGTCCTCGGCGTGTGCCTCGGCGCGCAACTCATCGCGGACGTGCTCGGCGCGAAGGTCACGCAGAATCCGGTGAAGGAGATCGGCTGGTTCCCCGTGCGAATGGTCGCCCGTCCGGGAGTGCTCGGGGAATTTCCGGCTGAGCTATCGGTCTTTCACTGGCATGGCGACACCTTCGAGGTCCCGAGCGGCGCGGTGCGGGTGGCGGAAAGCGAGGCCTGCGCGAACCAGGGCTTCGTCGTCGGCGACCGCGTGGTCGCGCTGCAGTTTCACATCGAGGTCACACCCGGGACTGTCGCTGAGTTCATTGCCGGCGGTGAAAGCGAGTTGCAGCCGGATCGTTTCGTCCAGTCGCCGGAGACCATCCGCGCCGGGCCGCCGGAGTTCGCGCCAGAAGCATTGGCGCGAATGCTCGACGCCCTCAGCGCGGCCCGCGATTGAATCCGTCGCGCCACTGCATCACCATCCCGCTCATCCGCTTCATCATGAAACCGCCGCGCCAACCTGACCTGGAACACCTTTCCCTCATCAAACTCGGCCCCGTGCGCATGGGTGCGCTCGCCGTCGGAGCCCAGGCCTTGGGCGCGCTGGCGATCGGCACGCTCGCCATCGGCACGCTCGCGATCGGCGCCATCGCGATCAGCCGCGTATTCATCAGCCGCGCCCGGATCCGCAAGCTGCACATCGACGAATTGACCGTGGGCCGGCTGCACATTCTGGAGAAGCCGGAGACGCCGCCGTCGCCCCCGCGATAGCCGGATTTCCGAGGGTTCTCGAATCGACAACCCCGAGCGGCAGGAATACGTTGCAACTCCATCTCTCCGCGCCGGGCGCGGAGGCCACGAATGAGCATCTTAACCAACGGCTTCGCCACCAGACTCCGCGAACGGATCCATGCCAGCCCGCTTCTTGCACGGCTGCAACAAGGCGCGGAAAGCGCGGGCCGGCATTTCCTTCGCAAGCGGCGCACTCCGACCGAAAACGCAAACCTGCTGCCCCTGCTCATCCAGGTGCTCGCGGCCTTTTCCAAGGCGCACGGCGAGGTGCTCGAGGAGGAAATCGATTCGTCGCTCGGCTTCCTGCGTTACGACTATCCGGAAGCGGTCTATTCCGAACTGCGCAAGCTTTTCCGCCAGGCGCTGAACGAAAATCAGGATCTGAACGCGATGGCCACCAAGCTCGCGTCCGAGTTGAGCACGGAGCGGAAGGTGATGCTCGGCGTGCAGCTCTACGACCTGATTTCCAAGGCGGGAATGGAGCGTTCGCAGGTCGTGACCTTCTACTCGTTCATGACCCAACTCGGCATGGCCGCCCAGGCGATCGACATCGTCTATCAGCTCAATGCCGCCGAGGAATCCGACAAGGGCATTTACCAGCAGGGGCAGTCGCCACTCGAGTCGCTGACCTTCGGCGGAAACAATGCGGCGGATGTAAAACTCAAGGGACTCGAAGGAAACGAACGCCTCGTCGCGTTCCGCTACCACGATCTCATCCTGCTCAAGAACAAGAGCACCAAAGGCATCGTGGTCCGCGGGCGGCCGCTCGGGCCGGGGGCGTTTTGCAGGGTGTATGCGGGGCAGAGAATCGTCCTCGGCGAGCAGGTGCTCACCTATCAGGATCTCGCGTTTTATTTCAACGCGAAGAAGAACGTCTCGATCACCCAGATCTATCTGAGCATCGACAACGATGACGAAGTGGAACTCGAACGGGTGCGCTCGCGCGAGTCGTGTCTCGAAGTGCGCTTCGGGCTGAAGGTGCAGGTCCGCGCGCTGAAGAATGTGGATGCCCTGCTCAATGGCGTCGCGCTCCGGCCGGGCACCAGCGTGGACGCGACGCTCGACGACAAGATCGTCTTCCACAACAGCTCCGAACTGCCGCTCAACGATCTGCGGCGGCGGGCACGCGCGCTCGGCGGACGCTTCCAGCTCAAGGCATACAAGTCCGGCTACCTCGTCTCCAACAACCCTTCGCGACTCGACCAGGACGACATCCTCCTCTCCCCCGGCACCGGCGGCGAAGTGTTGCTGAAAATCCTCTGCGACTACGAAAACCGCGTCGGCAAGCTCGAAGTCCTCCAAGCCGATCGCCCCATCATGGTCGGCGACGTGCCGGTCCGGCAAAATGCGGACCTCAAGGACGGCGACACCATCCGCATCGACACGGGCCAGGTGCTCCGGTGCAATTTTTCCGAGCGCATCATCGAGGAGGAGCGCAACATCATTTCCCAACTCGAGGTCCGCGACATCTGCCATCGCTTTCGGAAAAAGGAGGTCGCCCTCGACGGCATCAGCTTCACCGTGAACCGCGGCGAGATGGTCTGCGTGATGGGCGCGAGCGGCTGCGGCAAATCCACGCTCCTGCGGGTGATGGCCGGCCAGCTCGCGCCGCAGCAGGGCGACATCCTGCTCAACAGCCAGTCGCTCTACGGCAACCACGAGGCGCTCAAACACTTCGTCAGCTACATCCCGCAGGACGATGCGTTCGACGATCATCTCACCATCGAGGAGAATATGAGCTTCGCCGCCGCGATCCGGGCGCCGCACCTCACCGGACGCGACCGCGCCCGCCGGATCGAAGGCAAGCTCACCGACCTCGGCCTCAGCGAACGCCGGGGCAATATCGTCGGCACGCCGATGAAAAAGACGCTCTCCGGCGGCGAGCGCAAGCGGCTGAACATCGGCCTCGACATGGTCTCCGGCGCGGATGTGTTTCTCTTCGACGAGCCGACCAGCGGCCTCAGCTCGAAGGACAGCGAGCACGTCATCGAGATCATCCGCGCGATGGCGCACAACAAGATCGTGCTGGTGACGATCCACCAGCCGACCTCGAAGATTTTCCAAATGTTTTCCAAGGCGCTGCTCCTCGACAAGGGCGGGCGGATGGTCTTCTACGGCACCCCCAGCGAGATGCTCGCCTACTTCGCCACGGCCGAGCACGAGCAGCACTTCGGCACCGATCTCGGAGGCTGCCCGGCCTGCGGCACCACCCGGCCGGAATTCATCTTCGACGTGCTCGAGACCCCGCTCCGCGATCTCAGCGGCGACGTCATTTACGAGGAGAATTCCCAGGGCCAGCTCGTGCCGGCGCGCCGTTTTTCGCCGGACTATTGGCGCGATAAATTCGATGCCTACCGCCTGCTCCTCGAGACCAAGTTCGTCAGTCTCCGCAAACCCGCCCCGCCCCCGCTCCCGATTCCCACCGAGGCTCCCCGGCGCAGTTGGTGGCATCGCTTCCTGAATATCCGCTGGCGCGACGAGTGGACGCAGTTCCGCACGCTGATGCAGCGCGCCTTCGTCGCGAAGGTCCGCAATCGCGGCAACCTCATCATCACCACGATCGTTCCACCCGCCCTGGCGGCGATGATCGGATGGGCGCTGTATTTCACCGACGACGAATCGGGCAAATACGATTTCGCGACCGCCTTTCACATCCCGACCTACATCTTCATCTCGCTCCTCGTCGCCATGTTCCTCGCGCTCGTGAACAGCGTGGACGACATCATCCGCGACCGCGTGATCCTGCATCGCGAGAGGAATCTCGATGTGCGGCTGCCCTATTACATCTTCGCAAAATTCACCACCCTCGCGCTCTTCTCCGCGGTGCAGTGCGCGCTCTTCGTCGTCGTCGGCAATGCGATCCTCGAGATCCGCTGGATGTTCTGGGAATACTTCATGTGGATGTTCATCACCGCCGCCAGCGGCACGATCCTCGGCCTGCTCATTTCATCGATGGTCGCCGATGCGAAGACCGCGGCGAACTTCGTGCCGCTGGTGCTGATCCCGCAGCTCATCTTCGGGGGCGCCTTGATCAAGTACGAGGAGATGAACCGGGACCTCGACGTGATCTACACCTTTCAGCGGTGGTTTAAGACGAACAACGAAGGAGATCGCGCCGAGAATAACAAAGACGCCCAATTGAGCGTGCCGATGCTCAGCCGGTTCATCGCGACACACTACAGCTACGAGGCGCTCATCGTGGCCCAGGCGAAGCTCAACCCGCTGGGCGTCCGCCAGGGAAAACTCCAGGAGCAGATCGACAAGCTCGTTCACACCCAGCCCCGCACGGAGCAGCAAAACGGCCGCCTCGAGGACCTCAAGGACACCCTGGCCATGGTCAGCGGGATGGAGGGCGAGACGAAGGCGGATATCGAGAAACGTCTGCGCCGAGTGGACAAGATCATCCGTGAAGAAACACGCGATACGGGAAGCTTGCGCAGCCGCAGCTCCGGTGTGACCGCCGACCGGCTCTACACGAACCAGAAGGTGTCCGACCTCGTCGCCAAAGCCGAGACCGAGCAAAGCGACTATCGCCGCACCTACGCGGTGAATGTGTTCTTCAGCCCCGAGAAACAGTACCCCGTAAATGTTTTCGGGAAGATCAGAACCGCGCGTTTCAGCGTTTACGCCTTCAATACGTTCGTGCTCCTCGGCTCGTCCCTCGTCCTCCTCTGCGCACTCTACTCCATCCTCCGGCGCCAGCTTCGCACCCGCGGGATCTGATCAGGCCGTCAAGGCAGCCGCTGGAATCGGGCGAATGCTTCCTGCCAAACCCCGGATTCCTGCGGCAGATATTCGGTGATCACGGATGAGGCGGCGACGGTCTGCCGCAGATCGGCAAGCGAACCCAGGTGACCGAGGGCGATGGCCTGGATGAGCAGGTTCCCGAGCGCAGTCGCTTCGACGGGGCCGGCGAGGACCGTGCGACCGGTGGCGTTGGCGGCGAATTGATTGAGCAGCGCGCTCTGGCTTCCCCCACCCACGATGTGCAGCCGCGCAATCCGGCGCCCAGTCACGCTGACGATTTCGTCGAGGGTGCGGCGATAGAGCAAGGCGAGGCTTTCGTAGATGCAGCGCGTGAACTGACCCGGCGTCTCGGGTGTCGGCTGGCTGGTCTCGCGGCAATACGCTGCGATCTTCTCCGGCATTTCGTCGGGCTTCAAAAAGCGGGCGTCGTTCGGATTGATGAGCGAACGGAAGGGCGCCGCATGTTCGGCCTCCGTGGCGAGCGTGCCGTAGTTGTATTCCTGGCCGGCGCGGGTCCAGGTGCGCCGGCATTCCTGGAGCAGCCAGAGGCCGACGATGTTTTTTAAGAAACGCGTGGTCCCGCCGAAGCCGGCTTCGTTGGTGAAATTGTGGGCGCGCACGGTGTCGTCGAGGAGCGGCTGCGGCAATTCCACGCCGATCAGCGACCACGTCCCCGAGCTGAGATAGGCCCAGTCTTCCCCTCCGCACGCGGGCACGGCGGCGACCGCGGCGCCGGTGTCGTGGGAA
Source organism: Chthoniobacteraceae bacterium (assembly GCA_031411395.1). Classification (GTDB taxonomy): domain Bacteria; phylum Verrucomicrobiota; class Verrucomicrobiia; order Chthoniobacterales; family Chthoniobacteraceae; genus Chthoniobacter. Next base: position 33,460 of record JANOAZ010000282.1, read on the forward strand.
CAGGTCGCGATCACCTGCACGGCCCCCATGTCGATCTCGGCGGCGACGGCGGGCAGCAAAGGTGCAAGCTTCGTCCCGGGCGCAACCAGCGGAGGAAAAATGTGCGCCGGCAACGCAAACATTTCGATCAGCCGCTCCGACCATTTCCGGGTCACGGGATTGTAGAGCTGCGTGGTGCTCGCGAGACTTTCTTCCGCCACAGCGACCCCGCTGAAAAGAAAGTGCACGTAGTCGGCGATCATCAGAAAGCGATCCGCCAGGCTGAGGAGCTGCCCGCTGTTCTCCCGCTCGGCGATGAGCTGATAGAGCGTATTGACCTGCATGAACTGGATGCCCGTCTCCGCGAAGATGGGCTCGGGCCCGGGCGCGCACATCGCGGCGGCGAACGTAGAGTCGGTGCGCGCGTCCCGGTAGGAGTGCGGCAGTGAGAGCAAGGGCTGGCCCGCGCCGGTAAGCGCGTAGTCGAGTCCCCACGAATCCACGCTCAAGCTTTGCGCGGCCACGCCTTTGGCGGCCACTTTGCGCAGGCCGATCTTGAGTTCCTCGAAGATGCGCAGGATGTCCCAGCGCAACGAGCCGGCGATCTTCACGGCGCCATTGGGAAAGCGATGAACCTCCTCGATCGTCACCCTGCCTTCGCCGAGCCGGCCGAGGATCACGCGACCGCTGTCCGCACCGAGATCGCAGGCGATGTAAAAGTGCTCGCTCAAAGGTTCATGAGATCTCGCCGCACAGAAAGACCTCCAGCCCGAGCGCCTGCATCGTGGCGGCTTTCGCAAAAAGTGCGCGCCTTGCTCCCGCGCGATCCGGTGCGTAGGCGACCTGGATGTGATTGGATTTGTGCCGCGCCATCATCTGATCGCGGGTGATGCCCTTGAGCGTCGCATGCATGATCGGCCATTGCGGAGTGGTGAGTTGCCAGCGTTCCTCCGTCTCCTTTTTGGGCAGCGCGACGACTTCGCCGAGGCCGGTGTCAAACTTCAGCCGGCCATCCTCGAGATAGACACGGCTCCACACGATCCAGCCCGGCTTGCTCACGCCCTTGAGCGTGCCGCCGCCGAGGCGGAAGTACATCGGCGGCTGCCGCTCGCTGCTCGCGCCTTTCCATCCGCGGATAAAATGCGCCGGCGGCGCCGCACCCGAGATGAGGAAGACCCACACGTAGGCATCGATCCCCTCGCCCGTGAAATGCCGGCCCCAGCGCAAGTCGTGCAGCGTATTCTCCGGCGCGAATCCCAGCTCGCGCCAGACCCGATAGGTCACGAGGCCGTCCAGTCCCGCGCATTCATCCACTTCGTTGAAATGCGGGAGCGCCTCGCCCTTGAAAAGTTCTTCGCGAGTGCCCGCGCGATAAACCGGCGGGCGATCCACGTTGTTCAGCGTGCCTTCCACGAGGTCGCTCGCGGGCGCGAGATCCTTCAGCCCCTGCTGATACTGGATGCCGATGGTCGCGCACCCGAATTCATCGGCGATGCGCACCGCGGCAATGTACATCTTGCACTGCTCGATCACCTGCGCCTCGGTGAGGTCGGTTTCGTCATCCGGCCCGAGACGGAATTTCACTCCCTTGCGCCGATACCACTCGAAGACTTCCCGCGCCTCCGCCGCCGGGGTCGCGAGCATCTTCGCATAAAGCGCGGACTGGCTCAGCCGCTCCTTGAAGACCCCGGTGCGATGCAGCAGTTCGTCCGGAATGATCGCGTTGTACATCCCCATGCAGCCCTCGTCGAAGACACCCATGATCGCCTTCTTCGCCTGAAGTTTCCGCGCGCATCGCTGGCCGAGCCCGGTCGCGGTCGCGGGCAGCTTCACTTTCGCAAGCGGCTGCACGTGCGAGGCGTCATGCTTGATCGTCCCCTTCTCCAGCCAGCTCCGCAGACCGCGCCGGAAGAACGGATCGTCAAACGTCTCGCTCCAAAGCGTGCTGTAGTTCACGCCTGCCTTCGTCAGCGAGCCGTTGAGATTTAACATGCCGACGAGGCCAGGCCACATGCCGCTCCAGTTCGCGAGAGTCAGGATCGGCCCGCGATGCGTGAGCAGCCCGTGCAGGACGTGATGGCTGTATTGCCACACCGCTTCGGCGACGATGAGCGGCGCCTCCGGCGGGATCTTCTCAAAGACCTCCATCCCAAACTTCTGGCTGTCGATGAACCCGTGCTTCTTCTTCGGGTCGAAGGCATGCGCGCGCACGACCTTGCGGCCCTCGCGTTCGATCGCAGCGGTGATCTGGCGTTCCATCGCAGCCTGGGCGGCTTCGCATTTCTGGTTGGCGGAGAGGCGCAGATCGCCGCTGGCGATGAGGTGGATGGGTTTCATTCGGGAGTTGGGGGGTAAGAGCGCGCGCTTCGGTTTGCCGGGGCGCGGATGCTACCACGATGGCGCCTTGCGAAAACAAGCCCCGAAGCGCGGCAGGCGCACCTAGGAATGGGTGAAATGCACGGGCGCGATCGGCATAGCGTTTGCTATCTCTCTTCTGCCGAATTGCGCCTTGGTGGCGTGAGGCGGCCCAGGGATTTTCCCGTGCAAAACAAAGCAGCAATTTTTCAGTCCAGGATGGCCTTCACCATCGTCGAGGTGCTGGTGGCCGTGACCGTGCTCGCGCTGCTCGGCACGGCCGCGATCGGCGGTCTGCTTTCGATCAATCGGATCGTCGTCACCAATCGCCTCTCCACGAATGCCCAGGCCCTTGCTCAAACGCAAATCGACCGAATCCTAAGCGAGCCCTACCCGGCGGGATCCTCGGCACCGGCAGATCTCACGCTCGGCACCGCCACGCAAACCAACGTGCCAATCTACCGCGATCCCGTGTCCGGCGTCGTGATCGTCGCCGGCACCGTTACCACCACGGTCACCGACGCGAGCCGGACGATTATCGCCGGCCAGCCCGATGCAAAGCTGTTTCGCGCCACGGTCGCCGTCTCCTACACCTTCGCTGGCCGGCCGGCCAGCCTGGCTCTCACCACCATTCGCGCAATCGACTAGGGGAATGAAAATGCAAACGATGATCTGCCGCCCGCGCCGTGGGAGCGCGGCTTTTACGTTGATCGAGGTGCTCGTCACTTCGAGCCTCATCGCGACCATCGGGGGCCTCGTCTTTGTCAGTCTGCAAGCCGGGGTCAGCCTGTTCGGGAAAAACATTGCGATCAATCTGCCCTATCACTCCTCGCGAGTGGCGTTCGATTTGGTCCAGCGCGACCTGCACAGTTCGGCAGCCGCGCCGCAACTCATCAACGCAGCTCTCGCCGGGGTCGCCGGCACCGGTCCGGCGGCCGGCGTCGCCCTGCGTTCCTATGCCGGCGGCCCGTATGTCGTGGCCTCCGATGCCGCCGCAGCGGCCACCCTTCTAGAGATCAAGCAAGCCCCGGGAACCGCACCGCAGGCCGGCGATCTGCTCAGCATTCCGGCGTTTCGCATCGAGCGGAATGTCGTGTCGGCTACGAGTGCCGGCAGTAACTGGCTTTTGACCCTCGATGCCCCGCTCGGGGCGGCGTTCATCGGCACCGCCACCGAGAACTACGTCACCTTTTTTACCCGCCGGCTGGGCTACACCGTCGTGGGCGGCAATCTTTTGCGTTACGGCAATCTTGCCCAGCCTGGAACGTTTCGCGTCGTCAGCCGCGGGGTCACGAACGCGACCCCCTTCACCTTTCCGCTCGTCGCCGGTCAGCCGAATTCCCGCTACCTCACCGTGGCCCTCACCGCACGCGATCCGGGCAGCTCCGCCCGCCTCTGGAAAGCGGTCGATGCGAACCTCAACTTCGCTCTCGCGTATCGAGCGACCGCTCCGCTGACCACCCAATGAAGCGGCGCCGGACATCCACGTCGGGAAGCATCCTCGTGACCGTCCTGGCGACGATGGTCGTTCTCGCCGGCTTGGTCGCTACCGCGATCACGATCACCGGCGCCTTCACCCGCAATGCGGCCCGCAGCCGCGCCATGTCCCAGGGTCTGGCGATCGGCGACGGCGCGATGCAAATGCTCTACGCGGACTGGCAGGCGCAAAGCCGCAGCTACGCCCTTACCAATCCCGGCGCACCGCTTCCGACATTCACGCCCTCCACGAATTGCCGGCCGACCAGCGCGGAATTTCCCGGTTTCCAGACCTACACCGCCGGCGCAAACAAGCTGATGGTGGACCCCGCGACTTTCGGGATCACCCCCGTCCTCCTCAATGGCGCCTCCACCAAAGCAACCGGCACGTCCGCCACTGTCGCGACCTATTTCTACAAGGCAAAGGTGGATGTCACCGCGCCCGCGCTCACCAAGCCCACCGCCACCCAACTGCGCCGCATTTTCGAGCAGCAGTTCGAATCCGCATGGCGCTACTACGCTTTCTCTGAGTTTGACCTCGAGGCTCAGCCCGAAGGCTCGCCTCTGGCGATGAACGGCGACATGCATAGCAACGGAAGCATCTACTCCGGCACCGATTGGCTGACCGTCGCCGGACTCGCTTCCTCGTCGAAAGGTTTCGTCAATGGGTGGGCGCCGGGCGATTCCACGAATGCCAGCCGCACAGTTTCGATGCCGATATTTTCCACGAGCGCACCGGTGATCGCCTCGCGCCGGGACCTCCTCGGCGTCGATCCCCAGAGTTTCGACACGACGGATGCGAACCTCAACAACGACAACCACCGCGAGGTGATCGAGCGTCCCGTGACCTCGGGTGGCGGTGCCGGTCCCGATCCCATGTCAGGCAACCGACTCTACGATCAGGCGGGAATCAAGATCCTCGTCGATGCGGCCAATACACTCACCATCATGGATCAGGCGGGCACGGTGCACAGTTCGCCCGGCGATCCCTTTTTTGTCGCGGTCAATGACGCCATCACCACCGCGCAGGCGATCCAGGATGGCCGCGAGGCCGCGACCGTGCGGCTGACCACGCTCGACATCTCGAAGATCACTGCGGCGGTCGATTCCGGAACGCTCGTCTTCAACGGGATCATCTACATTTCCGACACCAGCGCCTCGCCCACCGCCCAGCGCGGCATCCGCCTTTGGCGCGGTGCGCGCCTCCCGGCCGCCGGACTGACCGTGGCCACCGACAACCCGATCTATATCTGGGGCGACTACAACACGGGCGGCGACTACGCCACCTCCGCCGACACCGCACCCGCGACTCAGCCCGATGCCAACACCACCGGGAACCCATCCACTGCGGCCAGCGCCGTTGCCCCGTACATACCGGCGCCCGCAGCCGTCATTTCCGACGCGACCACGATCCTTTCCAACGCATGGGTGGACGCCAACTCCACGAACTCGCTCCCGACGCGCCTGCCCGCGAATACCACGGTCAATGCCGGCCTCGCCACCGGCAGCGTCGCGACCGACGCTGGCAGCAGCACCTACGGTCAGGGTCTCGAAGGCATGGTGCGCTTCCTCGAAAACTGGAACCCGCCCGACCTCGGCGGCGGCGGTCCGCAGCGGCGCTTCACCTACTACGGCTCGCTCCTCTCCCTCTGGCGCGCGCAGCAGGCCGACGGCGCCTATAGCTACGGCACCTATTACACCGTGCCGGCAAATTACTGGTTCTACGACACCCGCTTCCTTTCCACTCCGCCGAAGCCTTCCTTCGGGATCATGTCTTTTAACAAGGGCCGATGGTATCTCGAATAGCTCGCGCGGCCATCCTGTTCCTTGCCTTATCATCGTCCTGCGTTTGGGCGATTGATTTCACACCGGTCATCCCGACAAATGACTCACCGCGGATGCGGCGGTTTCCGCGGCTCTTTTTTAAGGATGGGGTGCGTTCCGTGTCCTACGTGCGTCCGGCGGGCTGGCACTTCTCCGGAAATAGAGCCGGAGTGCGACTGGAGGCCAATGATCCCTCGCACTCTATCGCCACAATCCAGAAAGTCGTGCGCAACGGACCGGCTCGCTTCGACGAAAAGGAGATCGAAGCGCTCAAGGAGGCCCTGATCGCCGCTCTCCCAGCGGGGACGACGAACGCCAAAATCACCCGGGTCGAAGTAAACCCCCTGCTCATCCATGGACACGACACGCTGGAAATCACCGTCTCCTATTTTGCACTGACACTCGACCGCATGCAGAGCGTGCTCTTTGTCAATCTTCCCGAAACCCAGCTCCAGTTCGCGCTCAAGGCGTTGAAGGCAGACTTCCCCGGCACTCACGAACTCTTCCGCCGCAGTTACTACACCTGGCAGTGGCTGGAATAGGAAGGCGCAGGTGAAACCCAGCCTGTTGTTTTAGCACTCCCTCCCGCCTACAACCGTGGCGCCGCCGGCTTCAACGGTGTCTGATAACTCGGCGCGGCCTTGGCCTTGAGCTTGCGCGCATAGACATTGCCGCCGCACGTGGCATAGAGCGTATCCAGATCCGCGCCGCCGAAGACGACGTTACTTACCCGTCCATTCGGCGTGGGAAGGATCACATTCACCCGGCCCGCTTGATCGCATACCTGTACGCCGAGCCGCGTGGCCACGTAGAGTCGGCCCGCATTGTCCACCTCCATGCCATCCGCGCCCGCATCATCGGCGGTATCGGACTCGTGCAGCCAGTAGTAACGCTGTTTGTGTTTCAAGGTGCCGTCCGGCTGGATCTGGTAACTGTATACCCAGTGCGTGCGAGACTCGGCTACATAGAGCAGCGATTGATCGGTGCTCGCAGCAATGCCGTTGGAGAATTTCAGCCCCTTATCCACGACATGCTTTGAGCCATCCGGCTTGATCAGCCAGACCTGGCTCGGCTTCGCCAAGTCTGAGGACGGCTCGGTGACATAGACGTTCCCATTGGCCAGCACCACGAGGTCATTGCCGCGGATGCCACTCGTGATCTCGGTCCCCTTCCCCACCGCATCGTAGGCCACAATCTTCTCGTCCCCGGTGACGGTCACATACATGCGTCCATCCGGACCAAACGCCTGCCCGTTCGATTTCTTCGAGTCGGCGATGAACTCACTTACCTTTCCATCGAGCCCGATCCGATAGGTCTTACTGTTGGGAATGTCATTGAAAAACACCTCGCCCTTCGCGTTCGCCGCAGGTCCCTCGGTGAACTTTCCGCCTTCCCACACCAGTCGCCAATCTTCGCCCGGAATCAGGAGGTCATTCAGCATGCTATTCTTGCTCGTCCCCGTCTTCACCGGCTCGGGCCAGCCTTTCCATAGATAACGCATCGCATCGGGAAAGAGCGCGGTGCCATGTTTCCCGTTGTGCCCGCCTTCGCCCCAGACGTGCTCATGTTCGTAGCCCATGAAAGCAAGGGCCCGTTCCAGTTCCTGATTCGCCATCCACCAGTCACCGCCGTAGATGTTGTTGTCATTGCTGCCGTCCTGCTGGAAGACCCGGATCGGCTTGGGTTCATTCTTGCGGATCAACGTGGGGTACTCGTTCGCGCCGCGCAGCCCGACCATCGTGCAGACGACATTGAAGACTCGCGAGAACGCATCGGGCCGCTCCCATGCCGCGGTGAACGCGCAGATCGCGCCACTGCTGCTTCCACCGATCGCGCGATCATTGCCGCTCTTGCTCAGCACGATCTTGCGTCCGTCGGTGGTCGTCTGCTGTTCCACCGCGGGCAGGATTTCATCGAGGAGGAAGCGCGCGTAATCCGGCCCGAGGCCGTCGTATTCGAGGCTGCGGTTGAATCGATCGAGCGCCGTGTTGCCATCGAGCGCCTTCACCACCCCGGGCTTGATGAAGACGCCGATCAGCACGGGCAGCTCGCCTTTTGCGATCAGGTTGTCAAAGACCACCGGCGCATTCCATTGCACGCCGTCCTGGTTCACATAGACGCACGCGGGTTTCCGGCCGTCGTATTGCTTCGGCACATACACCGTCACTTCGCGGGTGGTGCCGGGAAAGATTTTCGACTGTGCGAACTCGAACTTGATCGACTCCCCCTTGGGCACGTTGTCGTGCGGCTTGGAGTCTTCGGTGAGCGGAAACTCCGGCTCGGCGGCAAAGGCGACATGGAAGAACGGCGAGAGAGCGATGAGGAGAAGGCGTTTCATTGTGGAAAGGGCGTTGACGAATGCCCGAATCGTCGCCGTGCGGCGAGCTTTGATTCTTTTCCTCAAGGCCAGGCGGCGCACGCGCCACGAAACCTTAAACGGCCTGTCATGAAAACAACCACCGCTCTGCTCCTCATCGCCGGCAGCCTCCTGCTGTCGGCGTGCGAAGTTTCCGTCACCGAACGCCGCCCGATCACCACCCGGCGCTACGTCAGTCATTCCGACCGCGAGCCGTCGGGCCGCACCTACTACCGCCGCCGCTACTCCGACGATGACAGAAACTACCGCACGCGCGTTGACACGCGGCGTTACTACTACTCGCACGGCCCGCTCGACCGCACTTACGGCTTCTGACTCGTCACCACTGTTTTGGCGGCTTCGTCCACGTTCCGCCCACCGTGACCTTCGTCAGGTCCACACGCGAATTGTCCTGGAGCAACTGCGCCGTGCGTTTCGTTTCGAGCCGCACGCAGCCGTGCGACGCAGCGTGTCTCGGCACGGACGGGAAGTAGTGGAAGGCGATGCCGCGCCCCCGATGAAACCACGTCACATACTCCGCGCGGGAATCGCTATTCAACCGGCGGGCAAAACCCTCGACGGTTCGCGTCCCCTTCGGGGTGCAATGGGATCCCGAGCGACGGCTTGTCGGGCCGAGATCACAGTTCGTCCCCTTATTCCCAGCGCCCGGTGAGCTGCGGAACGGTCCTGCTTCCTGGCTCGCCGCGTTTAGTCCCGTCCACTTCAACGTCACCCAATGATCGGGGTCGTCGAGGCTCACGACGATTTCCTTGATGTAGGTGGAAGGAAATCCTGAGTTGCGCAGCGGGTGGCTGGCCTTCGCCGCCACGACCGCCTTCGTTGGGGTCGGCTTCCTCGCCGCCGGTTTCTTTGCCGGCTTCGCGGCTGCCGGCTTCACCGCTCGCTTTGCCGGTGCGGCTTTCTTTGGTTTGGTCGTCGCGGCGGACCGCGGTTTCGCGCCAGTGGCGCCCAGCTTTTCCGAAGACGGCTTGGCCATAGGCCGCCGAGAATAGTGTTTGCGCCCTGCATGACAATCCTCCTCGTCGGGTCACTTCAAAGAAAATGGACCGTCGCGATGCGGATTGACCGTACTTTCCGTGACCGTCTAGGTTCCCCGCCCGCAATGAGTTCCTTGAACAAAAAATTCCCGCGCCTGCTGCCTGAGCCGATCCGGAAAGGGATGAAGGTGACCGATCTGATCGACACCGCGTTCAAGGCCTACAATGGCGGACGTCTCGCTGAAGCCTGCCGCCTTTTCACCGGGAAGATGATCGCCGGCGAAGGAACCGTCGGCATGTCGCTGACCGGCGCGCTCACCCCTGCCGGGCTCGGCCGAGCGGCGATCGTGCCGCTCATCAAGGCGGGGTTTGTGGACTGGATCATTTCCACCGGCGCCAATCTCTACCACGACCTCCACTACGGGCTCGGCATGCATCTCTATGCAGGATCGCCGTTTCTCGATGACGTCGAGCTGCGCCGCGATGGCATCATCCGCATCTACGACGTGCTCTTCGACTATGACGTGCTGCTCGATACCGATGCCTTTGTGCGGCAGGTCATCCAGGGCCCCGAGTTTCAGCGCAGCATGGCCACGGATGAATTTCACTACCTGCTCGGGCGTTATGTTCATCAGCGGGAGAGGAAGCTCGGGATCAAGGAAACCAGCGTGCTCAGCGCCGGCTACCAGTACGGCGTGCCGATCTTTACCAGTTCACCGGGCGACAGCTCCATCGGCATGAATGTGGCCGCGATGGCGCTGCGCGACTCGAAGCTCAACATCGATGTGAACCGCGACGTGAACCAAACTGCAGCGATCGTCTATGCCGCGAAATCGAGCGGCAACACCTCGAGCGTCTTCATCCTTGGCGGCGGTTCGCCGAAGAATTTCATGCTCCAGACCGAGCCGCAGATCCAGGAGGTGATGGGTATCGCGGAGCGCGGCCACGATTATTTTCTGCAATGCACCGATGCCCGGCCCGACACCGGCGGACTGAGCGGCGCGACACCCGGAGAAGCGGTAAGCTGGGGAAAGATCGACCCCGAAAATCTCCCCGACTGTGTCGTCTGCTACGCAGATTCCACGATCACGCTCCCGCTCATCACGGCGTATGCATTAACCAAAGCCGCGCCTCGCAAACCGAAGCGGCTCTATGATCGCCGCGACGCGCTCTACGCGGAGTTGAAGGCGCAATATTTCAAACACGGCAAAGTGGAGAAGATCGAGCATCGGACCGACGTGACGAAACCAAAGCGCGGGCGATCCGGGCGATCCGTCACGGGAACCAGCCGCAAAAATGCCCGCTAGACGTCCCGATCCGCGCGCGGTCCTCTTCGAACGCATCCGCACTTCCCCGCCAAAGTTCGTTCACCTCGTCGGGGTCCCCTATGCCGTCCAAGTGGAAGAGGCGGAAGATCCGCTCCGGCGCGACCATGTGTGGATCACACTGGAGGTTCCGCCGTTCGGGCGCCTGCGGGTCGCGATCAATACGGTCTCGCGCTTCAATCGCGAGGCGGGCTTCGATGCGCGGGTCCGGGTCGGAATCGTTCGCAGCACCTACGGCGAAAAACCCAATACCGGGCTCGAGGAATTCCCCGGCTTCGACTACGCGAAAATCGAAGCGAAGGAGAATGTGTTCTATGAATTCTACGAGCACGATCCGCTCTCAGAGATGCTCGTCGCGAAGGCAAAGCTCGCGATTCGCGCGGAAGTCTGGGGCGAACTTTACGCCCAGGACCACATCGGCCTGCACCAGATCCAATGCCGCAGCGCGAGCTGCGCCGTGACCCGCGATCTCAAAAACCGCGACGGCGCTCTCAAGCTCTACTACCTCGAAAACAACGCCGCGGAACTGTTCCTCTTCAAATTCTGCGGCCAACCGTGAGGCAGGTTGATGGTTGATAGCCGCGCCTCGGCCGTCCGGTCTATCACTCTCAACCAACCACTTTTCCAACATGCGCATCCTCCGCCACACCGACGCCGATTTCGCCCAGGCTCTCGCCGGGCTCCAGCGCAAGGTTGAGCCACGCCCGGAAGTCGAGGCGACCGTCGGCGAGATCATTCGGGCGATCCGTGAAAAGGGCGACACAGCCCTGCTCGACTTCACGGAAAAGTTTGGCGGACCGAAGCTCGCGGCGAAGCAACTGCGAGTCACCCGCAAGCCCAAGGTCGATGCCTCGACACGCCAGGCCATCGTCACTTCACACGCCAACGTGCGCGCCTTTGCCGAGCGTAGTCTGCGCAAAGACTGGTCCTCACGGAATGCCCAGGGCGCGCAGGTCGGCGAACGTTTCGATCCATTTCAACGCGTCGGAATTTACGTTCCCGGCGGCACCGCGCCGCTGGTTTCCACGGCGGTCATGACGGTCACGCTCGCCGCCGCAGCGGGCGTGCCGGAAATCGTGGTCACCACGCCCTCGGATCGGGAGGGAAGGGTGAACGACGCCCTCCTCCACTCGCTCGCTTACTGCGGCGCGACGGAGGTTTACCAAGTCGGCGGCGCCCAGGCGATCGCCGCACTCGCGTATGGGACGCCGTCGATTCGCCCCGTGCAGAAAATCTTCGGCCCGGGCAACGCCTACGTCGTCGAAGCCAAGCGCCAGGTATTCGGCCGGGTGGCGATCGACCTCCTGCCCGGTCCGAGTGAAATCCTCGTCCTCGCCGACGCCAGCGCGAATGCCACATGGATCGCCGCCGACCTGCTCGCGCAAGCCGAGCATGGGCACAATAGCTCCATCCTATTCGTCACCGACTCCGCCACGCTCCTGAAGAAGGTGGAAGCCGCGATCGCGGTCCAACTCACTCACCTCCAGCGCAAGGACGCGCTCGCCGGCGTCCTCGATCGCGATTGCGCGTTGATCCTCGTCCGCCGCCTCACCGACGCTGTGAAGATCGCGAACGACTTCGCACCCGAACACATTTCTCTCGTGACGAAAGACGACGACAGGATCGCCGCCCGGATCACGACTGCGGGAGCGATCTTTCTCGGCGGCTACTCCCCCGTCGCCGCCGGCGATTTCCTCGCCGGCCCGAGCCACACGCTGCCGACGGGCGGCGCCGGCAAATCCTTTCCCGGTCTGACCGTCGATATGTTCCAGCGCCGCACGAGCCTCCTGCGCTTCGATCGCAAATCACTCCAGAAATCCGTCGCCACGATCGTGAAGTTCAGCGAGATCGAGGGCCTCGACGCCCACGGCCGCTCCGCCACCATCCGGTTCGATGGAAAGTAGGAACCAAGGGGATTGATCATTAGGGGCGAATCCTGAAGGACATCTACTGATGGGACTGTGACTTGGCCGACACACCCAATTCCCCCGCCTCGTTCCCAAACTCCGTTTGGGAACGCACTTGGGAGGGCAACTCCGTTGCCCAGGCGGGGGTGTCTGCGGGCGGCGCACCGCTCCCACCCGGGGACACCTCTCCCACGCGAAACAGAGTTTCGCCCACAAGCGCATTCCCAAACAGAGTTTGGGAACGAGAACGGTTTGTAGGCCAAGCCGCAGTCTCCACAGTAGGTGACCAAAGCGCAGTCGAAGGATGACGGCGTGGTTTTGGACAGGGCGCTGAGCACCAATCCCCGTGACCTAAAACTTCGGCTCGATCAGCCGATACACGCGGACGCCCGGATGGAGATAGATCACGGTCCCACGGTCGCGTTCGAAGAGCAGTTCGCCGTCTCGGAGCAGCGTTTCGTAGAACGCCTTTCGCCGCTCAAAATCCGCGCGCTCGCCTTCCTGCGGGCGCAGCCCCTTGAGAAAAAACCGCCCGTAGTCGCTCTCCGAGACCGCGACGTGCGTCACCCCCTTCGAACGCAATTCCTCGAACGCCCCGACATCCGCCGCGAAGCGCTCAGCGATGACCTTCTGCGGAATCGCGCCATACCGGTTCGCGTGCTTTTTCTTCGTCGGATCGGGCAGCGCCACGCGATTGTCTTTGGCGATCACGGCATCCGCGGGGAGTTCCGCGCGGACCCACTGGATCAGATCGACGTTGTCGTCGTTCTGAAAGGCGCGCCAGTATTCCGCAAGATGGTGCCAGTGGACCGGACGCGGCGGCGAAACGAGCTGGAAAACGAGCAGCACCGTGACCGCGCCGGCCAGCCACCTGCGACGCGTGTGCCGCCAGGCGAAGGCGTGCGCGAGGTCCGCGGTCCCGAGCGCGGCCTGCAGAGTGAAGAGTGCTGTCGCGGGGAGAAAGTATCGGTCGTTCGTTTTCGGTGAAAACGAGAGGGCGAGCGCGTAGGCGAAGGGGAAGACGATGATCATCCATTCCGGCAGCGAAAGGGACCGGCGCTCCTTCCAGCGCGCGTGCAGGAAGATCGCGAGCAGCCCCCAGATCGCCGGCGTCGTGTTGTCGATGAAGACGTTCCAGTACTGGAAATGCGGCACGCTGCGGGTCAGGCCGCGCTGGCCTTTCACCACCAGGTCCATCTCCCGTCCGAAGCTTTCGCGAAAGGTCGCGAGGTGGAGGAAGAGCGGAAGATTCACCACGACGAACGTGGCCACGAGCGCGCCTGCAAAAACGCCGAACCGCGCCGCACGCCGCTCCGGCGCATACCAGAGGATCGGCAACGCGAGCGCGAGGGCGAGGACGCCGAGATATTTTCCCGAGACCGCGAGGCCGCAGGCGATGCCTAGCAGCGTCACGCGCGACATCGTGGGCCGCCACCAGCACGCGAGCAGCATCAGGAAAGTCAGCGAGAAACCGGCGAGCAGCGCGGAGTCTTCCTTGAGGTAATGAGCGAGTTCGAAGAACTGGTGATGGCACATCAAGGCGCCGCCGGCCGCGAGCGCGGGCACCCAGCCGCGCCACGCGTAAGCGAGCAGCGACAACGCCACCACGGCGACCGCCATGAATCCCGCCGAGACCGCGCGCCCCGCCTGGACCACGGCCTGTTCCCGCCGTGGCACACCCGCGATCTCCACGGCGATTTTCGTCGTGGCGAGGAGCAGCATCGGGTGGTGAAAATTCCATTCGCCGCGGATGATCTGCTCGACCTTCCCCGGTTCATCCGGGTGATAGAAAAAGGGGAACGCGTTGTGCCGCGTGTGCAGTGCGAAGGTGGCGGCGAAAAGCGCCAGGGCCCAGAGCAGCAGCTTCACGCCTTCCCCACGGCTGGCGAGTGGCTCGGAGGCGCTCATTTTTTCGCCCTCGCACCGAGCACCGCGCGCAGCAGGACATCGGCCGGCACCGCCAGCAGCGGCAGCATCATCGCCCACGCGGGGCCGAAGTAGCGGGGATTGGGCTGCGAGACGAGGAAGACGCCGAACAGGTAACTCACTGCCACCAGCATCCACACGCCGAGGGTGGAGCGGTAGCGCGGGAGGAGCGAGAGCACCGCGCCAAGGATCAGCCAGAGACCGAGCACCGTGGGCCGCGCCCGGCCGATGCCCAGCTCGCTGAAATCCTTGCCCTGCGGCAGGCGCACCACATCCCCGATCGCCTCGTAACCACGCACCCAGCCGAGCACCGCGGCGGGCGCCCACGCGAGCGGCCGCGGCTCGAGGCGTGCGCGAAATTCCTCCCACGGCGGCAGCGGTGCGCGGAGTGCAAGCGCCGTCAGCGTCGAGGTGCGCCGCCCTTTCGCCATGGATTCCGCCGCCTTTTCGTAATCGTCGCGAAAGCGCGTGGCGTAATATTCCGGCGTGAAACGCAGATCCTTGAACTCGGAAAAATTCGCCGATGCGATGATGCGCTGCACCCCGAGGTAGAGGAAAAGATCAGGGCGTTCGCGGATGCCTTCCAGGGCGAGATCCATGTAGAGCCGCGTGCGGTGCTTGATGTCGGCGTCCAGCGGCTTCCAGAGCGGGCGCGCCTCCTGTTCGCCGGGATTTTCGAGAAAGGCAAAAGGTTCGCCGTCGCGCAGATAGTAGGTGTCGAGTTCGCGCCGCAGCGGTTCCACCATGTCGCGGATCTCCGCCTTGTAGTCCGCATGGAGCGGAGACTCCATCGAGGTGAGCGGAAAGCTGGCGACGTAGAGCAGCCATGCGCCCTGTTTCTTCGAGCCGATCGTGAGCGTGACGATCACCAGGCCCGCCAGCGCCGCCCAGTGGCGCCGCCCGAGTCGGCGCCACGCCATCACGAGCACCAGACCCAGGCACACGCCCGGCCAGACGAAACGCCCGGACGGTTTGGTGAGGATAAAAAGAGCGAGCGGAACGAAGAACCACCAGAAGAGCCGCTGCGCCCGCGCGAGGCGCGTTTCGCCGACCCACGCACACCAGCCGGCGATCGCCCAGACGATCGTGCCGAAGAAAAGCGTCTCGCCGAGCAACTCGTGTTCGTACCAAAGCACCATCGGCATCCCGCTCCACGCGACGGTGACCGGCACCACCCACCACCGCCAATGCACGAGCGTCCGCCGCACCACGTAGGCGAGCGGGATGAGGGTCGCGAGGCCGAGTCCGTGCTGAATCCACGCCAACCAGCGCAGCGGTGCGCCGGGCAGGAGCGAGACCGGCAGAAGGAAGATGGGGTAGAGGTATCGGCGCTTTTCATCCAGGCTCACATTCCCGAAGTCGAAAAGCTGGTGGACGAAGCTGTAGTAGGATCGCGAGTCGCTGCCCCAGTAGGCATACGGGATGTAGCTGAGCAGCAGGAGCCGCAAGACCGCGCCGAGCGCCACCGCGGGCAGCGCCCAGACCACCGCATCGCGCACGAGCGGATGGCGCGCGAAGAAATGGCGAAGGCGGTGAAACATCGCGAAGTTCTCTAGTGGCCTCGGCTGGCTTTGTCACGCCGCAGCGGGCCGCCGGATTTCGAACAGAGAAGCGCCCCGCCTCCCGACTGGACGCCACGGGGAGCGGTCCCATAGCCTCCCCACCCGCCGTGGTCGGCCTTGCTCATCTTTCCGCGGTTCCCCATTTCCCAGCCTGTGTCCCAATTCCTTTCCCAAATCAAAGCCACCCTGCGCCTCCCCGACACCCGGGAATTCCTCGCGTGGTGCGCCCCGGCCCTGCTCGCCGGGCTCGTCCTCCGCGTCGCGCTCTGCATGCACATGCCGTACGCGTATTACCACGACGACGCGCCGGACTTCCTGACCACGCCCGACCGCCTGCTCCACGATCATCGCTTCGAGTTGCACGAAAAGAAGACCTTCCTCGTCCCGATCCTTTTCACGCTCCCCTTCTTCTTCAAGGTTCCCGCGCTCATCACCATCCCCATCCTCCAGCACGCGCTCGGACTCGGGCTCGTGCTGCTCATCGGATTGCTCTGCCGTTTCTGGTTCCGCTTCTGGCGCGTATTCATTCTCCCGCTCACGCTGCTCGCTGCGATCAATCCGTTTTTCCTCTGGTACGAGCACACCCTCATGGCGGAGACGATCTTCCTCTTCTGCACCGCGCTGGTCGCGCTCGCCGGCACGCTTTACACGCAGGATCAATCCCGCGGCCGTTTCCTGTTCCTGCTCATCGCTCTTTTTCTGGAAGCAGGCGCACGACCCGAGGGCAAGCTGCTCTTCGGCTTCGGCATGTTCCTCGTCGTCCTCCTGCACTGGCGCGCCTGGCGCCTCGATTGGCCGCGCTTCGCGATCATCGTGGCCGTGGCCGTCGTTACGCACCTCATGACGAAAACCTCGCAGGCCGGGCTGCTCCTCTACACCTCGGTCGTCCGGCTCACGCCCGCGGAGCTGAAATGCGCGCCGGGCTTCGACCCCTACATCGCGCCGATCCGCGCGGATCTGCAGCAGCGGTGGGAGGAAAAGCCGCAGTTCCCGAAAGTGCGTGATCGGCGAGCGGTATCGGAAGCGGTGAAGCAATACCTGGCGGATCACCCGGCGCTCAAATCAGGTTCCAAGCACCAGAGCGTGGATGCGTTTTGCCTGAAGCTCGCCAAGGAAACCTGCCTCCAGCGCTTCGGCTACCTGCCAGTCCACATCTATCAAAAGTTCCGCGCCGTCGCCACGGACTCGCCGAGCGGCCGGCTCGACAACGCGTGGCTCTTCGACAAACAACGCGAAGCCTACCGCGGCGCGCTCAAGCGCACCCTCGCTCTCGCGCCGGAACTCACCGGGCAGCAAATCGACACCGTCGAGGAACTCGACCATTTCGTCGATACGCACTACGGCGAAGTCCCGTGGTTCAACCGCTGGCTGGATGCCTGGCTCGCCGCGGTGAATCGCCTCCGTTTCCCCGACCAGCCCGTGCCGAATCCGCAGTTCCCCGTCGTGCCGCTTTTCCATCCCGGCGTGCCGTTCTATTTTCTCGCGGCAGCACTCGGACTTGTCGCCGTCGCATTCCGGCGCGGGACCCTCCAGGCCTTTCACGTCGCGTGGGGACTCACCCTGCTCGCGTTTTTTTACACCATCATCCTCACCGCCAATGTGCGGCCACGCTTCCGCTTCGTCTTTGAGCCGTTCTGGTTCGTGTACATCGGCTTGCTCGCCGAGAGCTTGTGGCTGGCCGCCAGCTCTCCGTTCCGCCGTTCATGAAGGCCCGCTGGCATTGGCTCGCGCTCATCGCCGTGGCCGTCGGCGTCGGGCTGCTTTTCCTGCAGGAGCCTGGGTTTGGCGACGACCTCACCTACTGGAGCTTTGCCTTCGATCTGCACGAGCGCGGTCTTGTTGCGTGGCAAAAGGGCAGCTTCCACGACCTCCGCTGGCCGGTGTGGGGCGTCTGCTGGGTGCTGCAAAGCATCTGCGGTTTCGGGCTCGCGTCCTATTACGGACCTCCGCTCCTCTATCTCGCCGCCGGTGCATTGCTCGGCTTTGCATTTGGAAAAAAGCTCACCGGCTCGATCACCGCGGCGTGGGCCGGCGGCATCGCGTTTCTTTTCCACCCGCTCCTGGACACCGTCTGCTATCGGCCGATGCCCGATCTCTCCGAAGGCGTGTGGGGCGCAGCCATCATGCTCGCGTGGTGGGGGCTGATGAATGCAGAGAGCCGTGGCCGCGCGCTGCTCTTCGCCGCCTTCACCGGCGCGGGCATTTTCGTCATCGAGGCGAATCGCGTCACCGGCGTCTTCATCGTGCCGGTGGTGATCCTCTGCACGCTCCTCTTCTTCCCGCGCCGCTTCGGCTGGCTGCTCGTCGCGGGCACCACCGCCGCCGCGCTCTATGCCGGCGAGTGCCTTTTTTACCACCGCCTCTTTGGCGACTGGCTGCACGATCTCACCGCCAATGCCGGCAACAAAGGCGCGAAAGGCACTGAGTTTCCCAACCCGTGGTCGCTGCCCTTCCGCTTCTTCGACACCCTCTGGAAAGGCAACCCGCTCGCGCCAGCCTACTGCATTCTCGCCGCTGGGGGCATCTGGACCGCGTGGCGGCGGCACGGCGTGCTCGGCCGCGTGATCGTCGTGTGGTTTGCCGCGCTCTATCTCCTCTACGCCTGCGCGCCGCAGAGCCTGTGGCCGTATCGCCCGCTGGTGCGCGATGCGGATCGCTTTCTCGCCGCGCTGGTCGTGCCGATGTCCGTACTCGCGGCCGTGGGATTGATGACCTGCCTCGGCTGGCTCGGACAACGTTTCCCCCACGCGCCCCGCCGCCCGCTGCTGACCGGTGCGGCGTTCGCGTCGCTGATCTTCGCCGTCACCTCGCGCGACCGATTCGATCTCGGCTTTGTCCCCGAGATGGGCCGCTACCTCGCCGCGCTGCCGGAGGGCACCAGGGTTTTTTCCCACAAGGCGATGCGCGAAATCATCTTCCTCGTGGATGCAAAATCCGCGAGCCGCTTCGCGTGGACCGCGCCGAACGAGATCATGCACCGCAACGAAAAGCTCGAAGCGCAGGCCGCGGGCTGCACGGAATTTTGGTACGCCCGCAAGCTCGTCTGGCTGACCACGCGCAAGGCGCTGGAGAAAAAATCGCTCGTTCAACAGGCGCCGCTCGGCTCCTACCTCGATGCTCCTGAGCGCGATTGGATGCTCACCGGCCTTTTCGCCAAGGGCGACAATCCCGATCTTGTCTTCTATCGGCGGCGAACGCCCGACTCACCACCCGCGCAGATCCTCGGCCCCGACGCCCCCGAATTGCAGCACCTCATTCCAGCGCTCCCCACGACGCTGAGCAGCGCGGCCACCGTCACTTGGGACATCCCCACCACCCTGCGCGGAAAGCTCGTGCGATTCGAATTCGAGGCCGCGGCAGTGCAAGTCGAAGCGCTCACCATCCGCCTCCGCTTTTCGACCGGAGGAAAGCGGCCGGTTGAAACCGAATACCTCCTCAAGCCGTACCTCTACGCCGGCGGCGGCAAGGAGTTCTTTGCCCTGCCCATCCCCACCGACGCCGATAAGTGCCAGGTGCAGCTCAAATTGGGAAAAGGCGCGAGGGAAGTCACCTTCACCAGCTTCCGCGCCGTGGTCGAAAGCACCTCGGGCAAATAGACAAGCGGCGAAGGTGCATTCGCCGGGTGGAGCACTCGACCCGAGTGCTGCTTTCGGCGACCCGCCGAAAGCACGAGTGTGATCGCGGCTTTGCAACACCCCCGCAGACTTCAGGAAAAGCTCGCAGAAGCCGCGCG
>JANOAZ010000283.1:0-4143 GCA_031411395.1 Chthoniobacteraceae bacterium
CCGCGTCGAGCAGGAGGGACCACCCGACCACGACCGCACCACCGCCTTCCACCACCTCACCTCGAGCGACTGGACAACCGCCGGCGGGCTGGAGCACCTGGACGCGGCGGCGGACGCGGTGGAGCCGTTCGACCCGGACGAAGACCACTGGCGGGACCTCGACCAGGATTGAGCCCCCCTCGGGGCGAAAAGGCGCCAAGACGCGCACCTGGCTCACCCTGCCTACTTCGAGCCCAGGCGAGGAGGGGTTCGCCGTCGCCGGCCTGTGGCGCGGAAGCGCAGCTGACCCGAAGGGTCGCCCGCCCGGAAGCGGTTGCGAAGCAGGCCAAAGGCTAACCTGTCCCGCGCGGGACAATGGGGCCCGGCCTACACGATGGTGATGACCGAAGCCTGCCAGCACGTCGCCGGCGTGCACGACCGCATGCCGGTGATCCTGCGGCGAGCGGACTGGGATACTTGGCTGGACTGCTCGCCAGTTTATCCTGAGCAAAGTCGAAGGACGGCGGGCCTGCTGTGCCGGCCCTCTCCGGAGCTGATGATGGTGGAGCGGACGGCGGAAGCGGGGTGCGGCGCGCCTAATCGTAGCCTACCCAAGTCCGACGAGCCAATTCGAAGGGTTGCCCGTTCTTGGGCTCGCCAGTCATGATACCAATCCCGAATGACTCGCTGTCGTCGGGATACAGGCCCATCACGTGTTCCAAGTAGTACCTGTACCGCCGACGGTGCTCCTCATTCATCATCCAGACGTATTCCTCCGCCGGCCCAGCAACCCGAGAGACTGCGGCCGTCATCTCTCGGTGGTAGTCGAACATTTCACCGTCGCTGGCCATATTCCTTACCTCGTCACCCTGAACCTGATCCGGGATCGCGCTTCAACGCTTGAAGCAATGATCCCGATGCCATCCGAGAAACGCCGGGTGCGGCTGCATCGCGGGCAGCTCGGGCACGAGCGCCTTGCCCGTGCGGTTGATAATCGCCTCCACGCTCGGGCGGTCGTTGACCTGGCGCGAGATCAGGATGTCGAGATCGTCCGACAGGGCGATCAGCCCGCGGTCGAACATCCAGTGCGCCGTGCCTGACAGCGCCAGCCCGTTGCGCACCGAGTCCGGCCCGCCGCGCTCGACAGGGCGGATATGCGCCGCCTCGGCCTCCGCCCTGCCCCCGCCATTGATGAGCTTCCATCCGGTGACCGCGCAGCGGGCGTCATAGGCATGCAAAACCGCGTGGCGGAACGCGCGGTCGCGGAACGGGCGCGAAACCAGTGACTGAATGATGGGCCGCTCAATCTCGAACGGTATTTGCGGCTCCTGCACACGGTCGAGCAATTCCAGATCGCCGCCTCGCGGCAGAGTATCATCTTTGGGCAGACCGGCGTTGACGATCCGCGCGAAGTCCAAACCTGAAAGAGGCCGTACTGCCGCTTGCGCCCGGCCCGAGATCGCGCCAGCCTCATTGAGCACCCCGCGCTCGATCGGCCCCTCGGGGCCACTGAAGGAAACGGGACTGACGAAGTCGAGATAGGTCCCCGGCTCGATCAGCGCGAGGAACATGCCGGGCGCGGCGGGATCGGGAATGATCTTTTCGACCCGAGCGACGGCAAAGTACCCGCGCGAGTTCCTGACCTTACGCGGCTCGAGATAGACGATCCAGTCCCCGATGCACGGCTCGGCGCGGGTGAGATACATCGCGGGAAATTGATAGCGCTCAGCCGGAATGTCGTCGTAATTTGAATCAGCTTTGTGCATGAAGACGCAATGCGCCATGGCCGCCCCCTGATTGCGCTCGCACGGTAGAAATCTGCACGCTTTATGTCGAGCGTGTCTTCTGCAGGTTGAGCAGCCTCATCCGAAGCTGATGGTATCCAGGGAGTTTTGCAACGAGGGCAATTCTTACGCACAAGCTCTCGGTGCGACGCCTATTTCGGACTTATGCGAACATTCGGTCCGTGGTGGACTACATGTGCAAAACTTTCCCTTGATGAACGCGGTGATTCACGAGATGTTCCTTTGCAACGTTTTCTGAGGAGGCACCGATGGCCGACAAGAAGGTAGTTTTCATCGCGTTTGCAATTGAAGATGAACGACAGAGGGATTTCCTCAAGGGCCAATCCCTTTGCGCTCGCGCGCCGTATGAGTTCATCGATATGTCTGTGAAGCAGGCCTACGACGACGATTGGAAGTCCAAAGTTCGCACCCGGATCAAGAGGTCGGATGGTGTAATCGTACTCGTTAGTAAAAACTCTCTCACGTCCAGCGGTCAAAAATGGGAGATCGTCTGTGCAAAGGAAGAAAAAAAGAAAATTCGGGGAATTTACGCCTACACTGATGACAGAACCAATATCGATGGTGTCAATACGTTTACGTGGTCAGACAAAAACATCTCGGATTTCATCGATTCTCTATAGGCTTTCCCATGCGTAAAGCATTGATAGTCGGTATAGATCACTACCCACATATTGGGGATTTGGGTGGGTGTGTAAACGATGCGCTAAACGTCAAGAGTGTAATAGAGCGTAACGCAGACGGTACTACCAACTTTCCTACCCCAAGACTGCTGCTGGGTTCTTCAAAGCAGCCAGCCCTCCGTAAGCAACTGAAGGCAGCGATTGCCGAACTGTTTATGGACCCGTCAGATGTCGCATTTTTTTACTTCGCCGGTCACGGATTTGTGGTTGAGACCGGCGGTGTGATGTGCACTTCGGACTGCACGGAAGGTGATGATGGAGTCGCCTTTAGCGACCTCATGGCGTTGGCTGACCGGTCCAAGGCTCGGAATAAGGTCATAGTTCTTGATTGCTGTTTCGCAGGTGATCTCTCAAGCCGCGCCACAGACCGTGCGGCGGCTGAGGTTCGGGACGGCACGACAATCTTAACGGCTGCTAAGTCATACCAGCCCTCCGCTGAAATCGCGGGATCTGGCGTCTTTACGACCTTGTTTGTCGACGCGCTTAACGGCGCGGCCGCAAACCTCTTGGGCGACGTAACACCAGGCAGCGTCTATGCACATATCGACCAGTCGCTCGGCACTTGGGAACAACGACCGGTCTTTAAGACGAACGTAGAAAACTTCATTTCTTTGCGAAAAGCCAATGCACCGATCAGTTTGGCGGACCTCCATCAAATAACGGAATTCTTTCCATCGGCTGACTTCATTTTTCCGCTCGACCCCGCCTTCGAGCCGGTCCGTTCGAGAGACGAAAGCGAAAACGCGAGTATCCCTGCGCCAGACCCGATAAAGGTTGCGAAGTTCCGCGTATTACAGCGCTACCGGGCCGTGAATCTTCTGCGGCCGATTGGCACTGATCACATGTGGAACGCAGCAATGGAGAACGGAGCATGCGAACTGACAGTTCTCGGCGAACACTACCATCGTTTAGTTTCTAAGGGGCTGATTTGATGCGAGAAAGTGGGTGAACGAGGAATTTTGGTCTAAGCTACGGGAAGAGTTAGCGGCTATCGAGCATGACCGATGGGCCCATTGGCAGTCCTTCATGCACAGCAAGGGTCAAAGAAATTCCGATGGCTCCATGCTCTTAGGAGCCGACTTAATTGGGAGATGGGAGTCCCAGATCAAGCGAAGTTATTCCGAGCTGTCGGATGCTGAAAAGGACAGTGACCGAGAGCAGGTCGATAAGTATCTTCCGTTAATACGCGCAAGGGTCTGCCAACTTTTGCCCCCCCCGCAGGAAGACTCCTAAGACGGCTACGATCGTCGGAACGTCCCTACTCCTCCCCCATCCGCAGCGCCGCGATAAACGCCTCCTGCGGGATCGACACATTGCCATACTCCCGCATCTTCGCCTTGCCCTTTTTCTGCTTCTCCAGCAGCTTCTTCTTGCGGCTGATATCCCCCCCGTAACACTTCGCCGTCACGTCCTTGCGCATCGCGCCGATGGTCTCGCGGGCCACCACCTTGCCGCCGATCGCGGCCTGGATCGGGATCTTGAACAGGTGGCGCGGGATCAGGTCCTTGAGGCGCTCGCACATGTGGCGGCCGCGCGCTTCGGCGACCGAGCGGTGGACGACCATCGAGAGCGCGTCGACCGGCTCGTTGTTGACGAGGATGCTCATCTTGACGAGGTCGCCTTCGCGCAGGCCGATCTGCTCGTAGTCGAAGCTGGCGTAGCCGCGGCTGATCGACTTG
>JANOAZ010000284.1:0-17505 GCA_031411395.1 Chthoniobacteraceae bacterium
CGCTCCCGCTTCCCATTCACACGCCCCATGTCCACGCAAAAGCTGATCGTTCCGCCGGCGTTCTTGCGGCGTGTCACTTGCGGCCACTTGGACCGCTTGGCTTTGGGCTTTTCGGAGACCGATTCCATAAGTTTGGATTTCTGGTCACCAATGTGTCACTCAGAGCCGTGTCGTAAAGGAATTACAGAGGTGCGTCGCCATTTTATCTGTATCCATGCGCTGCAGCGAACCGCTCCGTGCGTCACGGCACCTGCTTCCACCGCCGCCTTTCCGCTCACCATGCAGGTGCCGCGCCGCACTCCGCGGTCGCTGAGCTTGGGGTCGTTAGCCGCCTGAGCACGCGCGTCCTCAAAGAGTGCGGGGCAGGGGTCAGGTCGTGCTTCTTGACAGGTGGCGGTCGAAAGAGCAGCAATGGCAGCCATGCCGAGACGCGAGAGACTGGAATTTGCGGGAGCGGTGTATCATGTGCTCGACCGGGGGGACCGGCGGGAGGCGATCTTTCGAGACGATCGGGATCGGGAGAGCTTCCTCACGACCTTGGGCGAGGCCTGTGCCCGGGCGGGTTGGCGGGTGCATGCCTACGTGCTCATGGGCAACCACTACCATCTGCTGCTGGAGACGCCGGAGGCCAATCTGGTCAAAGGGATGCACTGGTTTCAATGCACCTACACCGCGCGTTTCAACCGGCGGCACCGGCTGTGCGGGCACCTTTTCCAGGGCCGCTACAAGGCGGTGGTGGTCGATCCTCAGGAGCGCAGTTATTTTGCGGCCCTGAGTGACTATATCCATCTCAATCCCGTGCGCGCGCGGATGCTGGGAGAAGGACGGCTCGCGGATTATCGGTGGAGCAGCTACCCCGCTTACGTGGGCATCTTACCCCAGCGGCCAACGTGGCTGACTGTCGAGACCGTGTTGGGCGAACTGGGCCTCGCCGACCGGGCGGGTGAGCGTCGTCTCTACTCGGAGCGGATGAAGCGGCGCGCCGAAGAGGACGGGGTCGAAAGGGCCGGTGTGGTGGAGGACCTGCGGCGTGGCTGGTGTCTGGGTGGAATGGATTTTCGAAAACGCATGCTCGGCTTGCTAGACGCCGCGGCGGACCAACTCGGCGGGCGCAAAGCGGTGGATGCCGGGGTGGCTCGCGACCACGGCGAAGCGTCTGCGAGCCGCATGCTGTCTGCGGCGCTGAGCGCCCTTGAGTTGACCGCTCCGAACATGGAGCAGATGCGCAAGAACGACCCGCGAAAGGTGGCGGTCGGCAAATGGATCAAGAAGGCCACTTTGGTGAGCAATGAATGGCTCGCCGCGCGATTATGCATGGGTCATCCGAGCCGGGTCAGTCGATACTGCGGGGGAGCTACGGAGGCGGATCCGAGAATCACCCAAATCCTCTGCAAATTGGAAAAGATGGCAAGATGCACGACCTGACCCCCTCCCACCCTCGACCTGACCCCCTCCCACCCTCCCCAACCCTCCCCAAACGGTGAACCGCCTCACGTCGATGTTAACCGGCCGCGCGATTATAGAGGACCGTTGGACAAGAAAAAATACGATCAATGAGACTTACTGTTGAAATAGAAGACGGAGATCAAGCTCCTTCCGAAGTCGCTATCTGTTTCGATGATGAAGGGCTCGAACTGCTCATTCTTAAGCTCGAAAGACTGCGCGGAAAGAGAGACCATACTCACTTAATGACGCCTAGTTGGGCAGGCAATGAGTTGACTGAAGAAAAGCAAGGTGGAAGCGACTACTGCTTGGTCAATCATTTACGCCTTGTGAAACTGTAGCTTGCGAAGCGGCGGCTTAACTTACCAGGTTTACCCACGCTCAAGAGTTAGCCAACCGCCCCCCTTGCAGGAGCTGCGCCGTCGCAGCATGCCGCCCGCTTTAACCACCGGCATCCTGCGCCGTCACATCTCCTGCTAACGAGCCGCGCCCGGAGCGGACCATCCTCCCGCTCCGCCAACCGCCGGCGGTCACGGGGCCTGCTTGGCGAACCGCTGCGCGCGGGCCTGCTCCGCCCATCGTTCCACCGGAGCAGGCCCGTGCTCGCTCAGCATACAACAGCGGTAGTGCAAAGCAGCGGCAGACCAACCAAGCCATGTCTCCACGCACCGGCGCCGGCTCTCCAAGGGAGGCCTCCCGCCGCCCCCGCTGCTTTACCCTACCGCGCGTTGTATGCTGTAGCCGGCAGCCCCCGCGCCCGCCGCCCGCAAGCCATCCCGCCCCAACCGCCGCGGCTCCCTGCCACTCCGCCCGCTCCAAGAAGTTAGTCGGCGTCCCGCCGGGCAAGTGTTGGAGCGGCGGCGCAGCGTGCGCCACCACCGCCTAACGCCCGCGCACCCTGCGCCGCCGCAAACATCAGCGCTCACGCGGTTGGCTTTTACGAAGCTCCGCACCGCGGCGGTCCGCTGCGACTTCGCTTGCTCCACTTCCCCGCCTCCGCGCCGCGCCAGCCAGGAGCGCCCGCCGCGCCAGTCACGCGCGGTGCTTCTCCTCCGCCAAGCCCAGCACCGCGCGCGCCTGTCACGGCTGGCGCTGCACCCCGCCCGCCGAATGCGTGTTCGGCGGCTCGCAAGGCGCGGAGAATAAGGAGGGGAGCCCGGGGTCAGTCTGTGAATGTTGCAATTCTCGACCGCCTCGACGTTACTCTACGCGATTCATTTCCCTTCTTATATAACTTCAAGATTCACCGACCCGAATGGATCCGATGAACTGGGCAGGCTCGCGACCATGACCAACCCGCTCAGTTTCGATGACGGATAACTTGGGTGTGTCCGAGCGCGGCAGTCTTGGCGGAATCCATCGCACGAACGGGGCGGCGAATTGCGGGAGGGGTTGGCACAAAGGTGGCTAGGTCGATAATGCAAGGAGCGGGATGAACTCGTTCCCCCAAACAAACCAAAACTATGCCCGACCCTAAGTGGAGCCAAGGCGTCTATTGGAATGCTCCATCAAGCCGATGGGACACCGGTGAACGCTGGGCCGCGGGGCCGGAGCCAGAAAGGAAAGAACGTATGGCAATCATCGCAATCAACACCAGTCAGCTCCCCCTCGCGCAGAAGCTCGTGAAGGGGCAGGAGATCTTCACGAAGAGCACGGCGAACCCGAATGCGCCGGGGAATACGGCGCCGCTCGCGGCGCTCAGCACCGCCCAGGCGGCGCTCACTGCGGCGAATGCCGCGGTGGAAGCCAACCGGCTGGACGCAAGGGAGCTGATCCTGACGCGGGACGCGGCCCTCGTGGTTTGGAATTCGGCCGTGACCAGTCTCGCGGCTTTCACGGAGTCAGTGACCGCAGGGGACGCGGTGAAGATCGTCAGCACGGGCTTCGACGTGCGCGCGGCGGCGACGCCGGCGCAGCCGCTGGGACAAATCCTCAATGTGCGGGTGAGCTTCACCGGGGTGCCCGGACACTCCGAGGTGCGCTGGAAGCGGGAGGGGAATGCCGATGCCTATGTGGTGCAACGCAGCCCAGAGCCGATCACGGAGACGAGCTGGATCAATCAGGGGACGGTGACGGAGGCTAGGTTTGAGGGCAATGGCGCGACGCCGGGCGTGAAGTATTGGTATCGCACGGCGGGAGTGAATCGCCTGGGCCAGGGTCCGTGGAGTGAGCCGGCGCTGCGGCCGGTAATGTGAGGAGGGTTGAGAGTTGAGGGTTGAGAGTTGAGAGGCCGCCGCGGGGCCGCAGAATGGCGCGCTCCGCGGCGGTTTGTTCGGCCGGTCTTCGGACCTTTCAATCGCCATTGTCGCGCACAAGACAATGTGCGAAACGGCGAATACTAACTCCTAACACCTAACTTATAACTCCTGACTCCTGACTCCTGACTCCTAACTCCTAACTCCTAACTCCTGTCTTCCAAGTTCTCCATACCAATGCCTTTCAATCCTACTCTTCCTCTCGATGACTCGCTGATGGTGGCCGGTGAGATGCGCTTGCAATTCAATGGGCTGAAAAGCCTCATCGACAATGTGCCGGCAGGGCCGCCGGGACCGGAAGGGCCGGCCGGTCCCGCGGGTCCGGAGGGTCCCGCCGGCGCGGAAGGTGCGACCGGCCCGCAGGGCTCGGAAGGGCCGCAAGGTGCTCAAGGACCGGAGGGACCGCAGGGGCCGCAAGGTCCATCGGGCGGTCCTCCGGGGCCGGAAGGTCCGGCAGGGCCGATCGGTCCGCTAGGGCCGGAAGGTCCCGCGGGGCCGCAAGGGGTGCAGGGACCGGAAGGCCCGTCGGGTGGCCCGCCGGGACCGGAAGGACCGGCGGGGCCGGTGGGACCGCAAGGGCCGCCGGGCGGGGTGACGCTGGCGCAACTCGATGCGGCGATCGCGGGCACGGCGCAGAATCCGAGCGGGATCGGCCCCTTCACGGGCAGCTTCAGTGACCCTCCGACGCCGGCGGAAATGCACGCCTTTGCGGCATGGGCGGATTCATTGCGCGTGGCGCTGACGCGCTAGACGGCAAGGGCTTGGGCGATTTAGCGATTTGATGACGTGCGCGTTCCTCGCATCGCCAGATCGCCAGATACTTACGGCCTCCGCTCCACGACCTGATGCACCTGCGTCGTCTTCACCAGGCTGCGCGCCGGCACCACGCCGCGCCATACCGTGCCGGGATAGATCACGCTGTCGCGCCCGATGATTGACCCGGGATTGATCACCGAATTGCAGCCGATCTCCGCCCGGTCGCCGATGACTGCGCCGAATTTCTTCAGTCCCGTCGGCACCAGACCCTCCGGCGTCGGCACCGTGATCTCGCCGTGATCGAGCTTCACATTCGAGAGAATCACCCCCGCGCCCAGGTGCCCGCGATAGCCGATGATCGAGTCGCCCACGTAATTGAAATGCGGCACCTGCGCCTCGTCGAAGATGATCGAGTTCTTGATCTCGCACGAATTTCCCAGCACGCACCCTGAGCCCACGATCACATTCTCCCGGATGTAACACCCGTTGCGAATCTCGCAGTTCTCGCCGATCCACGCGGGCCCTTTGATCATCGCCCCTTGCTCGATCACCGTGCCTTGGCCGATGAAGACCGCGCCGCTGATGAACGGTTTCCCGATCTGCCGCCCGTTGATCGCGGGCTTGAGGCGAAATTGCAGGTAACTCGTGATCTGCTTCAGCGCATCCCATGCGTTCACCGCATTCTCAAAGAGCATGCGATGCTCCGTGTGGTTGAGATCGAGGTAATCGGCTGGGGAGAAAGTCATCGAGGGCCCTTGTATCGGGGCGCGCGGGAGAGGGCAAACATTTGGCTGCCCTTGAAACGGCGCGTACTTCACCGTGTTGGCGTTCTCGCGCACGTTTCCTCCAAGAAAATGCGACCGTTCCGCTCCTCCCGTTACTTCCATGATTCGACTGCTGTTTGCCTTTTGCTGCCTCACGAGCGTTTCCACCTTTGCCGCCGAGCCCATCGACTTCCGCATCCAGCGCGACATCGCTTACCTGCCTGACGGACGCGCGGAAAAGGCCGACCTTTATCTCCCGATCGAGATTGCGAAAGGGACGCGCGTGCCGGCGGTGGTGATCATCCATGGCGGCGGCTTCACGGGCGGGAAGCGCGACGCCGCGCGCGAACTGAACATCGGCGGGACGCTCGCGCAGAACGGCTACATCGGCATGAGCATCGACTACGCGCTCTCCGCGCCGAACAAGCCGACGTGGCCCCAAAATCTGCACGACTGCAAGACGGCGGTGCGCTGGCTGCGGGCGAACGTGGAGCGGCTCCAGATCGACGCGGCGCACATCGGGGTGATCGGTGGTTCGGCGGGTGGAACGCTCGCCTCGCTGGTCACGCTCACGCGGGCGAGCGATGAACTCGACCCGGCTGAGCCATACGGCGAATTCTCCTGCGCCGTGCAGTGCGGCGTGGATCTCTACGGCATCGCGGACATGGGCCACTGGCACGACAATGTGATGTTCGGAAAGACGAACGCGGAGGCGCCGCACCTCTACCGCAAAGCATCGCCGATCACCTATGCCCGCCTCGACGGGCCGCCGATCCTCATCCTCCATGGCACCGCGGACAAGACGGTGGACGTGAAGCAGTCCGAGGATTTCGCGCAGGCGCTGAAGAGAGCGGGCGCGCCGCACGAACTGGTTATCATTCCCGACGCGCCGCACACCTTCCACCTTCAGCCAAAGGAACGCGACCTCCGCCCGATGGTGCTGGGATTTTTCGACCGCTACTTGAAGCCTTCGCGCTGATGATCCAGCAAGCTCAGCTCAACCGAAGCCTGGAGAGAAGGAACCCGCGGATTACGCGGATTTGCGCGGATTACGCGGATTTTCGGAATGCTCAATCTGCGTAATCCGTGTAAATCCGCGTAATCCGCGGTCCACTTAAATCCCCCCGTTATGAAGCAATCGTTCATTTTTCTCACCTGTCTGTTCTTCGTCGCTGCCGCATGGGCTGCCGCAGGTCAGCCCAATGTCATCGTCGTGATGCCGGACGACGTCGGTTACGGCGACTTCGCGTGCCACGGGAATCCGATCATCAAGACCAAGGCGATGGATGCGTTTTGGAAGGAGTGCGTGCGCTTCACGGACTTCCACGTGAGTCCGACTTGCGCGCCGACCCGCTCGGCGCTGCTGACCGGTCGGCACGAATTCAAGAACGGTGTGACGCACACCATCCTCGAACGCGAGCGGTTGACGCCGAAAGCGACGACGCTCGCACAGGTGTTGAAGTCGGCGGGCTACGCGACGGGGATTTTTGGCAAGTGGCATCTCGGCGACGAGGCGGAGTATCAGCCGGGCCGGCGCGGGTTCGATGAAGTGTTCATCCACGGCGCTGGCGGGATCGGCCAGACCTATCCGGGCTCGGGCGGCGATGCGCCGGGCAACATGTACCAGGACCCGGCAATCCTGCACAACGGCACCTTCGAGAAGACGCAGGGCTACTGTACCGATCTCTTTTTCGACCGGGCGATCGCGTGGATGGACGAGAAGCTCGACAAGGGAATTCCCTTCTTCACCTACATCACGCCCAACGCCGCGCACGGCCCGCTGCAATGCCCGGAGGAATATTTTCAGCGTTACAAGGGCAAGGTTTCCGACGACGAGGCGAAGTTCTACGGGATGGTCGAAAACATCGATGACAACTTCGGGAAGCTGCTGGCGAAGCTGGAGGAGTGGGGGATCGCGGACAATACGCTGGTTATTTTCATGACCGACAATGGCGGGACGGTGGGCACGAAGATTTTCAACGCGGGCATGCGTGCGCAAAAGGGCACGCCGTATCAGGGTGGGACGCGGGTCCCGGGCTTGTGGCGGTGGCCGAGGAAATTTGCGGGAGGTCGGGACGTCGCGACGCTCACGGCGCACGTGGATGTTTTCCCGACCCTGGGAGAGTTGCTCGGGCTGACTTTCAGCGATGAGGTGAAGAAACAACCCGAAGGCCGCAGCCTCGTGCCGCTGCTGGCGAAGACGGATGCGCCGTGGCCGGATCGGACGCTGGTGACGCACGTGGGCCGCTGGCCAAAGGGGAAGATGGAGGAGTGGAAGTATCGCGGTTGCTCGATCCGTGACGCGCGCTTCACGCTGGTAAACAACGAGGAGCTTTACGACCTCCAGGCCGATCCGGGCGAGAAGACGAACGTGCTCGACGCGCATCCCGAAGTGGTGGCGAAACTGCGTGCGGCCTACGAGCAATGGTGGAAGGACGTGCAGCCGTTGCAGGTGAATGAAAACGCGGTGGGCCCGAAGGTGAATCCGTTCAAGGAACTCTACTGGAAGCAATTCGGCGGCGGACCGGATGAGGCGTTGCGCAAGTTCATGGACCCGGCGACGACGACCTTTGGCGAGGGTCGAAGGAAGAAAAACGCATCCCAATAGTTCCAGCTTCGCGGTGGTCGGGACGCGGGCCCGCTCAGCGCATCCCGCAAGCGCGACGAACTCGTAATCTTTTCGGATCACCGGGCTCGCAAGCTTGCAACCGTCATTGCTGCGCGTCCGCCCGCATTGATAATTCCAGCCCGCCATGTTTCTCCCATCCTCTCGCGCCACTCGCTGCTTTGCCGTTGTCCTTTCGTTCGCGCTCTTGCCGAGCAGGCTGTTCGCGCAAGCCGAGCACCTTCCAAGTGGGCCTTGGGCGGATTGGGTGGAAAAGGATTTCCCTTTCTTCTCCTCAGTCCTCGATGCGCGAAAGGCAGGGCCGCAGTTTCCGACGGACAATCTCACGCCGCGCGGGCTGGTGTTGAATCTCGGGAACGACTGCTGGGCGTGCTTTGACACGGACCTGCTGCGCATCTCCGCGATCTGGGATGGAAAGGGAGTGACAGCCGAAGCTCTCGCGCCGCTCTCCTATCACGACGCCGGACTGAAGACGCTCGACGGCCAGACCAGGCTCCCGAAGCCGGATGGGCGCGTGTGGCTCGCCAATGGAATCTATCCGGGTTGGCAAATGGGCGGGGAGGCTTCGCGGGTCGATCCGCGCGAACCTGCGCCGACGCCGAAGGAAGTGGGCCGCGGTGCGCTGCCGCCGGAGATGGGGCGGTTTGAAGCCGTGCGCCTGACGCGCGGCGGCCTCTGTCTCGAGTACGCGATCGGCACGGTGAAGATCCGCGAATGGATTTCCGCCACGGCGGAGAAGGATGGGCGCACGGTCGAGCGGCGTTTCCGCGTCGAGCCGTCGAAACAACCGCTGCAACTCGTCCTTGCGCAGCGGCGAAATCCCGTCGCGCTCAGGATCACCGGTGGCGACGGCGTGACGGTCAATGAAGAGCCTTCGCTCTGGACGGTGACGGTCCCGCCGCATCCCTACGCGACCGAGTTTCGCGTCACCCTTTCCAGCGTCGAACCGCTCGCGAAAACCAATCCGCCCGGAATTCTGCCCGATGCCGATCAACCCGCCGCGC
Source organism: Chthoniobacteraceae bacterium (assembly GCA_031411395.1). Lineage (GTDB taxonomy): Bacteria > Verrucomicrobiota > Verrucomicrobiia > Chthoniobacterales > Chthoniobacteraceae > Chthoniobacter. Next base: position 8,849 of record JANOAZ010000284.1, read on the forward strand.
CGCGCTGGCCGCAGATGCTCACCACCCGCGCCGCGCTTTCCACCAGCAAGGATGCCTACGTCCTCGATGACATTCCGCTACCCACGACGAATCCCTGGCAGCGCAACGTGCGCGTGTGCGACGTGCAGTTCTTTCGCGACGGTTCGGCGGCCGCGGTGACGTTCGACGGCGATGTGTGGATGGTTCGCGGCCTCGGCGGCGAATCGGCTGAAGTGCAGTGGCGGCGCTTCGCCTCGGGTCTGCACGAGCCGATGAGCCTCGCGATCCGCGACGGCGAGATTTTCGTCTTCGATCGCAATGGCATCTGGCGGCTGCGCGACACGAATGGTGACGGCGAAGCCGATGTGCATGAGATGTTTTCCAACGCCTTCGCGCAGACCGCGGAGACGCGGGAATTCGCCAGCTCGATGAAGCTCGCGCCGGACGGATCGTTCGTGATTTCCAAAGGCGGGCAGCAGAGCAGCACGATGGGCAAACACAACGGCACCGTGCTCCGCATCGCGCCGGATGGCCGCAGCATCAGCGTGCTCGGCTGGGGATTTCGCGGGCCGTTCATCGGCGTGCACCCGCGCACCGGGATGGTGACGGCGAGCGATCAGGAGGGAAACTACGTGCCGACCACGCCGCTCTACATCGTCTCGGGTGGCGAGTATCACGGCTTCCTCAGCCAGTTGCTTCCCAAGGAGCAATATCCGGCGCCGCCCGCCGATCCGCTGACGTGGATTCCGCATCCGGTGAATCCCTCCGCGGTCACGCAGGTATGGCTGAGCGGGGCGAAGATGGGACCGCTCACCGACTCGCTCATTCACCTCGGCTACACGCGGCCGGAGATCTTCCGCGTGCTGATGAATACCCGATTCAAAAAGCCGCAGGCCGCGGTGGTGAGCCTCACGCACGCGGTGGAATTTCCGCTGCTCAACGGCGCCGTGAATCCCGCTGACGGTCAGCTTTACGTCGCGGGATTCCGCGGCTGGGGCACCACGGCGCCGCGTCTGGCGGGGATCGCGCGCCTGCGTTACACCGGAGCGCCGAGCCTGTTTCCACGTGAAGTCACGGCGATGGATCAAGGCATCCTGCTGCGCTTCGACGCCGCGCTCGATGCGAAGCGCGCGACTGAGTTGGCGAGTTACTCCATCGAGCGGTGGAACTACAAACGCACGTTTAAGTACGGCTCACCGCATCTGAAGCTCGACGGCAGCACTGGCCAGGAATGGGTGCAGCCGAGCAGCGTCTATCTTTCCCAGGATGGCAAAGGCGTTTTCCTCGGAGTGCCCGGGATGCAGCCGGTGATGCAGATGCGCGTGGGCTGGTCGCTGGCTTCACGCGAGGGCGCGACGTTCGATAACAACGCGTACTTCACGCCGTACGAACTCGCGAAGTTCGATCCGGCGGCGGAGGGCTTCGGCAAGATCGCGGTGGATCTCACGGCGAAGGCGGCGACCGCGCCGGTCGCCGGCCCGGTCAGCGTCGAGGAAGGGAAGCGCGTGTATCTGCTCTACGGCTGCATGGCGTGCCACTCCACGGATGGCTCGCTGATCGGCAAGGTGGGGCCGAGTTGGAAGGGATTGTTCGGCAGCACGCGCCTGTTTTCCGACGGCACGCAAGCGGTGGCTGACGAGGCGTATCTCCGCAAGTCGATCGTGGACCCGAGCGCGAAGGTCGTGCGCGGCTTTGAGAAATCCGAGAGCGGCATGCCAATTTATGGCGGCGTTCTGAGCGACTCGCAGCTCGACTCGCTGATTCTTTTCATGAAGACGCTCGGTGAGCCGGCAGCGGCGGCGCGGTGATGTGGTTGGGGGAGCATCCCCAAAAAAGCCGTCATTCCGACCGGAGCGGAGCGGAGTGGAGGAATCTCTCGCATCCGCGGGCGGAGGTGGCGCGGAGCCGATAGCGCATCCGCACCGCACCGCCGCTGCCCCGGATGCGAGAGATTCCTCGGCTTCGCTCGGAATGACGTGCTTTTTGACGGGCTGTTTTGGAATGCTCCGCGCCGCGTGATCGAATGCATTTCGGGCCACTTCGCGAGACTTCGGGAAGTGGCGGAGTCTACGGGACTTGAACCCGTAAAGGCCGCTTTCGCGGGTGATCGGTGAATCACCCTGAAAAGCTCGTGGATTCTTGGTTCCCGGACGATTCATCGGCGGAAAAGGCTTGCAGCAAATTGCAGCAAAGGTCAAGAAGTTGTGTCGTGAAACGTCGTGACGAATCCTCAGAAAAAGGCCCCGTAGCCTTGGTGACCCGCGGAAGCGTGGTCGTGAAGATCTACCAAGGCACGAACCGAAAGCCCGACGGGCGCGAGTATCCTGTGTTCACCGTCGTCTATTTCGAGAACGACAAGCGGCAGCGGAAATTCTTCGCGACGCGCGCAAAGGCGAGAGCGGAGGCCGGAACAATCGCCGACCGGCTCAATCGCGGGGAGCGCGAGGTTTTGAAGATGAGCAACACCGACCAATCGAGCTACGTGCGAGCGCTCGAAATCCTCCGCCCGCTCAGCGTTCCGCTTCACGCCGCGATTGAAGACTACGCGCACGCCATGAAGGCCAGCGAAGGCAGGCCGCTCGCGGACCTCGCGCGTGAAGTGGCGAAGCGGAGCCGCGACCATGTGAAGGCCGCGAACGTGCCCGCCGTCGTGGACGAGCTGCTCACGGTATGCGAGCGGGAGGGGAAAAGCGTCCGGTATCTCGAAAGCCTCCGGAGCCATCTGAACCGATTCAAGGAGCGGGAGACATTCGCCGGGCCCATTGGGCGCGTGACGACCGCGCAAATCGAAGGCTGGCTTTCCGCCCTGGGACTGACCGGGCGCACGCGCAACAATGTGCGCGCGTCGCTCGTGACCCTCTTTCACTTCGCGCGGAAGCGGGGCTATCTCGCGCGCAGCGTGGCCACGGAAGCGGATGAGATCGGACGCAGCAGGACGGAGCAATCGCCGCCGAACCTCTACGCCGCCGCGGACCTCGAGAAACTACTCGCCACGGCTTGCCCCATCATATTGCCCGTGATCGCGATCGGCGCGTTCACCGGTATGCGCTCGGCGAGCGTCGCGAGGCTCCGCTGGGAAAACGTGAAGTGGGAGCAGGGGGCAATCGAGATCCCCGCGGCCATCGCGAAGAACCGGAAGCGATACCTCGCGCCCTTGTTGCCGTGCCTCGCCGCGTGGCTCGCGCCTTACCACAGCCATACGGGGCTCGTCGTCGATGGAGTGAAGATCGACGAACGGATACGGAAGACGTTCGCTGCCGCGGGCGTGAAGCGCCTCAACAACGGACTGCGCGACAGCTTCATTTCCTATCGCGTCGCGCAGACAACAAACATTCCCCAAGTTGCCTACGAGGCCGGGAACTCCGTCGAAATGATCCGATCGAAGTACCTAGAGGCCCGCACGAAGGCAGATGCCGAAGCGTGGTTTGCAGTGATGCCGTCGGCGCCGGCCAACGTCGTTCCGATCAATGGAGCGGCATGAATCCCATACCGATGAACAGGCGGTGGTGGTGGACATCGGACGCGGGAAAGCCGCGGGGAAGTTTGCGGATTCATCTTTCAAACGGCTGCTTAGCCCCCGTGAACTTCCGTGGCTTCCTGAGCGAATTTGAGTCGGGGGCGTTTCACTATGAAGTGCAGGCCAGGGCCCGGCAGAAAGTCTCCGGGAAGAAAACGCCGCATTACGAATTTGGGAAACCCTTCCCACTTATTTCGCAGGCTCAGAAAGACCTATTGAGGGCGCGGTTTCCCCATCACGCGTGGAGGCCGCTGCCTTGGGAAAGGTCTCTTCGAACCACACCAGCCGGGCAACTCGGAGAACTGCCGCCTCCCGGGTGGATCGACGTTCATTTTTGGATCGATCCGCTTCGCACTGACGAGGCGCAACTCGTGAAGGCGGTTGTGGAATATCTGAACGAAGAAAAGAAGCGACTAGGCGCGGTGAGGCGCAAAAACAGCGGCCGTAGGAACAAGCCTTTTCCGTGGCATGTCGTTCAGTTCATCGATCGACTTTTCGCCGGGGAGCAACTCGCCGAGTCGGACGCCAAGAACGCCATGAACGTTTTGCGACGATACGGAAACAGTGATTCCTGAGAATCACTGTTCCTTCGCACGTAGTATTTCCCGCAACTAGCTATTCGGCGCATGTCCGCGCCGCAAAAATCTTCCGAGCAACTCCCTGACCCGGAGTTTGATCGGCTCATCTCCTCGCTTGGGGACGATGCGCTGCTCACCCGGCAAGAAGCGGCGAAGTTTCTCCGCCAGAGCGTCCGGACTATTGACCAATGGTCATCCAACTTCCGCGAGCGTCGCCGACGGCCCCGCTCGTCAGCAGGCCAGCGCACCGGCCGCGAGCGCCTTTCGTTCATCAAGATGGGCCACAAAGTCTTGTTCATGCTCTCCGACCTTCGCGCCTTCCGCGACGCTCGAAAGGTGGCCGCGTGAGCAAGTGGACGCCGTTCAGGCACCGCGGGGTGGTGGCGTATGTCTCCGATGCTCGGAAAGCGAAGGTCGTGTTCGTCCGCATAGGCGAGCTGGAGCGCACTATCTCGCGGCAATCGCGCGGCCCGCGGAGTCCCAAAACGAAACGGCGCCGCAATAAAAACGCCAGGTGGTATTTCCGCAGCCATCGGACGGGAAGGAAGGTGCAACTCCGCGATCGGGACGAGGCCCTCCGCGCCTTCATCGATCATTGCATCGCCGCGGGCTTCGCGCCGGCAGCCGATGGAAGCGAGGTGGCCGCGTGAGCGCAGGGGCGGAACAGCAGGAGCTTTTTGAGGCGGCGGAGATGGATCGCGAGGAGCTGCAGCGACTTTCCCCACAGGAAAGATCGGACGACGGCTGGAAATCGATTCGGCAGCGGCACGGGGCGGACGGTCGCTACCGGAAGATTTCGCCGACGGTGATCGTTGCCGACTTTGGCCGCGGCGACTTGGTAGAGGCATCGTGGCAGCCGAGCCAGGGCGGCCGCTGGTATGGCACCTACGCGGACAGGCAGATTCAGACGCGCGCAAAGAAGGGGGACATTCGAGGATGGCTTACCAACGCGGCGCATGTCGTCTTGCTCGTCCGCCAAGGTCGCGACTTGGAGGCAGCGGCAAAGAGCCTTTTCGAAATGTCCACGCGCCATCGCGCGGAACTCGAAGCCTATCAAAACGGCGAGGACGATCGGTTGATTACCGGCGACCAACCGGCGGCAAAGCTTCCCCCGAGAAAGAAGCTCAGTTCGAAGCTATGCCTTGAACCCGTGATGATTGATTGGGAGGCGAAGCGATTGGTCCCGAGAGAGTGTGAATACAGTTTCTCAAAGCTGCCGATTGCCTTGCTCGAATATCAGGCGCAGTTCGCCCAAAACGAATGGCGTGTTCTGTGCGCGGCTTTGGAGCTAGGAACGTTCTCAGGACTGGTTTGGGGCAAAAAGACATGGGCGAAGAATGCACGAGTCGATGAGAAGGATCTGAAGTGGCCGCGCCGCTCTTTGGTGAATCGCGGTTTCCTTCGCCAGACTCTGGAAGAGCGCGACGGCTCGCCCGTCTTCGAACTGCTTTGGCATCCTTGGTATGGACCGATGGTGAAAAGCAGCAACAATGAGGAGGGGGGGGAACTTTCGGACATTGGGGGGGGAACAATCGGAAAACAGTGTCCGAAAGTTCCCCCCAATCAGACGAGTCCGAATCAGACTGAGACATCAGACGAGTCTCCCGCGCGCGAGCTTTCAGCGAACGCCGCGGCATCATCCGAGGACCGCAAAAGGATTCGGGCGAAGTCGCGCGGAAGGGATGAAGAGAAGCGACAGCAAGGCGCGTTTGCTCTCTCTCGCGATGCCTATGACGACGACGTTTGGCGGAGGCTGTTCGACACTCTCGGCAAGGACGAGATGCAGAATTCCGGAATGCGTTGGGGCGCGCGCCTCAGCATGGAACGAGACGCGCTCAACACGATTCTCAGCGACTTCGAGGCGAGGCGAGGTGAGGCCATCGCTCGCCCGGCCGCTTTCCTCGAATCTGCGTGGAAGGCCACGCCGGAAGGAAGGCGAGAAGCCGCGCGAAGAAAGCAGGCGAGATGATGAACACGGTAGAGGAAATCGAGATAGCCAGAGGCCGCCGCAGAATTGCCCGCGGCGGCCCCGGCGAGTCGTCGCCTGACACTCGGCGCCTGAGTAGCCGAGCGGCAGAATTCAGGCAAGGCCCCCAGGTAAGGAGTCTCCTTGGCCTACCCCCCACAGCAGCAGTCTAGGCGACTTTCGACGGTTTCGTATGCAACACCGAAAAGGGAACTTCCCATGCTCGAGGCCCGCCCCGCGGGAGAAGGAAGCGCGCAGGAACGGGGCGAGGCCATGAAACGGCTCTCCCAGAACGACATTTCCGCGATCGTGCTCGACGTCGTGCTCGACACGCTCGCAGGGCACAGGCTTTCTGTGATCGATGCGGGCAGGCGAGTTCTGGCAATGCTCACTTTGCGCAACCATTGGCGCGTGGACGGAATGAGTCTGCGCGAGGTCGCGCGGCGAACTGGAATCAGTCACACGGCCTTGAATCGTGCAACGAAGACGGTTCGCGTTTCGCTCCACTCGTTCGGTTCCAGCCGGAAAGAGAAAACGCGGTCCAAGCGTTCCAAAAATGTGAAGGGTAGAGATGAACGCAGCTAAATTCGAAAAGCCTGAGAAGCGGATCGGCGCCGCGACCAAGGAGACGGCGCGCTTACCGAAAGAATCATTGATTGAACGGATGTCGGCTGGGTGCGCCAAGCCGGGGGAGAAACATTACCGCGAATTCTGTGAGGATTACTACGGGGTCCCGCCCAAATCCCGCAAGGAATTCACGGAACGTAAGGAGGTCCGCGCAATCATCGCGCCAATTCTAAAATCTGTGACGTCTTCACCCAAGCCAGCCCCACTCAGCATCCGCCTGCAGTTCGAGGCCATCAAAGGCCGCGACGCGCAATTAGCCTTCTACCAAGAGCACAAAGACGCCCTGATCATCCAACCCCTGAAACTATGAGCAACACCATCGGGAACGCCAACACGGCCAAGCCACTACTCATCAAGACGCTCGCCGGATTCGCCAAAGGCCCGGCAATCGTAACCGAAGAGGAACTGGCCACGCTGCGCGCCTTTTCTGCGAAAGAAAAAGAGCATTCTCGGCGCAAGGCAGAACTCAACCCGCCCGAGGTTCGGGAAGCCGTTGAGCAGCAGTTTAAAGCCTTCGGACGCGGCCAAGGGCCACTGCCGACCCAAACGCCGCAACTGGCCACTGAGATCGCGGAACTGGCTCGGAAGCGACTCCGCACCGAGTTTGACCAGTGGTACGAGGGTGAGGCGCGCCGCTTTTTCGCGGAATTGTTTCCACGGCTCATCACGCGATGCCGCGCCGGACTCGCCGCGCTGGAGGAGAAGGCCAAAAAAGAGGCCGATGGATTCGGAACGCCATATGAAAAACCTCCGTTCGTTTGGTCCGGTGAACGCACGATCGAAAGTCTCGAGCGCAGGCTGAAGCACATCAAAGAAAACGGCAGTCCAGACTTTTTCCAGATCTCCGAGCTGATCGAAAATTTGTCCTGAACGAAACCAACTTTGAAAACTCTGCGGGGCTCTCACGACTTCTGGGGAAACCCGGTTCGTCTCATTAACCCGCCGAACCCCGCCGCGCGTTCGCAGAGAGCCGAGCGCGCGGCATTTCCTTTCCTGAAACCATGAGCGCCAACGCCGCCATCATTGCCCGCCTGGGACTCGACGCGGGCGAGTTCAAAAAGGATCTCCAGCAGGCCGACCGCGCGCTGAGTTCCGCCAGCTCGAGCATGGCCGCGTCCCACAAGCGACAGGCCGCCGCGGCAGACAGCGTTTGGGAACGCGAGAAGCGGGTCGAGAATCAGATGGTGTCCCTTTCGGGGAAGCTCGCGAACGCCGCCACGGCGAACGAGGCGGTCACCGCGTCATTCACCGCGCTGGCGGAATCCATCAATCTGCCGCTCAGCGGCGCCATTGCCGCGGGCGCCGGCATCGCGATCGGCGACGCGCTCAACAAGGCCGCCGCCGACGCGGAGAAGGTGCGTGACAATCTCGGCGAGGCCATCGGCGCCGCGAACGCGACAGACGCCGCGGCCGGCATCGTGAAGATTCACCAGGGCTTGCAGGGCATTTCCGGCAGCCTTGCGGAGATCAGGAAGGACAAGGGCATTTTCGGTTTTCTCGTAGAAGGGCTCGACGACATGGGCGCGGCGACGGCCGCCGATACCGGCGCGGGCAAGCGCAACAAACTTATCGCCGACGCGCTCGCCGCACGGGACCGGCTGTTCAATGAACTGATCTCAGCGGAAAGCGAAGTGGCCTCGATCCAAGAGATGATCCTCGCTGGCGACAAGGAGGGCGCCGCACTGGCCAAGGTCCGGCTCGAATACGAACAAAAGATTTCCGACGCCAAGGCCACGGCGACCAAGGCAGGCGCGGCGCCCGTCGATCTTGCATTGATCGAAGGACAGTTGAACCGGCAGCGCCTCGCCGCCGAGCGGCAGGTGATTCAGGATGCCGCCGACGCCCGCGGCAAAGCTCTCGAGGAAAACATGGCCAAGGAGGCCGATGGATTCAGAAAGCGGGAGGCGCTCGAGGAACAAAGCGCGGCGCGAGGTCGGGACACCGAGTTCAACATGGCGACGCTCGCGGAGAAGTTTCGAGAGCAGGAAAA
>JANOAZ010000285.1:0-4242 GCA_031411395.1 Chthoniobacteraceae bacterium
GAAGCCTGGAGACATGGAGGGACGCGCTCCGTCGCGTCCGTGAACCACGGGAGCGAGTTGGAGTTCTGGGATGCGACGGAGCGCGTCCCTCCACGATGTCCCCGCGAAATTCGCGCAACAAATCCCGCGTTTGCGAATTGACCAGCCATCCCCATGAACGCCCGCATTCTTGTCTCGCTCCTGCTTACCGCGCCCTCGCTTTTCGCCGAGCCGAAACCCGTGCCGCGGATGCAGGCGGTGCCGCAGCCGCACGCGCAGATTTCCTTTCAGCGCGATGGCGTGGAGATCGCGCGCCATCACGCCGGCGAGGACAATTCACGTCCGTTCATTTTCCCCGTGATCGGTCCGTCCGGGCGTTCGCTCACGCGGATGGGGCACCCGCACGATCCGGTGACGCACAGCCACCACAACTCGGTTTGGGTTTCGCATCAGTTCATCAATGGCGTGAATTTTTGGGAAGACCGAGCGGGTGGTCCGCGCATCGTGCAGCAGCGTGTCGATCGCCTCGATGACGGTGACAATAGCGCCTTTGCCGAGGTGACGAATCACTGGCTGGACAAGGACGGAAAAGTGCTGATGCAGGAGCGCCGCCGGATCACGGTGCAAGCCTTGGAGAGCGGCGGGTGGCTGCTCCTGACCGATCTGCAATGGGAGGCGCGTGATGCGGAGGTCACGCTCGGCGCGACGGCCTTCGGGCCATTCGCCGTGCGCATGGCGAAGACCATCGGGGTGATCGACGGTGGGGGCACGATCCGCAACTCCGAGGGTGGGGTGGATGAGGCGGGCTGCTTCCGCAAGCCGGCGCGATGGGTCGATTACTCCGGCCCGATTACGCCGACCGCGAGCGAAGGCATCACGCTCATGGATCACCCGGCGAACCCGCATCATCCTGTGCCCTTCCACGTCCGGAATGACGGATGGATGGGGGTGTCGTTGACTTTCCCCGGCGAACTGAAGATCGCTCCGGGCCAGCCGTTGCAATTGCGCTACGCTTTGTACGTCCACGCGGGCATTCCCGCGGCGACGGAGTTGGACACCCGGTGGCAGGAGTTCGCGATGACAAACTGGGTGGATTTCCCCACCAAACGCTAACGCTCGGCACCGCTCGCGCGTCGGCGGACAGGTTGACTTTGCGTGGCCGAAGCCGCATGTATTTCCTCCATGGACGCTCCAGAACCCCCAAAACCATTCGCGAAGCGGTTGCAGGAGAAACTTGCCGCCTCCCGTTTCTTCACGTTTTCGCTCCTGCTCCATGTCGTCATCGTGATCATGGGCGGGAGCATCGTGCTCTTCAAAGCATACGTCGAAGCGCCCGATTTCGAAGCGAGCGAGGGCGGCCTTGTGGCTGGTGAAAGCGTGGCAGCTCCGCCGCCGGACACCCAGCCGGACCTGACTCAGACGTTCACGCCCGACGCCCCTCAAGTGACCGCGCCGACGCTCAGTGCGATCAGCACCACGAACATGTCCACGCCGACTTTCCAGGTCGCCGCATCCGCTCCGGTGATCAAGCCGGTGCAGACGGATGCGATGAGCAAGGCGCTGGAAAATGCCTCCAAGGCGATGGCCAAGGGTGCGGGGATGGGGGCCGTTCCGGGGACTATGGCCGGGCGCATGGGCGGGACCAGTCGGTCGCGGATGATGGACATGAACGGCGGCAAGAAAAAGAGCGAGGAAGCCGTCATGCGCGGGCTTCGCTGGCTGGTGAAGAACCAGTCACCCGATGGCTCATGGAGCCCGCAGTTCAAGTCGGCGATGTCGGGGCTGGCGCTGCTTTGTTTCCTCGGCCACGGCGAAACGACTACTTCGCCCGAATTCGGCGCCACGGTGAAGAAAGCCGTGGATTACATGATCGCCTTCGGCACCAAGGGTGAGGGGAAGCTGGGCAGCAACAATTCGCTGAGCGGCGGGGCGCCTGTCTATGAGCACGGGATCATGGCTTATGCCTTGGGTGAATATTACACGATGACCAAGGACGAACGGGTTGTCCCGGTGCTCACGCAGGCGATTCAATACATTGTGGCCGGGCAAGGGCCGGATGGCGGCTGGATGTATGGCTTCGACAAGAGCCGCAGCGACACCTCCGTGAGCGGCTGGCAGATCCAGGCTCTGAAGGCGGCGCATCTTTCCCAACTCAACATCTCGGGCGTGGATGCGGCCCTCGACAAGGCGATGCTCAACCTCAAGCGTGTGCAGGGTCCGAAGGGCGGCTTCGGGTATCGCGAAGCGAGTTCCGAGCGCTACAGCCTCACCGGTGTCGGCGTGCTCTGCACTTACTTCTGGAAGCAGGACAAGGACGAACTCGTGCGCGACGGGATCAAGTTCATCCTCGATAAGGATCAGCCCGAGGTGAACTACAAAGGCCCGAAAGCCGATCTCTATGCGTGGTACTACAACACGCAGGCATGCCTGATGGTGGGAGGCAGCGCGTGGAGCAAATGGAACCGGATGTTCCAGGATCAGATCGCCGATGCGCAAAGCCCCGATGGTTCCTGGCCACCTACCGGCAATCCGAAACCGCACGGTCCCGAGATCGCGCCGGATGGCCCCGGGCCGTTTTATCGCACCGCTCTTTGCATCCTGATGCTCGAGGTGTATTACCGCTACATGCCGATCACCAAGGGGTGAGCACGCAGCGGTGGGCAAGGAGTAGTGCGTGTTCGCGCACCAGGTCGCTATTTAGGCACTCGTGAATTTCCTTCGATCCCTCCTGCTCCTCCCCCTGCTCGGTTTCAACGCGCAGGGCGATGAGGCAGCGCAGAGCGCAGAATTCTTCACCGCGAAGATCGAGCCGATCTTCCGGGAGGCCTGCTTCAAGTGCCACAGCCACGGCGACAAGATCAAAGGCGGGCTCGTTCTCGATTCCCCGAGCGGAATTCTGAGCGGTGGCGACACCGGCCCCGCGGTCGTGCCGGGTGACGTCGCCCGGAGCCTTCTGCTCACGGCGATCTCCTACAAGGACGACGACCTCCAGATGCCGCCCAAGAACAAAAAGCTGAGCGACGAGCAGATCGCCTTGATCACCGAGTGGGTAAAGGCGGGCGCGCCCATGCCGGAAGAGAAGGGCGAAAAAATGGCGAAGCGCGCGAAGGGCAAGATCACCGATGAGGAGCGAAAATGGTGGGCCTTCCAGCCCGTGCGCAAACCGACGGTGCCCGAGGTGGGAAGTGCGTGGGCGCAAAACGAAATCGATCGTTTTATTTTCCAACGCCTCACCGCCGAAGGCCTCCCGCCCGCGCCGCCCGCCACCGCTGAGCTGTTCGTGCGACGTTTGTATTTCGATCTGATCGGCCTCCCGCCGACGCCGAACGAAGTGCGCGACTTCACGCAATCTGCAATCCGCAATCCGCAATCCGCAATCGCCTCGACCGCCGACCGTCTCCTCGCCAGCCCGCGCCATGGCGAGCGCTGGGCGCGCCACTGGCTCGATCTCGTCCGCTACGCGGAAAGCGACGGCTACCGCGTGGATGATTACCGCCCGAATGCGTGGCGTTACCGCGACTACGTCATCCGCGCGATCAATGCCGACAAGCCCTACGACCGCTTCGTGCAGGAGCAGCTCGCGGGCGACGAAATGTGGCCCGGCGATCCCGAGGCCCGCATCGCCACCGGCTACCTCACCCACTGGATCTACGAGTACAACAACCGCGACGCCGCCGCGCAGTGGACGACGATCCTCAACGACATCACCGACACCACTGCGGACGTCTTCCTCGGCATGGGCGTGCAATGCGCCCGCTGCCACGACCACAAGTTCGACCCGATCTTGCAGAAGGATTACTTCCGGCTTCAGGCCTTCTTCGCGCCGATCAAGCCGTATGCAGAAGCCGAGGTCGCGACCGCCGATCAGCGCGCGGAGTACGAGAAAAAGCTCGCCGACTACAATACCAAGACTGCCGAGCTGCGGCAGAAGCTCGAAGATATGGAGCGGCCCTTCCGCGAGAAAGCCGCGGAGGACGCAGTGTCTAAATTTCCGCCCGAGACCCAGGCGCTGATCCGCAAGCCGATCACCGAACGCACGCCGTACGAACAACAGATCGCCGAGCTCGCGTGGCGGCAGGCGGAATACGAGTGGAGCGAGAAACGCTTTGCCGCCCGGGTCAAGGAACCCGCGAAATCGCAGCGCATCGCCCTGCTCGCGCAGCTCAAGCAATTCGAGAAGGACAAACCCGAGCCGCTGCCCGTCGCGCCGTCGGCAGTGGACGTGGGTCCGGTCGCGCCACCGGTCACCATCCCGAAGAAACC
>JANOAZ010000286.1:0-19917 GCA_031411395.1 Chthoniobacteraceae bacterium
TCTCGCATCTGAGGGCGGAGGCGGTGCGGAGCATCTGTCGGTGGGCTCCGCGCCGCCGCTGCCCTCGGATGCGAGAGATTGCCCCGCCTTCGCCCGCGGCTGTCTCGCAGACTCGGCTCCTCCGCTCCGCTACGCTCGGTCGGAATGACGGTTCTTTTTTGGATGCTGCTTGTGCAGCTTTCGGCGGCGGCGGTCTCACGACCTCATTCGCAGCGACCGGAGCGCAGAGCGGCGCGGGCAGCACGCGGGATTGCCGAGCGCGCGGGGAGACGGCAGGCTCGCTCTCTACGACCACGACATGGGAGCCAAACTGCACATCCAGCCGAAGACCGCCGCCGCGTTTGAAGTCCGCATCGGCAACACGGCGACGATCGGCCGGACGCGGGAGAATACGGTGTGCCTCAATTTCAGTCCGCTCGTTTCCCGGCAGCATGCGCTGATTCGCTGCCACAGCGCCTTTCAATATCAGGTGATCGATCTCGGCAGCCGCAACGGCACCTATGTGAACGATCAGCGCGTGGTGATGCCGGTGATCCTCGAGTCGGGCGCGAAGATTCGCATTGCGGATAATACGCTGACTTTCCTCACCGAAGAGGAACCCGACGAAGACATGGATGTGACGGTGGCGGCGACGACGACGAGCACCGCGGTGGGGCCGGCGCGGTCGGTGGCGCTGCTGGTCTGCGACATCCGTGGCTTCAGCACGATGTCGGAGCGCATCCCAAGCGCGGACCTCGCGCAACTGCTTGGCAAATGGTTCCGCGAGGCGAGCAATGTGGTGCAGCACGGGCAGGGGACGATCGACAAATTCATCGGCGACGCGATGCTCGCGTATTGGTCGGGGACCGCGGAATGCGATGCGGTTTTCGGGATTGCGCGGGAGCTTCTGCGCCTCGCGGAAGAGCGGGCCTGGCCGGAAGGCGAGGCATTCAAGGTCGCGATCGCGCTGCACTATGGGCCGGTGACCTTCAGCGACATGGGGCTCTCGGCGGCGCGCGATGCGACGATCATCGGCGATGCGGTGAACACGGTCTTTCGGCTGGAGGCGGTATCGAAGGAACTGGACCGGCCGGTGGTGCTATCGGGTGCCTTCGTCGAGCAACTCACGGAGCGGCCGCCGCTCGCGGATTTCGGCGAGCGGACGTTGAAGGGAAAGAGCCAGACGGTGCAGGTCTTCGGGCTGGGGGAGTAGGGGCTGCGGCGGGAGAGGGGAAGCACGGGAGGTATGGGACGAAGGGGACGCACGAATGCGGGTCCGATATAAATCCCCTCGGTCCCATCGGTCCCATCGACGGTCCATGCGAGCCCGCCGGGCTATCGCCGGCCTTTGCGGGACTGTGCCTTTTGAGGCATCGGTGAGCTGCCCGGTGCGATGATCTCGCGGGTGAGCGGGGTGCGCTTTTGGGAAAGCTCGCGGAGGATGATCTCCGCCATGGCTTGCGCACCGAGACGGTTGAAGTGGGTTTTGTCGCCGCCGGGGCTGGCGAGTTGTTCGGCGCGGGCGGCGCCGAGGCGCGAGAAGAGCTGTCCGCTGAGGTCGTGCAGGTCGATGAGGGTGACGCCCGTTTTTGCGGCGACTTGCCGCGCGGCATCGGCGTAGCTTTGGAACGCCGGCACGAGTTTGTCTTTGCGAAAGACGCGGAGTTGCATCGGGGTCACGAGGATGGGAACGGCACCCTGGGCGCGGGCGGATTCGATGATGTGCTGGAGATTCGCCTGGTACTGTTGGGGGCTGATCGCGCGAAAGGAATCGTTGTGGCCAAACTGGATGAGCGCCACCGCCGGTTTCTCCGCGAGCACCGCTTTCCAGCGGCCTTCGGCGAGGAAGCTCGATGAGCTGGCTCCGCCGACCGCGGCATTGCGGACCTGCACGCGGCGGCGCATCCGGCTCTGAATGAATTCACCCCAGCCATGGACCGGCGAGCCGGGTGGATAGTTGGCGACCGTCGAGTCGCCGACGATGGCGAGCCGGAGCGGCGGCGCGGTGTCGTCGAAGGCGGATGCGATCGACGCGCCCGAGAGGAAGATGCCGGCGGCCACCGCCCTCGGGAAAAAGAATCCGTGTTTCATCCGTGAAAATCCGTGGCTCGAAAAACTGACACGCACCTACTTCCGCTCGCGAGTTTTGAGCGCGACCCATGAGATGCCGTAGGTGCCGACGAGCCAGAGGAAATGGCCGAAGAGCGCGAGCCACGCGGGGCCGCTCTTTTCGAAGACGGAGCCGGATTCGATCTCGCGGTCGGGGTCGAGATTGCGCAGCGACTGGCCGTGGTCGCTCATGAGTTCGCCCTTGATCTCGCGCTTCCAGAGGAAGCTGGTGTCGAAGACGACCTGCGCGGAGAAGGTCGGCATGAGGCGGCTGACGGCGAGCACCGACTTGGACATGGAGGTGGGCGCGACGGTGTAGCCGGAGAAGATGATCATGGGGATGAGCATGAGCGGAACGATCATCACGGCCTGCATCACCGAGCGTGCGAGGGCGGAGATGGCGCAACCCATTCCCACCGCGGCGACGGCGGTGCCGAGGAGCGCGGCGATCTGCCACGCGATTGCGCCGTCGAAGCTGCCTTCGAAGGCGATCGCGAAAACGTAGAGGATGATCGCCTGCACCGCGGTGATCGCCGTGAGGAAGATGAACTTGCTCGCGAGGTAGGAGTGCGCGCCGACGCCGACGAGTCGCTCGCGTTTGTAGATCGCGAGCTCTTCCACGATGCGCTGGGCGGCATTGCTGCACCCGAACCAGAGCGTGGCGATGTAGGCGAAAAACATCACGCGGTCGCGTTCGTCGGTGACCCAGCAGACGAGCGCGGCGATGATCAGCGGCTGCCCGAGGAGGATGATGAAATTCCGCCAATCGGCGCGGAGGATCGCCCACTGGCGCGCGAGCAGGATGGGCAGGGAGAAGGCGCGGCGCAGCGGGGTGACGCGATGTTTTGCGGCGGCGGCTTCCTCGCCGGGGAGGGCGCCCTGGGTGCGTTCGTGGAAGGTGTCCTGCCAGTGCTTCGGCGGCTGGGCGAGGAGCTGGTCGTAGAGGGCGGTGAGTTTGTTTACGCCGAAGTAAGTGCGCGCCTCGGCGGCGGAGCCCTGGAAGGCGAGGCAGCCGCCGACCATGATCACGAGCTGATCCATGAGGAAGGCGTTCTCCATGACGTGCGTGGTGCAGACGATCGTGCAGCCGGTGTCGGCGAGGTCGCGGAGGACTTCCATGAGCTTGAACTCGGTCGCCGGGTCGAGGCCGGAACTGGGTTCGTCGAGGAAGAGAATCGAGGGCTTGGCGAGCAGCTCGGCGCCGACGCTGACGCGCTTGCGCTGGCCGCCGGAGAGCCGGGTGATCGGCTTGCCCGCGTGATCGCGCAGGCCGAGCTGATCCATGGTTTGAAGGATGAGCTTTTGCAGCTCGAGCGGCGGCGTGTCGGCGGGGAGCCGCAGCCGCGCGCTAAAGCGGAGCGCGTCGGAGACGGTGAGCTCGGCGTGGACGATGTCGTCCTGCGGCACGAAGCCGAAGGAGCGCGATTCGTTGTCGGCGTAAATATTTTCGCCATCGACGAGGACGACGCCCTCATGCGGCGCGTTCATTCCGCTGATCACGCGGAGGAGCGAGGATTTGCCCGCGCCGCTCGGGCCGATGATGCCGACGAAGCGCGAGGCGGGGACGTGGATGTTGACGTTGTCGAGGATGGTCTGCGTCTGCGTGCGGAAGAAGACGCCGTTGGTGCGGATGGAGCCGCCGGAGGTGTTGGCGACGCGGTTCAGTGCGTGTCCGTCGAACTGGAAACAGAACGGCCCGATCTGGAGGCGGTCGCCGACGGTGAGCTCGTGGGTGTCGAAGCGGTGGCCATTGACGAAGGAGCCCGCGGTGCTGTGGAGATCGGTGACGATGCAGCCGCCGCTGGCGAGCGGGGCGACCTTGGCGTGGCGGCGCGAGACGGCGGGGTTGTTCAGCCAGACATCGCGATCGGGCTCCCGGCCGATGAGCAGTTCGCGATCGACTTCGATGCGGTCGCTCTTTTTCCCATGGACGAGCATCTGCGGCGTCTCATCGGCCGGCTTCGGCCGCTCCGCGCCGTCGATGCGCGGGGCGTCGCCGAGCCCGAATTCCAGGACCGCCGGACCGACTCCGACGCGATCGCCGGGCCGCAGCGTGGTGCGTTCCTTGATGCGCGTTTCATTCACCCGAGTCCCGCGCACGCTGCCGAGATCCTCGACGCTGCAGGCGGTGCCATCCCATGCGAAGCGGCAATGCTGGCGCGAAATCTCGACGTGGTTCAGCTCGATGTCGGCGGTCGTGGCGCGGCCGACGATCCACGTGCCTTCGACGAGGGGGAAAATTTTGGGCGGCAGGCCGCTGACGACGGCGAGATAGGCGCTCATCGGAACGCGGAGTGCGGAATGCGGAGTGCGGAATCGCGGGAGTCATTCCGCACTCCGCATTCCCCCTTCCGCATTTGCCTCACGGCTGGACGACCCAGACTTCGGCGATCCGATTCTTCTCCATGCTCTGCGCGTCGAGCAGCGTGGAGCCGCCCATCGCGACGGAGCGGACGAGATTCCTGTCGCCGAATTCCTTCTTGATCGCCGTGGCCACGGCGTCGGCGCGGTCCTTGGAGAATTGCAGGTTGGCCTTGGCGTCGCCCTTCGGATCGGCGTAGCCGAGGATGACGAGGACGGCGAGCGGATGGCTGCGGAGGGCGGCGATGTCGGGTTTTTCGAGGGCGTCCTTGAGCGCGAGTGCGTCGCCCGCGGAGATGACGGTCTTGCCCTTGCCGAAGGGCACGGTGATGACGTGATTCATCTTCTTCGCGCGCTCGACGCTGTTGTAGAGCTTGTCCTTCTCGCCCGGCGTGAGGCCCGGCATGAGGTCGATGCGCTTGAGCACCTCGGCTTTGACCTGCGGATCGACGTCGAGGTTGAGCTTCGGCTCCGCGACGACGACGGGCGGCGGCTCAGCGTCGCCCCTCTTGTTTGGATTCTCCGGCGGCGCCACTTCGGTTTCGCCGGATGGGGAAGCCGAGGAGCCTGCCGTGGGCGTGGGCGTGGTCTTCGTGGCCGCGGGCTTCTTTTTGAGGCCCTCCTTCATCTTCGGGAGCGCGACGGCGAGGCCGGCGAGGAGCCCCACGGCGATGACGCCGATGACGCCGTAGATGATCCAGCGGCCCGCGGGCGCCTTCACTTCGTCGAGAGGTTTGCCGCATTCGGCGCAGACGAAAGGCTGGCCGTCGGCGACTTCAGTCTGCTCTCCACGATAAGCAAGCAGGCAGCCGGAGTAGTTGTTGCATTTGCCCAAGCGAGACATAGAGCGGCTTTATAGAGGGGGCGGCTCGGCGCTCGCGAGCAAATTCTCCCCGAGCCAGTCCGCGAGGTCGGAGGCGAGCGCGGAATGCCAGCTCAAGCCGCGTCCCGGCAGATGCAGCGCGGTGGAATGCAGCGCATGGCGCGGGAGCAGGAGGCGCTGCGCGAGGGCGGGCGTCCAGCCCGTGTCGATGAACTCCAGGTAGCAGCCTTCGTCCGGGCCGTAGAGCTTGTCGCCGACCACGGGGAAGCCGGCGTGCGCGAGGTGGACGCGGATCTGGTGCATGCGCCCGGTTTCGGGGAAGGCGCGAACGAGAGCGAAGCGGGCGCCGTTCGACGTCGCGCCGGTGAAACGCTGCTCGACGCGGAAGCGGGTGCGCGCGATGGCGCCGGCGGGGTGCACCGCTTGTTTGAGATAAATGCGGGACGGCCCCTGCGCTCCCTGTCGCAGGATCGGCGCGTCAATTTCAAAATCACCCGCGGGCGGCCAGCCCCAGACGATCGCGAGGTATTCTTTGCGGAAGGCGCGCTCCTGCATCTCCATGTGAAGCGCGCGCGCGGCGTCGCGGGTCTTGGCCACGAGGGTGAGGCCGCTCGTTTCCCGATCGAGGCGATTGATCAGCGAGACCTGCCCGCCATTCGCCAGCTCGAACGCGAGCAACCCGCGCAGTCCGTCCCAGAGCGTGGCCCGGCCATTCGGTTTGCTAGGGTGCGCTTCGATGAAGGGCGGCTTCTCGACGACGATCCACTCGGGCGTTTCGTCGATGATGCGAAGAGGGGAGGTTGAGAGTTGAGGGTTGAGAGTTGAGAGGCGCACGTACGACACTGCGCATTCTTCGCAGATCGACCGTTCGCGGCAACCGCCTCTCAACTCTCAACACTCAACCATGATCTCTCTTCAGAACGTCACCCGCCACTACCCCGGCTCCGGCGCGGCGATCGACGATGTCTCGCTGGCGATCGCGGAGCACGAGTTCGTGGCGATCACCGGGCCGAGCGGCTGTGGGAAGAGCACGCTCATGCACCTCATCGGCGGGCTCGACACGCCGACCAGCGGCGAGGTGGTGGTGGACGGGCTTGCCCTTCATCGCGCCACGGAGCCGGAGCTGACCGACTACCGCCGCCACAAGCTGGGGATCGTCTTCCAATTCTTCAACTTGCTGCCGACCATGACCGTGCGGGAGAACGTCTGCCTTCCGCTCCTCCTCCAGGGCCGCCCGATCGAGGAGGTGGGCGGGAAAGCGGATGAGATCATCGAGCTCGTGGGCCTGGCCGACCGTGCCCGCCACCAGATGCACCAGCTCAGCGGCGGACAGCTCCAGCGCACCGCGATCGCCCGCGCGCTCATCCACGAACCGCGGCTCCTGCTCGCCGATGAACCGACCGGGAATCTTGATTCCACCAATGCGGAGCAGGTCATGGCGTTGCTGGAAAAGATTGCTTCTCAGCGTCGGACCACCCTGTTACTCGTCACCCACAGCGAAGAAATCGCCCGCCGGACTGAGCGCCGCATCCGCATGCGCGACGGCAAGATACTCGACCCATGAGCACTACCCCTGAGACCCGCGAGCAACTGAAACGCACCGTGCTTTTCAGCGAATTCACGACCGAGGAAATCGACGAATTCATCGAGCTCTGCGATGCGAGCAGCGCGTCGGCCGGTGAGGTGATCGTGAGGCAGGACGACATGGGTGACTGCATGTATGTGCTCGTCTCGGGCGAAGCTAGCGTGGTCCATCACAGCGGGGGCCGTGACATCGATCTCGCGACTTTGAAGGAAGGCGATTTTTTCGGCGAACTGGCGTTGGTCGATGAAGGCCCGCGCTCGGCGGACGTGTGCGCGGTCACGGATTGCGTGCTTTTGCGGATCACGCAGGCGGTGATCTCCGCGGTGGCCGGGGTGTATCCCACGGCGGCCTTCAAGTTCCTCATCGCGATCGGCCGGATCATGGTGACCCGGCTGCGCAAGAGTAACCAGCGCTACGTGGACTCGTTGCTCTTCCCGCTCGCGGGGAAGGACTGAGGCTCCTCTCCCAACAACGGTCATTCCGACCGGAGCGGAGCGGAGTGGAGGAATCTCTCGCATCCGCGGGCAGCGGTGGTGCGGAGCCGGTGCGCGTCGTGCTCCGCGCCTCCTCCGCCCGCGGATGCGAAAGATTGCCCCGCCTTCGCCCGCGGCTGTCTCGCAGGCTCGGCTCCTCCACTCCGCTCCGCTCCGGTCGGAATGACGGCGGCTTTGGGATGATCGCCCTTGGCGACAACGGGACTTGTCGGCAGGGGCATCGTCGCGCATAACGAGCGGCCTTTTTTCCCAGCACCATCGACATGACGAGCCAGCCCCAGCAGACCCTTGCCAAGAGCGCCAGCATCAGCGGCTCCTCGCTGCACACCGGCGAGCAAGTCACCCTCACCCTGCACCCGGCCCCTGCGGGCCATGGCCGGAAGTTCCGCCGCATGGACCTCGCAGATCAACCGGTGATCGAGGCGGACATCGACCACGTGAAGACCGTCGAGCGGGCCACGACGCTCGCGCAGGGCGCTGTGAAAGTGCAGACCACCGAGCATGTGCTCGCGGCGCTGGCCGGGCTGGGGGTGGACAATGCGCTCATCGAAATGGATGCCAATGAGCCGCCGATCGGCGATGGCAGCGCGCGTCCGTTCGTGGAGCTGATCAAGAAAGCGGGCGTCGTCGAGCAGGGCGTGCCGCGCGCGGTCTATGAGGTCACCGAACCGATCCATCTCGAAACGAAATCGGGCTCGATCATGACCATCGTGCCGGACCCGGCGTTTCGAATTTCCTGCACGCAGGTCGGCCCCGAGGGGCGGTTCACGCAGTACTTTTCCACCGAGATCACGCCCGCGATTTTCGAGAAGGAAATCGCGCCGGCGCGGACCTTCGTTTTTTACGAAGACGTGAAGCCGCTGATGGACAAAGGGCTGATCAAGGGTGGCAGCCTGGAGAATGCGGTGGTGGTGCGCGGCGACAACGTGCTGAGCAAGGAGCCGCTGCGGTTCCGAGACGAATTTGTGCGGCACAAGATCCTCGACATCGTCGGCGACCTTTCGCTCTTCGGCCGGCCCATCCGCGGGCACGTCATCGCGGTCAAGCCTGGGCACGGACCGAACACCGACCTCGCACGAGCCGTGAGCAAGCAGTTCGCGCGGCAGATGGCGCTGGTGCCGCCGGGGGTCACGCCGAAGGGCGGCGACGTGCTCGATGTGAACGATGTGATGAAGCTGCTGCCGCATCGCTATCCGTTCCTGATGGTCGATCGCATCGTGGGCTTCGAGGGCGAGACGAAATGCACCGGCGTGAAATCGGTGACGATGAACGAGCTTTATTTCCAAGGGCATTTTCCCGGGCATCCCGTCATGCCCGGCGTCCTCCAACTCGAGGCGATGGCGCAAGTCGGCAGCATTCTCATCCTGCGGTTGCCGGGCATGGCGGGAAAGCTGGGCTACTTCATGAGCGCGGACGAAGTGAAGTTCCGCAAGCCGGTCGTGCCCGGCGATACGATCTTCATCGAGGTCGAGATCACTCAGCGAAAGAAGAACATCGCCAAGGCGCGGGGCCGGTGCATCGTCAACAGCGAGGTCGTTTCCGAGGCGGAGATGCTCTTTGGCTTCATCGACCAGTGAGCGGGAAAATTCATCCCACCGCGGTCATCGATCCGGGCGCGCAGATCGGCGATGGCTGCGAGATCGGTCCCTACTGCGTAGTCGGTCCCGGAGTGGAACTCGGCGCGGACTGCTGGCTGCAACATCACGTGAGCCTGAGCGGTCCGTCGAAGATCGGCCGGAGCAACCGTTTTTTCGCGTTCAGTTCCATCGGGCAGGTGACGCAGGATTTGAAGTACGCCGAGGAGCCGACTCACCTCTCGATCGGTGACGGGAACTGCTTCCGCGAATTCGTCACCGTGCATCGCGGCACCGCGCCGGGAGCGGTCACGCGGATCGGCAACAAGGGAAACTTCCTCGCCTACTGCCACATCGCGCACGACTGCGTGGTCGGCGATGGCGTGATTTTCTCAAACAACGGGACGCTCGCCGGCCATGTGGAAGTCGGCGACTACGCCGTGATCGGCGGGCTCACCGCGATCCATCAGTTTTGCCGGATCGGACGCCATGCGCTGACCGGCGGCTGCTCGAAGATCGTGCAGGACGTGCCGCCCTTCATGATCGCGGACGGCAATCCCGCGAAGGTGCGCAGCTACAACAAAGTGGGCCTCGAGCGGCATGGGTTCAACGAGGAGACGATGCGCTGCATCAAGGAAGCCTACCGAATGATTTACCGCTCCGAGTTGAATCTCCAGCAAGCCGTGGAGCAGATTCGCAGCGATCTCCCGGAGTTGCCGGAACTGGTCGAGTTGGTCGCGTTCGTGACGAGCAGCGCGCGCGGGATCATCAAGTAGCGCGTTCGCAGCTTGCTCTCGATCAAGGGGATCCCTACGTTCGCGCCCATGTCGGATGGAAGATTCACGGTATTGCCGGATTCGCGGCTCAGTGCGGTGCGAGGGATTGTTTCCACCCGCATGGAAGAGGCGGCCCAGGAACTTGCCGACGGCGCATTCGACGAGTTTTTCGATGGCACGATGCGCAGCGCTTTCATCGAGGGTCTCACCCATGTGGATGCGGACGAAGGCACCTTGTGGCTGATCGATTCGACGCAGAATTTTCTCGTGCCGCAATTCAACAACGGCCCGAACGCCGCCACATTCGTGGGCCGATTTCGCCAGAGCCTCCAGACCGGAATGATCAGCATGGTGGTCGCGACCGAGCAGCCGATCTGCGAAAACGAGGTCCACAAGAACGCGCAGCAGGATCCCACGCTGGATCGGAAGCTCGGGTTGGTGACCTGCTCGATGCTCGCCGTGCCGTTTTATTTTTCCGGCGAACTCCGCGGCGTCATCTCGGCCGTGCGCCTCAAGCAGGCCGAAAGCACCGGGCCCGACCCGGCAGGATTTTCGCCGGACGATCTTCGCGTGCTGCAATTGGTGGCTGACATCCTGGAGCGCCTGGTCGAACACGAACTGCTCACTCTCTCCCTCGGCTTGGGAGCCGGCGCGTGGTGAAGAGCTGGATCACTCCGGAAGAGGCTTTGCAGGCGATTCGGCGCGGGCGGGGGAAGGGAATCCGGATCGCCCTCCTCGACTCGGGCGTCGAGACCAGCCACCCCGCGCTTCACGGGCTGGAACTCGTGGACGACATCGCGGTGGTGCAGGACGGGATGAAGTTGAAGGTCGTCCCCGGCGAGGGGCGCGATCTCTTCGGCCATGGCACCGCGGTCGCGGGCATCCTCCATCAGGTAGCGCCGGAGGCGGAAATCGGCAGCATCCGCGTGCTCGGTGAGTCGCTCTCCGCGCGCACGGCGATCATCCTCGAAGGTGCGCGGCAGGCGATCGACCGCGGCTATCACATCCTCAATTGCAGCCTGGGCTGCGGCATCCCCGAGCACGTCTTGAAGTACAAGAGCTGGGTGGATGAGGCCTATACCCGGGATGTCCACGTCGTCGCGGCGTGCAACAATCAGGATTCGGGGCGGCCGGAGTGGCCCGGTTTTTTCACCTCCGTGCTCACGGTCAACATGGCGCGCGTCGAGCAGGGTGCGGAGGTCTATTACCGTCGCGGTTCCCTCGTGGAATTCTCGGCGCGCGGCGTGGATGTCGAGGTGCCGTGGTGCGGCGGCGCGACCAAGAAAGTGACCGGGAGCAGTTTCGCCGCGCCCCAGGTCACGGGCATGCTTTCGTGCCTGCTCTCGGAAGTGCCGCGGATCACGCCCGTGCAGGCAAAGGCGCTCTTTCAGCGGCTCGCCCGGCCGTGGACTGAGGAGATCATCGCGCCGAACGACCGCTAGGGCGGCGAGCCGCCATGCAAAAACCGCCGCTCAACTTCTGGCCGATTTGGAACCTGAGCTTCGGTTTTTTCGGGCTCCAGTTTGGCTGGGCGCTGCAATCGGCGAACATGAGCGCGATCTACGAATATCTCGGCGCGACGCCGGATCGCATCCCGCTGCTCTGGCTCGCCGGCTCCGTCACCGGGCTGGTGGTGCAGCCGATCGTCGGGCATCTCAGCGATCACACGTGGGGTCCGCTCGGGCGGCGGCGGCCCTACCTCCTGGTCGGCGCGGTGCTCAGCACGGCGACGCTCGTGCTCATGCCGAATTCCTCGACGCTCTGGATGGCCGCCGGGCTGCTCTGGGTGCTCGATGCTTCGATCAATATCGCGATGCATCCGCTGCGCGCCATGGTCGCCGACCAGTTGCCCGAGGAGCAGCACACTCGCGGTTTCACCATGCAAAGCCTCTTCATCGGACTCGGCGCGATGATCGCCTCGGCGCTGCCGTGGGTGCTGAGCAATTGGTTCCACCTCGGCGCGCAGACGGAGGCCGGCCACGCCATCCCGGTCACGGTGCGGTATTCGTTTTACCTCGGCGCCGCCGCGTTCTTCGGCGCGGTGCTCTGGACCGCATTCACCACCCGTGAAACACCGCCGGAAGACCTCGCCATTTTCCACCAGACCAAAGCCGAGCGCGGCGGCCTGCTCCGTGGCTTCCGCGAAATCCTGCGCGCGATCGCGGAGATGCCGCGGACGATGCGCCAGCTCGCGCTCGTGCAGGTCTTCACGTGGCTCGGGCTCTTCTTCCTCTTCCTCTATTTCCCCGTCGCCGTGGCCCGCGACATCTTCGGCGCGCCGGATGAGACTTCGCCGCTCTACCGCGCGGGGATCGAGTGGGCCGGGCTCTGCTTCGCCATGCATTCCGTCGTCACCTGCGCGGCTTCGTTCGCGCTCGTCGCGCTGGCTCATCGCTTCCGCCGCAAGACCATCCACGCCGCCTGCCTGCTCTGCGGCGCGGCCGGGTTGCTCTCGGTCGGCATGGTTCACAGCAAGTGGCCGCTGCTCCTATCGATGGCGGCGTTCGGGGTGGCTTGGGCGAGCATCCTGTCGATGCCCTACGCAATGCTCGCCGGCGCGCTGCCGGCGGGCCGCACGGGGATTTTTATGGGGGTGTTCAATCTCTTCATCGTCCTGCCGCAGATCGCCGCCTCGCTCGGATTCGGTTGGGTGATGAATCATCTGCTCGGGAACAGCCGCACCGCAGCCGTGGTCGTCGGCGGGATCTTCCTGCTCGTCGCGGCAGTTCTCACTCAGTTCATTCACGAGCCGCCAGCGCCATCGTCGCGCCGCTGGCAGCGGGTGATCGAGGAGGAAGGGCTGCCAACGGCAACGCCGACGGAGGCGCCGGAGTAAAGGAAGGCTTGAACCGTTCAACAGGCGGGTGTTTGTCGGCGGGGCATTACTGGTGAATGGTGGCCGCCCAACGCCCCCATTCCCTTTCCCGGCGTATCCCGTTCCCGCCGGTGGAGTGCCCGGTTGGATTTCTCTTCCCCCATTTCATGCGCCGCCTCACCCAATTCTTCCTAGGTCTGCTAGGGCTGCTCCTAACGTCGGCGGCGGAGGCACAGCAATACGGTCTCGCGTCGCGCCCGGCGTTCGGCGCTTACCACGGTGGTGCGCTCCCCACGTCGGCGCCGACGTTCTCCGGGTCGTGGTCGGCGGTGCCGGCGTTTCCGAATGTGACGCTGGTGAATGCACTCGGCGTGACCGAGCTGCCGGGGCAGCCGGGGAATGCGCGGCGGATGGTGGCGTGGGAGCGCGAGGGGAAGGTGTATTCCTTCCCGAAGGACGCGGCGGCGGTGAATGGCGACAAGGTGCTGATGCTCGACATCTCGGCGAAGTGCCAGGGCTGGGATGACTCGGGGCTGCTCGCGCTGGCGTTTCATCCGAACTTCGGCTCCGGGCCGACGAACAACCGCTTCGTCTTCATCTACTACACGTGGGTCACACCGGGCACGGTGACCGGCTCCTCGACGGTGCGGCCGCCGACCTTCAAGCCCTGCCGAGACCGGCTCGCGCGCTTCACGGTGAACCTCGACGGCACGATCGATCCGGCGAGCGAGACGATCTTCATCGACCAGGTCAGCGCGAGCGTCTGGCACAACGGCGGCGGGATGTTCTTCCACCCGGAGAACGGCTTCCTCTACCTCACGAACGGCGACGACGCGCAATCGACGGTGAACACGCAGCGCATCGACCGCGGGCTCTACAGCGGAGTGCTGCGGATCGATGTGGATCAGCGCGGCGGCGGCATTTCCCACCCGATCCCGCGCCAACCGCTGCCCGCCGGCTCGGTCTCGCAAAATTACTACATCCCGAATGACAACCCGTTCGTCGGGCAGGCGGGCGTGCTCGAGGAGTTCTTTTGCATCGGGCTGCGCAGTCCGCACCGGATGACGTGCGACCCGGTGACGAAGCGAATCTTCATCGGCGATGTGGGGCTCGCGTCGTGGGAGGAAGTGAGCGTGATCGGGGCGAATGAGAGCGCGCTGAATTTCCAATGGGACGACATCGAGGGGATCAGCGGCGACCTCGTGCAGCCCTACATCGGGACGAACAAACGGCCGATCATCCACTACTCGCACTCGGAGGGCAGCGCGGTGATCGGCGGCCATGTCTATCGCGGGGCGGAATTCGCGAGCGATCTCGGCGGCAAATATATCTTCGGCGACAACGGCACCGGGACGGTCTGGTATCTCGATGAAAGCGTGACGCCGCCGACAAAGGTCGCGCTCTGCCAGCTCGCGTCCGGCACCGGGCCGAGCAGTGGGTCGAATTATGTGGGCCTTTCCAGCTTCGGCGTGGACTTGGATAACGAACTTTACCTCTGCCAGATGTCGAGTCTTGGCGGGAAAATTTACAAGCTCTCGCGCACCGGTTCGCCGCCGGTCGTGCTGCCGCCGACGCTCTCCGCGACCAATCTCTTCAGCAGTCTCGCGACGCTCACACCGACGACGGGCTTTGTGAATTACAGCGTCGCCAACCCGCTCTGGAGCGACGCCGCGCACAAGGACCGCTGGTTCGCGATCCCGACCGCGCAGACCGTCGGCTTCGCGCCGACGGGGGAGTGGACATTCCCGGAAGGTTCGGTCTGGCTGAAGCACTTCGAGCTTTCCATCGACGACAACAATCCCGGGACGCACAAGCGCCTCGAGACGCGCGTGCTCGTGCGGAACAACGAGGGGCGCGTCTATGGCATGACTTACAAGTGGCGCGCGGATAACTCGGACGCCGACCTGATCACGAGCGGCCTGACCGAGGACGTGCCGATCACCGGCAGCCTCAATCTCGGCACGATGACCAGCACTGACATCGGCGGACCGAGCGCGGGCACGACGGCGACTCTCAACGGCGGCTTCGCGGTCACCGCGGGCGGGACGGACATCTTCGGCACGAGCGATTCGTTCCGCTTCGTCCACACGCAGCGCACCGGCGACTTCGACATCGCCACGCGCATGGAGTCGCTCGACCGCGCCGACCTTTACACGAAGGCCGGGCTGATGGCGCGCGAGTCGCTCGCGGCGAATGCGCGCAACGTGATGGCGCTCGTCTTCCCGACGAACGAGGCGCGCAACAACAACACCGGCGGCTACGAATTCCAGTCGCGAGACAGCACCGGCGGCGCGAGCGCGGCGATCTATCCGGGCAACCCGCAGCCGGCGGTGCGCTTCCCGAATGCGTGGCTGCGGCTGAAGCGCGCGGGCGACATCTTCACCGCCTACTACAGTCGCGACGGCTCGGCTTGGACCCTCTATGCGACCAAGACGCTGGCGCTGCCCAGCACGGTTTATTTCGGCATGGCCGTGACCTCGCACAATGCCTCGGCGCAGACCACGGCGCGTTACTTCTTCAACATCGACCGCACCCAACCGTGGTACTACCCCAGCCGGCAGGACTGCCTCTCGTGCCACACCGTGCCTTCGGGTGGCGTGCTCGGGATGAACTCGCAGTCGAGCAACAAGAATCACGTCTATCCCGGCAGCATCACCGACAACCAACTCCGCGCGTGGGGGCACGTCGGTTACTTCGATGCGCCGCCGAGCGATGCGCAGATCGCTGGCTACATCAAGCACGTCGCGATGACCGACACGAATGCGACTGCGCAGGACCGGATGCGCAGCTACGTAGATGCGAACTGCGCGCACTGCCACCGGCCCGGCGGCGTGCATGCGTTTTGGGACGCGCGGATCGAGACGTCGCTCGGCAGCGCGGGGATCATCAATGGCATCGTGCAGGACGTGCTCGGCGTGAACGGCGCGAAGGTGCTCGCGCCGCAGAGCGTGGATCGGAGCATCATGTACAAGCGGATGGCGACCGCGTCGGAGCATTACAAGATGCCGCCGCTGGCGAAGAACTTCGTCGATCACCAGGCGATCGCGCTGCTCGAACAATGGATCGCGGAGGCGACGCAGCCGCCCGCCGATCCGCTGCCGACGCCGTGGCTGCACGCGGATGTCGGCAGTGTCGGCTTTGCGGGGGATGCGACGTATGCCGGCACGACGGGAACGTTCATCATGTCGGGTAGCGGCGAGGATATTTGGAACAATGCCGACGCGTTCCACTTCGCGTATCAGACGCTCAACGGTGACGGCGAAATCATCGCGCGGGTGCAGTCGCTGACGAACACCGATCCCTACACGAAGGCGGGCGTGATGATCCGCGAGAGCCTCGCTGCGGGCGCGAAGAACGTGCTCGTGCCGATCATGAGCGCGTATGGAACGCAGGTGCAGTATCGCGCGACGACGGGCGGCCAGAGCGAGTTCATCGGCGGGCCGGATCAATCCGCGCCGTACTTCGTGCGCCTGCGGCGGCAGGGCGACGTGCTGACCGGCTATGTCGCGGGCACGAACGGCGCGTGGCAGCAGATCGCGAGCATCACGCTGGCGATGAACCAGAGCGTGCTCATCGGCATGGCCGTGACCGCGCACAACAACACGCAGACGGCGACGGCGCTCTTCGACACGGTGAGCGTGCTCAATGGCTCGCTGCCGCTCGACCTGCACATCAACTTCCAGCCCGCCGCCGCGCCGGTGCCCGAGGGTTATCTCGCCGACACCGGCGCGGCGTTCGGCGTGCGGGGGAATGGCTTCACCTACGGCTGGAACGTGGACAACTCGGCCTACGCGCGAGACCGCAACGCCGCCGCCTCGCCCGATCAGCGTTACGACACCTTCAACCACATGAAGCATCCGGACGTGCCCGCCGCGCGCTCGTGGCAGTTCGCGTTGCCGAACGGCACCTACTCCGTCCATCTGGTGGCCGGCGACCCGACGGTCTTCGACAGCACGCATGTCGTCACGGCGGAAGGAGCGACCATTCTCAATGGCACGGTCAGCGCCGCGAGTCCGTTCCTGGAGACGACGGCGAACGTCACCGTGACCGACGGCGCGCTGTCCCTCGCTCAGGGTGGGACGGGGTCGAACACCAAGCTTTCCTTCATCGACATCACGGCGGTGCAGGGTGCGGTGAATGTCGCGCTCACGGCACCCGCGCATCAGAGCACGCACTACGGCGCGGCGGCGGCGGCGGTGAATCTCAGCGCGGCCGCGAGCACCAGCAACGGCGGCGCGACGATCACGAGCGTCGAGTTTTACGACGGCTTCGCCTCGATCGGCACGGACAACAACGCGCCGTTCACTTTCGCCTGGAACAATCCGCCGGCCGGCGCGCATCGCGTGATGGCGCGGGCGACCGACAGCACCGGCGCGACTGGCTTCTCCGCCTTTGCCGACATCACGGTGAGCGCGGATGGCGCGTTTGGATTCGAAGGCGAGTACTGGCCGAACCTCACGATGACCGGCGCGCCGATCACGCGGCTGGATTCCAACATCCAGTTCGACTGGGCGGCCGGTTCGCCGATGGCGGGCATCCCGAACGACAACTTCACCGTGCGCTGGCGCGGGCGAATCAAACCGCAGTTCACCGAGACTTACACCTTCGCCACCGAGACCGACGACGGCGTGCGGCTGTGGGTGAATGGCGTCCTGCTGATCGACAAGTGGATCGGCCAGGGAACGACGCAGTGGACCGGCGCGATCTCGCTCAACGCCGGGCAGCTCTACGAGATCGAGATGCATTACTTTGACAACGCGCTCGGCGCAGTGGCGCGGCTGCTCTGGAGCAGCGCGAGCCAGCCGCAGCAGGTGGTGCCGAACACCGCGATCTTCAACCCCGCGGCCGGGACGAATCACCGCCCGCGCACGCCGGACATCCTCATTCCGACCATCGACGGCGAGCTGGCCGATCCGACCGGGCTCGTGATGAGCGCGAGCGCGTTTGAAGATCTCGACGCGGGTCAGACACAGGCCGCGACGGAGTGGCAGATCTGGACGACGATCGGCTCGCCGCAACTCGTCTGGAGCGCGATGCCCGCGAGCGGTCCGGCGCTGACCTACGCCGCGCTCGCCGACGGCGCGTTCCAGGGCGGCTTCACAGCGCTGGCCACGAGCACGAACTACCAGCTCCGCGTCCGCCACCGCGACAGCAGCGGCAACGCGAACACCGAGTGGAGCGCGACTGCGGTCCGCAATTTCACTACCACCCCGCCCGACGATCCGCGCGGCGTGACGGCTGAGTATTATCAGGGCACGACCCGGCTCGGGGTCACCGCGCACACGACCCGCACGGAAACGAAAATCGAGAACACCTACGGCGGTGGCGAGCCGGTCGCGGGCCTGGGCGCGGACAACTTCAGCGTGCGCTGGCGGGCGCGGGTGAAGCCGCAATTCAGCGAGACTTACACCTTCACCACCGAGACCGACGACGGCGCGCGGTTGTGGGTGAATGGCGTGCTGCTCGTGGACAAGTGGGTCGGCCAGGGGGTCACGCAGTGGAGCGGCCAGATCACGCTGATCGCGGGGCAATATTACGACCTCGAGATGCAGTACTTCGACGGTGCGTTCGGCGCGTCGGCGAAGCTCTTCTGGAGCAGTGCGAGCCAGGCGGTGCAGATCATTCCGGCGCTGCGGCTGTACGCGATCGCGGTGGGCGCGAATCATCGTCCGCTCGTGCCGAATGTCACCGCTCCGGCGACGGACGAGGCGTTCATCGACGCCGCGGCGGGGGCGCTCGCGACAGGGGCATTCGAAGATCAGGACGTGGCGCACACGCACGCGGCGACGGATTGGGAAATCTGGACGAACGACGCGTCGCCGACGCGCATCTGGGCGGCGCTGAATGCCACGGGCGCGCAGCGGACAAACATCGCGCTGAGCGCGGGCTCGTTCGAGAACAGCCACACCGGCCGCACCACGCTGATCGGCGAGGAGCTCTACAAGATTCGCGCGCGGCACAAGGACAGCAGCGCGGATGCGAACAGCGAGTGGAGCGCGTGGAGCGACTGGCGCTACACGATCGCCAGCGCGTCCGACCTGCCGCATGGGCTGGCCGCGGAGTTTTATCCGGGGACGCAGACCTTTGCAGGCACGCCGCTGGAGCGCGTGGATCAAAACGTGGACTTCAACTGGGGCGGTGGAAATCCGATGGCGGGTGTCGGTAACGACAACTTCACCGCGCGCTGGCGCGGGCGGGTGAAGCCGGAATTCACGGAGACTTACACCTTCAAAACAATCTCCGACGACGGCGTGCGGCTCTACGTCAATGGGCAACTGTTGATCGATCAGTTCGTCTATGGTGGCAATCTTCAGTTCACTGGCACGATCGCGCTCCAAGCCGGGCAACTTTACGACATCGAGCTGCACTACCTCGAGGGCGGTTTCGACGCGAATGTGCGGCTGCTCTGGAGCAGCGCGAGTCGGCAGGAGCAGGCGATTCCCGGCGCGCGCCTGTATCTCCCGGCCGCGGGCGCGAACCATCGGCCGCGCAATCCGGACATCGTCTCACCGACCGGCACCGGCGAAGTGCACGCGATCTCGATCGTCCTGCAGAGCGGCAATTTCGGAGACATCGACGTGGCGCAGACGCACCTCGCGACGGATTGGGAAATCTGGACCACGGGCGGGACGCCCGCGCGCGTCTGGCGCGCGCTAAATCTCGGCGGCACTGGACGCTTGAGCACCGGCCTCTCGAACGGAATCTTCGAGAACGCGCTCGCCGGGAAATCCCGCCTCGACTGGACGACAACCTATCAGCTTCGCGTCCGCCACCGCGACAGCAGCGCCGACGCCATCAGCGAGTGGAGCCCGTACTCCGCGCGCAATTTCACCACCATGACCGCGCCCTCGACGACCTGGCGCAACGCCAATTTCACGCCCGCCGAGCAGGCCGACCCGCTGATCAGCGGTCCGGATGCGGACCCCGATCGCGACGGCCTGAAGAACCTGCTCGAGAACGCATTCAAGCTGCCGCCGAAATCCCCGTCGGCATCGCCCATGCAGATCAGCGACTTCGCGGCCGACGCGATTTTCGTCACCTTCCCGCTCAACGTGGATGCGACCGACATCGCCGTGACGGTGCAACACTCGGCCGATCTCGCGGCCTGGGGATCAACCGGCGTGACCTACGAATCGCTCGGTGTGGCCGGCGGCGTGCAGACGATCCGTGCCCGTGTGCCCCGGCTATCGGGGCCGAGTGTGAAACAGTTCGTGCGGGTGCTCGCGGTGGAGCAGTAGTGCGTCTCGCCACAGGAATCCCCCCTAAGTGACCGTCTAAAAAGTCGGTGCTCCAGTAATTTTAGTTCTTGTACTTTTTGGAGAGATAGGGTGGAAGGCTTGGGATGCTGACCAAAGAACCCTATCCCAGTGATCTCACCGATGCCGAATGGAAGCTCTTGGA
>JANOAZ010000287.1:0-1963 GCA_031411395.1 Chthoniobacteraceae bacterium
CTTCGCCGGCGACTCCAGCGCGAAGAACCCGCACGACGCCTACTACTTCTACTACGGCCGGAACGAACTCCAGGCCGTGCGTAGCGGCGACTGGAAGCTCTTTTTCCCGCACACCGCGCGCAGCCTGCGCGGCAAGCCCCCGGGCGCGGATGGAAAGCCCGCGAACTACGACGCGCTGCCCGTCGGCCACGGACTCTACAACCTGCGCGACGACCTCGGCGAAACGAAGAACGTCGCCGCTGAAAACCCCGAGATCGTCAAGCGTCTCGAAGCGCTCGCCGAGCAAGCCCGCGAAGACATGGGCGACAAGCTGACCAATCGCATCGGCAAAGCGACGCGCGAGCCGGGACGGGCGGTAGGTCCGTGATTCAGAGCGGCATAAAGCCGACGCCGAAAGCGCGCTCGACGAACCAGCCGAGACCGAAGAGGCCGACCGCGGCGCTGATTTACCGCGGCGACGCGGCGGCCGTGGCGGGCGCGAGCTCTTGTGGTTCCGGCCGGCGACCTACGGCGGCAGCAGATCGTTCAATTCGACCGCGGCGTCGGGAAATGCCAGCGGCGCAATCGTTTCGCCGCGGCGCACGCGTGACTCCGAGCGGTAGGCGCGCCCATCGGAATCCCGGAAGACGAACAATTCATTCCGCGTGAGATCGAGCAGCCAGTATTCGGCGATGCCATTTCGGGCGTAGGCGTCGCGCTTGTCCGTCTTGTCGTACATCAGCGAGCTGTCGGCGACCTCGACCAGGAGCAATACGTCCTCCGGAAGCGGTGAGGTCTCGCGCGTGTCGGCCTCGGCGCGCAGGAGCAGGATGTCCGGCTGCGGCTCGGAGTGGCCATCGATCATCACGGGGTTTTGTACATCGACGATGCACAAGTCGCCGAAACGCTTTTGTAAAACTTTGTTGAGCCGGCGGACGGATTTGATGTGGCGGATTCCGATGGGGGCCATGATGACAATGTCTCCGTTGAGCAGTTCGACGCGGTCGTCTTCGTGGAAGATGCCGGCCTCGCCGAGCTTGTGATATTCCTCGACGGAGAACTGATAAGTCGGTGCGGCGGTCACGCTGCTCATGCCGGGGAAAATGCCAGAGCCCGCGTGATCTGGCAAGGCGTGCCCCTTGCCGCGCCGCCGGGGCTGGCCTACGGTCGCGGCTCGCTCATGTTTCCCTCCCTCGCCCTCCGCATTCTCCGCACGACCGATCCGCGTCTGCTGGCCAAGTTCGCGTGGAATTTCGGGGTGAAGGGGATGCTCTCGGTGGAGCGCTTCAAGTCGCGGATCAAGCGCGGGGAATACTTTCCGCCGTTCCTATACCTCTCGATCCTGAACTCCTGCAATCTGCGCTGCCAGGGCTGCTGGGTGGATGTGGAGGCGGAGCGGACGCAGATCGATCTGGAGACGCTGAACCGCACGATCAATGACGCGAAGGCGCACGGGAACGCGTTCTTCGGCATCCTCGGCGGCGAGCCGTTCATGCACCCGGAGCTGCTCGACCTGCTCGCGGCGCACCCGGACGCGTATTTTCAGGTGTTCACGAATGGGCAGTTCATCACCGACAAGATCGCGAAGAAGCTGCGGCAGGTGGGCAATGCGACGCCGCTGATTTCCATCGAAGGGCGCGAGATCGTCAGCGATGAGCGGCGGGGGAAAAAGGAGGTCTTCGCGCGGACCTTGCGCGGACTGGATGCGTGCTTGCGGGAGAAGATTCTCACCGGCGTGGCGACGAGCGTGTGCCAGACGAATATCGACGATCTCTGCACCGAGTCGTGGCTGCGCGAGTTGATCGCGCGCGGCGTGCATTACTGCTGGTTTCACACCTACCGGCCGGTCGGGCCGAAGATGAATCCGCAGCTCGCGCTCACGCCGGAGCAGCTCGTGCGGGTGCGGCGCTTCGTGGTCGAGATGCGCGCGAAGGTGCCGATCGCGATCATCGACGCCTACTACGACGGCGAGGGCAAGGCGCTC
>JANOAZ010000288.1:0-1698 GCA_031411395.1 Chthoniobacteraceae bacterium
CCGCGTCCGGTGCGGATCGACCGCTTTGTGGAGAAGCATTTTCGCGTGGAGGTGCGAGCCTCCGAGATGAAGCCTGGCTTGATGGGAGCGATCCGCTTCGACGAAGCCGGGAACGTGCTCGGTGTCTATGTGTCGAAGGAAGTCGAGGATGATACCTCCGATGCGGGCCGGCGCCGGGTTCGCTCCACAATCGGACACGAAGCCGGGCACGGGCTGCTCCATGCGCGCCTGTTCGCCGAGAAGTTGCTGACGGACAGTTCGCAGTATGACTTCGATGCCGTCTCCGGTGGCGAGGCACGAGTGCGGCGCGATGGCTTTATGTGCCGCCCGGAGTTGGGTGCCGCGTCCCGCCGTTACGAGTGGTGGGAGTTCCAGGCGAACATGGCCATGTCCTGTCTGTTGCTTCCGTGGCCCCTGATCACGCTGGCGGCCGAGCCTTACCGCGCACGCTACGCCGATGCTGCCGCGTCCGGGCGAGATCAGGTTGCCGAGGATGCGGCCCTCGCGCTTGCCGAAATCTTCGACGTGAACCCCATCATGATCCGCTACCGCCTGAAAGATTGGTGGAAGGAGGCGCTGCAACTGAGCCTCCTGTGACCCTTTTTTGCCTAAGTTGTTCACATGCATTGTGAACAACTTTTCCATTTTCAACCGCAACTCAATCCACACCCCACATGCCCACAGTAAAACCACCCAAGTTCTCACGGCCCGAACTGCTCGGGAAACTCAAGCCATCCAGCCTCTACGATCTCTTCAGTCCATACCGAAGCTATCTCGGTGGCCGCGGCTTCGACCTGCCGGGCTCACCAGCAAGTCCTCTGGATGTCGAGGCCCTCGCTCTGGTGCTCGCGACGCCCACGGCGGCCACGCCGGCCGATCTCTGCGAGGAACTGGAACTGTTGGACATCCTCGCCGAGCCGCAGTGCGTTTTCGATTTCGAGGACAATCACGCCGCGTTGGTCGCCAAGCTGCGTGACGATGACGATTCACCGGGCGATCTCGCACTGAAGATTTTGCGCAAGGCACCGGACGATGCCTGGCGGGCCTTCGACAAGAAGGCCGTGAAGGTGCGGCGCTCCATGACGTCCTACCGCGCCGTGAAACCGCTCCACGCTCCAAATCGGGAACGGCTCGCCAAGTTGGAGAAGCTCATGTCCCCGTGGTTCGACTCGAATAAACGCAGCGAGGTCTGCCGCGTCCGGGCGCTAGTGGAGGACGGCGGCTGGGGGTTTGTGATTCGCCACGGTGATCCGCTCTCCCGCATCCCGATCATCGCCGAGCGTGGCGAGTCCAGTTCGGCGCTGCTACGGCCGGAACGCCTCGACATCGCCTTCTTCAACGAGAAGAGCGGCGAGTGGCTCATCAGCGGAGTTGGACGCGATTTGCTGGATCTCTATCGGCGCAGCATCGGCAAGGTGCTGCACGGTTCGGTCGATGCGCTGACGCGCTCAAGTCGTTACACGCTCGACCCGCTGCGCAACGGTGTGGACTGGCTTGCCACCGCGAACGTCGAGCAGGTGCAGGCTGCCATGCTCAAGGAACTCGTCTTCGAGCGCACGAGCGGCGCCCGCGTTACCCTCTCGCAATGCGACGTGTTCTCGGAACTGAACAACCTTGGCCCCGCCTACGTCGAGGCATGTGAATTCGTCGAAGCGAAGCTCGCGCTCAAGCTCCGCCACCGCCGGGCGTGGGTGCCCG
>JANOAZ010000289.1:0-4210 GCA_031411395.1 Chthoniobacteraceae bacterium
CGTTCACCGTCGCCTTCCGCACTCCGAATCTGCTCCGCGATCTCTTCGCGGAAGGCGCGCTCTCCACCGCGTTTGTCACCACCTTCTCCAAGAAGATCGCGACCGATGGGGAAGCCGCGGCGTGGCGGCTCGCGAACAAAGTGGCGACGCTCGCGTCGATCTTCATGAGCGCCGTGGTGGTCGTGGGCATCGTCATCGCGCCGCTGCTCGTCAGCGTCCTCGCGCCCGGTTTCGCGGATACCCCGGGGAAGCTGGAGCTGACCGCATTTCTCGCGCAGCTCATGTATCCCTTCATCCTCCTCGTCTCGCTCGGCGCGCTGATCATGGGGATGCTGAATGCGCGCAACGTCTTCGGTGTGCCGGCGATGGCGTCGTCGTTTTTTAATATCGGCTCGATCGTCGGCGGGGTGAGCCTGGCTTGGTGGCTCGATCCGACCTTCGGGCCGAAGGCGCTCGTCGGCCTCGCCCTCGGCACGGTGATCGGCGGCGGGCTCCAGCTCGCGGTGCAGATCCCTTCGCTGCGCCGGCTCGGCTACCATTACAGGCCCGACTTCGGATGGAGGGACGATGGCGTGCGCACGATCCTGCGCACGATGGGGCCGGCGATCGTCGCGGCGAGTTCCGTGCAGGTGAATGTGATGGTCAATACGTGGTTCGCGTCGTGGCTGGAGGATGGCAGCGCGTATCGCCTGAACATCGCGTTCCGGCTGATGCAATTGCCTCTCGGCATCTTCGGCGTGGCGATCGGGACGGTGACGCTTCCGCTGCTTTCGCGGATCGCGGCGACCGGCGATCGCGGCGAGTTTGGCACCGTGCTCGGGCGGGGAATGCGGCTGGCCTTCGTGCTCACCGTGCCTGCGACGATCGGCCTGATGATGCTCTCGCGGCCGATCATCAGCATGCTTTACGAACATGGAAAATTCAGCGCGCACGCCACCGACCAGGCGGCGATCGCGCTCCAGGGATACGCGCTCGGGCTTTGTGCGTATTCCGCGCTCAAGGTCCTCTCGCCCGCGTTTTACGCGATCGACAAGCGACGGACGCCGATGGTGGTCAGCTTCATTTCCATCGCCCTGAACGCCTTCGTGAACTGGCTGTTCACGTTCCGTCTCGGCTGGGGAATTCGCGGGCTCGCGCTCGGAACGGGCTGTGTGGCGGTGGCAAATTTCCTCATGCTCTACCTGCTCATGCGGCGCGAGACATCGGCCCTCGGCGGCCGCGATCTCGCGGTGACGCTCGGGAAGCTGAGCGTCGCCGGCGCCGTGCTCGCCGCCGTCTGCTGGTCGTCGGAGCACTGGCTGGCCGCGGGGTGGACCTCGATTCATTTCCTCCCGCGCGCCGCTCTCCTGCTCGGCACGATTGCCGTCGCCGCCGCAGCTTTTTTTGGCACCGCGCTGCTCCTGGGGATCGAGGAACTCAAAGACGTCGCCGCCCTCGTGAAGCGCAAACTCGGGCGGTTCGCGAAGCGCTGACCCGGCGCCGCAGGCGCCTTGGAGTGCTCCAGCTTGCTGGAGCTTTGCGGAGGCGGCAGCTTGCTGCCCGTGGCTGGGAGCGGTGTCCGGGTCCGAGCAGAGCCTGCCGCCGCGGAGCAAGCTCCGCCGAACCGCGAAAGCGGGAGCAAGCTCCCGCAGTCCAAGGCTCCAGCAAGCTGGAGCGGGACTACACCTTCGTCGCTTCCCGCTTCATCACCGCGGAGAGCTTCGACACCTTTTGCCGCATGACCTTGCCGGACTTGAACTTCACGGTCGCGCGGGCGGGGATCACGAAGCTGCTACCCGGCTGGTTGGGATTCCGCCCCACGCGAGGCTTGGTGAGCCGCACTTCGAGGACGCCGAAGTTCCGGAGTTCCACAGTCTCGCCCCGGGCGAGGGCGTCCGTGATGTGATCCAGAGTCCGCTGCACCACATCGAAAACCTGATGCTGAACCAGCCCGGTTTCATTGCTGATCGTCACGACGAGATCCCGCTTGGTGAGTGTTCCCATAAGAAGAAGAGCGAGGTGTGTATACCGGCGCGCGCGCGCCGGGCAAGCCTCACTTTCCAGAAAAGGAAGTACCTTAAGTTACCTTAACTGATTGGTTTTCGACGAAAGGGGATTCCTCCCTCGGGCTTCGCGGGAAAAGCGGCCGGGGCGACTTCCGAAGCGGTTTTGAAATGAGTCTTCGCCACGCGGCGAAGGATCTCCGGCCCGTGGGCCGCGGCCAGCTCGCGGGCCACGTGTTTCACTTGTGCGGAAGCGCCTCGAGGGAGCGTGACGCGGAATTCGCCGCCCGCCTTGTGGAGCCAGTCGATGAATTTTTCCCGCGCAAGAATGGACGCAGCCGCCACCGCGACATCGCTTTCCGCCTTCGTCCGCTGGTCGAGTTGGATGGCCTGCCCCTTTTCGAGCAAGGCGCGTTTGATCAATGCCGGATTCGCGAACTGATCGGAAAGCGCGCGCGGGCAGTCGGGCCGCGCTTCGAGCAGATTCTCGATCACCCGCGCGTGGCCCCATGCGAGCAAGCGGTTGAGGTTGCCGAATTTCTTGTAAAGTTCGTTGTAGCGATCCGGGCCGATCGCGACCACGGAGTGGATCGCGCCGGGCGTGCTGCGGATGATCTCCGCGAGATCGCGGATCCGTTGGTCGCTGCCGATGCGCTTGCTGTCCTGGATGCCCGCGGCCATCAGCGTGCGGGTGATCGACGCGTCGGTGTAGCAGCCGGCGATGACGAGCGGCCCGAAGAAGTCGCCCTTGCCGCTTTCATCCACGCCGAAGTGCGCGGCGAACATCTCCGGATTATGCACGTCTTCGTAGCCGAGCTTTGCTACGCCGAGCACTTCCGGTTCGAGGCGGAAAGTCACAAAGTCCTGCGTCCCTTTTCCCTGGAGGACGACCTTTGGTCCCTTTTCGTATACGGCGACGTTCAGCTTGTCCTTCGAAGCGTAGTAGAGCGTGTAGGGTTTCGGTTCGAAGCGGTAACCGTCCTCAACGAGGATCGCGCGGAGCTTCGTCGCTTGTTCCGAGGTGAGCGGCGAGGCGTAGAGCGTGATCGGCGCGGGACCGTCGGCGGGTGGCGATTTTGATTTTGGGATTGAAGGCATGCGCGCTTTCGGGAGTGTGCGCGCCGGCGTGGAAATTCCAAAATCGAAAATCAAGAAACCCGATGCGGTGCGCGCCCGGCTCGCCGCCTGGTTCCGTGCGGAAGGGCGCGACCTGCCCTGGCGGCGGACGGCCGATCCTTACGCCATCATGGTTTCGGAGTTCATGCTCCAGCAAACGCAGGTCGCCACGGTGCTTCCATTTTACGAACGATGGCTCGCGCGGTTTCCGGATTTCGCGACGCTGGCTGTGGCGAGCGAGGCGCAGGTGCTCGCCGTCTGGCAGGGCCTCGGTTATTACTCGCGGGCGCGCAATCTCCACCGCGCGGCGCAAACGGTGATGTCTGAATTCGGCGGTGTCCTGCCGTCCGATCCCGCGGAGATTTCCCGGCTCCCGGGAGTGGGCCGCTACACCGCCGGCGCGATCGCCAGCTTTGCGTTTGACCGGTCGGTGCCGACGATCGACGGCAACATCGCGCGCGTCCTCGCCCGGCTCGTCGATTCACACGAACCGATCGACACGAAGGCCGGGGCGGACATCCTCTGGCGCGCGGCCGAGGAGCTCCTGGGGAAGGCGGGCGGACGTGAACACAATTCCGCGCTGATGGAACTCGGCGCGCTGCTCTGCACGCCGACGAAGCCGCAATGCCTGCGCTGCCCGGTGCGCGAAGATTGCCGCACCACCGATCCTGATTCGCTGCCGATCAAGAAGCCGCGGCAGAAGGTCGTCGCGATGCGGGAGGACTGCGCGTGGATCACGCGCGGCCGGCGCATCCTCCTCGCGCAGCAGACCGGCGCACGCTGGCGCGGTCTGTGGAAACTGCCCACGCTCGCCACGCTCCCCGCCGGTGCGGAGCCGCTCACGTTTCTCACCTATCCCTTCACCCACCATCGCGTCCACCTGTCCGTTTTTCCCGCCGCGACACCGCAACGGCTGGCGCCCAACGAGCAGTGGTTTCTCTCCGCGGAACTCGCCGACATCGCGCTGACCGCGCCGCATCGCCGCGCGATCGAGCATTTGCTCAAGTCGGAATAGGGACGCGAATTCGGAAAGAACGCTGCAAGCGCGTCGGAGCGAAGCGCTCCAAAACAGCCGTCATTCCGAGCGAAGCCGAGGAATCTCTCGCATCCGC
>JANOAZ010000290.1:0-18242 GCA_031411395.1 Chthoniobacteraceae bacterium
GCTCAGGCGAAAATCTCCAGCCTCAACTCCGCGAAGGACAAGCTCGCCGCCGAACTCGAGGAAACCCGCACCCGTCTCACCGCAGAGGCCGCCGCCGCCGCGGATCGCCTCAAGCAAGAGCTGCAAGCGGCCGCGGAAAAGCGCGAATCCGAACTCGCACGCGCCCTTGCGGAAGCGCATCAGCTTGCGGAAAGGCTAAAAGTTTCCCACGTCTCGACCGATGCAGACCTTCAGCAGACCCGCAGTCAGCTTGCGGCCACTGTGGAAGCGAAAGCCGCAGAAATGGAGGCCGCTCGCGCTGAACGAGCCGAATGGGAATCGCGCGCTGTCTCCCAACTCGAGGCCGACATCGAATCATATCGCGGCCGAATCAAGGCCACACTCCAGGAACGCGATGCCGCCGCCGCGGAGAAGGAAAAGCTCAATGCCCAGTTCACGACCGAGCGCGAAGGCCTTGCAGCCCGGATCAAGGAACTCGAAGAGAAAGAGCGCGAAGCTTTGCAAGCCCGCGAAACGGTCGGCACGCTTCAGGGCGACCTCGCCGCTCTCGGGCAGGAACGCGATGCGGCGCGGAACCGTGCGAACGAGATCGCGGGCGAACTCGAAACGCTAAAAGCCGAGCACGAGCGCACGCTGGCTGCGGCACGCCTCGCCGAGGAGGCAAAGGCAAAGCTGGAGGAACGGACCCATTCATTCAACGAGCTGGCAGGCGAACGCGACATGCTCGCCGGGCAGACCAAATCGCTCTCCGAGCAACTCGCCAAGGCCCTGGCCGATCACCAGCGTGCCGCCGGCGAAACCCACGCCACCAAAAGCGAACTCCAGGCTGCGCTCGAGACGGCGATGCGTGATCGCGAAGGCATCGAGGCCCTGCTCGCCAATGCGCGCGAAGACCTCGAGAATGCGCGCAGCCAGCACCAGAAGGGGCTCGCTCACGTCATCGACGAACGGGAGAAAGCAGCCAAGGAAATGGCCGCTGCGAAGGAGGAACTGGCGCGGGTCCGGGCGGATTACGAAAACCGCCTGAAGCAAACGCGCACTGCAAAGACGGAAATCGAACAGACTCTCGCTGCGACGCTCAAGGAACGGACCGCTGGGGAAAAACAGTTGGGCCTCCTCAACGCGGAACTGGAAAACACCCGCAAACAACACGCGAGCGTGGCCACCAGCCTGACCAGCGACCGCGACCGGCTGTCGGGAGAAATTGAGGCGCTCAAGGCGCAACTCGCGGCCGCCGGAACGGAGCTGAAAGGCGCGAAAAGCCAGATAGACGCAACGAAAGGCAAACACGAGAAGGCGCTCGCTGCCGCCAAAAAAGAACGCGAGGAGATCGATGCAAAAAATGCCGATCTCGCGAAGCAACTCGATGCCGTCCAGCGTCAGTTGGAGGCCACGAGTGTCAACGCGCGCACCGAGCGCGAAGCAGCCGCGACCGCAAAGGGCGAACTGGAAGGTCGGGTCGCCGGACTCACCGCGGAGCGCGATCAGCTTCAGGAGAAACTCGCCGCTCTGAGCAAGGAACTGGCGGGCGCGACGAAACAGCACGGGGAAGCGTATGCTGCGCTCGACCAGCAGCACCGCGATTTGCTGGGTGCGAAGGAGGCGCTTGCCGCCGAGTTCAGTTCGTCGCGGATGGAACACGAGAAATCCTTCGCATCGCTGAGCAGCGAACGAGACAAGCTCGCCACGGCGAAGGCCGCACTCGAAACCCGGGCGACGGAAGCCGAAACGAAGGTCGCGACCCTCGACAAGAAAGTCCGACAGCTCGAAAAGACCCTGGCCGAAACGCAGGCCACCGCCGAGCGCCACGAAGAAACTGCGAAATCACTCGTGGTGCAGCACAAGGAAGCGATCGAGGCGCTGACGGCCAAACACCAGCTCGTCATTACTGCGCTGACCACGGACAAGGACGCAACCATCGCGGCGATTACCGCGGAAAAAGCCGCCCTCGCAGCGACGACCGACGACCGGCTGGCCGCGCTCGCGACCCAGCACGAAAAGGCGCTCTCGACACTCGCCACGGAGAAATCGAGAGAACTCGCCGCGCTCGACGAGCGCCTGCAAAAGCAGATCGCGGCCATCACCGCGGATCGCGAAGAAACGCGCGCCAAACTCGCCGCAGCCGAGAAGACCATTTCCGAATTGAACGGCAAGCTCGATACCTCCGAGCGCGAATCCACCGGCCTCGCTCAGCAGATGGCGGTAATCGCCGTCGAAGCCGACAAGAAACTCGCCGCTGTCACGGGCGAACGCGATCGCCTGCTGGTGGACAAGAAAACCCTTTCCTCCGAGCTCGACGAAGCGAGGGAATCGCACAAGGCGCAGAGCGCGGTCTTCGCCCGGGAATTCAAGGCCGTCGTCAAACAACGGGACGACGCCTTGGTTCAACTCGAAGCCGACCGCAATCGCTACGAGCAAAAAGCCGCGGAACTCGCGACCGAGAAGTTCGCCCTCGACAAGCGGGAGGAAGAACTCGGCGCCCGTTTCGAACGCGACGTCGCACGCCTCCGCCGCGAGCGGGACAGCATCATCGAACAGCGCGACGGTCTTCGACGCCGTCTCGAAGAACTCATCAATCAACAGCGCCGGGTCCTCGACGACGTTGCCGCACAGGCCACCTATTCGGCCCGCACCGCCGAGCCCACGCCGGAACCGGCTCCAACGCCGAGGCGCGAAGGCAGGACGTCCCGCAAGGAACAGGAGGCCAACGTCATCGACATCACCTCCGTCGAAGTCGTGCAGGGCCCGACCGAATATGACAGCGGCTTGAGGATCCCGCGGGTTCGTCCCGTGATCGTCCCGCCGCCGCAGGTGCGCAGTCTTTGAGCCGCAAGTCGGCGCCACCTCGCACCCGCCGACGCTGGCTCCGCTGGACACTGCTCATCGCGGCCGCGCTGCTCGTCATCCCCATCGTCGAGGTCGGATGTGTGCGCGTCGCAAATCCCCCCCTGACCCCGCTGATGCTTCTCCGCACCGCTGAGGCGAGCCTCGACGGGCGGACCGCACCACCGCGGCGTTACGAGTGGATCGATTTCGCGCAGATCCCCCGCCCTTTCCTGCGCTGCGTCCTGACCTCCGAGGACCAGCGCTTTTTTCAGCATCATGGTTTCGACTGGCACGAGATGAAGATCGCACGGCTCGAAGCTGAGCGCCGGCGCAAGGCCCCTCGGGGCGCCTCGACCATCACCATGCAATGCGCACGCTCGCTATTCCTGTGGCAGGGTCGCTCGCTCATCCGCAAAGGGCTGGAAGCCTACTACACCTTCTGGATGGAACTCCTGCTCTCGAAGCGCCGCATTCTCGAACTTTACGCAAACGTCATCGAGATGGGCGACGGCATCTACGGCATCGAAGCCGCCGCCCAAGCGCACTTCGGCACGAGCGCTCGCGGTCTGAAGCGCGAGCAGGCCGCATTGCTCGCCGCCATCCTGCCAAGTCCGCGCAAGCGCGATCCGCGACAACCTTCGCCGGTCGTGAGCGCCCGAGCCGCGCGCATCCTGCGCGCCGAACCCGGCCTCAAAGTGCCGGATGCATTCTAACCCTAAATCCGGTGATGGGAGTGACCGCGGACGACGCGGAGAACGCAGAAGACGCGGATGAGAAGGGACATCGGTGGCAAAGGCGCTTCATCTTCGCCCACCCCTGGTGAGTGAGTGAAAGGAACACGTCGGTTTGAAATCCAAACG
The DNA here is from genome assembly GCA_031411395.1 of Chthoniobacteraceae bacterium. GTDB lineage: Bacteria > Verrucomicrobiota > Verrucomicrobiia > Chthoniobacterales > Chthoniobacteraceae > Chthoniobacter. The sequence continues at coordinate 3,687 of JANOAZ010000290.1, forward strand.
GTTCCGTTCCGCATCTTCCGCGTCTTCCGTGTTTTCAGCGGTCCGCTATTCGCCGGGTTTAGCCCAACGCACGAATTGCGCAGTTATCCGAGCAGATGCTCGATGACCAATTGATCGAGCGCCTGATAATCGCGCCCGGCGATCAATGCGTCCGCGGCGCCCTGGTCGAACGAGCGCGCTTTCTCCACGAGGCGAAGAAACGTCCGGCGGCTGTTCGCAAGGTGCGCCACCCAATGCTCCGGGCTCGTCGAACGAAAGGGATGCACGTCGAAGCAAACGTACTCGCCGCCGCTGCCGTATCCGTGCCGCTCGATGGACTGCACTTGATTGAACGCGCTCCGGAGATTGGTGCTTCCGAAGGGTTTATCCTGGTCGAATTTCAGGCCGTTCTGATCGTTGAGATGCAGCGACCAAAGCTTGCCGAATCGCAGGGCGAACTCGATCTCATCCGACGGATCGAGCCCTGCGAGAATGGCGTGCGCGGACTCGATCACCGTGCCGACCCGTGCGGCATCGCGGGTGAGGTGCGCGATGGCGAGCGCGTGTCCGATGGTGGGGATGTAAGCATGATCCATCGGCTCGTTCGGCTTGGGCTCGATCGCGAGGCGGATCTTCGGATCGTGCGCGAGCATGGCATCGAAGGCCTCGATCAGCCGGTCGAAGCTCCGCGAAGCCACCTTCGCTTCGCGCAGATACGTGCCCTCGCGCGCCAGCCACAGGACCAGCAGATCGGTGCCGAGAATATTCGCGATGTCGATCGATCGCCGCGAGCGGTCGATTGCGTATTGTCGCGCCGCCGGATCGTTGCTCGTGTAGGCGCCATCGATCGTCTGCGGCGCAAACCAAAGCCGCGGCGCGACCATCTCCGCCGCGATTCCTTCGCCATCGAGCCGGCGTTTCAATTCCTTCGCTTCCTCGAGAATCGCCTGCTCGCTCTTGCTGTCGATGTCCGGGACGGCGTCGTCGTCGTGAAACATCATCGCCTCAAAGCCGAGTTCGCGGAGTTGGGCCAGTTTCCAGTCGAACGGGCGCGAGGGCCGCGTCGTCGGGCCGTAGGGATCGGCGCCTTCACTGAGATTCCAGGGGCCGAAACAAAAGCGGTATTGGTGGGGAGCGGACATGAGGATGAAGGGAGTTGCTGGGAACGGAGCGTTTGGTTACGAAAGCCGGCCCGATAAGCCAAGCACCCAAATCCCATCTCTCACCATGTTTTCACACATCGTCATTTTCTGGACCAAATCCGAGCTGCCCAATGCCGCCGATGAACTCGTCGCGGGCGCCGAAAAATACCTGCGCCCGATTCCCGGCGTGCAGCATTTCCACATCGGCCGGATGGTCGGGAGCCACCGCGACGTGGTGGACCAGAGCTACCAGGTGGCCCTCAATCTCGTGTTCGAAAACAAGCAGCAACAGGACGACTACCAGATCCACCCGCTGCATCTCGAGTTCGTCGAGAAGGTGTTCAAACCCAACTGCCAGCGCGCCGTCATCTACGACTTCGAATAGCGCATCGAGGAAGTTTGAAATCCGAAGCTCGAATTTCGAGCTTGTCCCCCCTACCCCTCCCCCCCGAGCCGCTCGACTTCGAAGGCGACGAGGCAGACATCGTCGTCGAATTCATGCTTCGCGGAGAACTGCCGGATCTCCGCCAGCACCTCGCTGCAGAGTTCACCGGCATTGAGGTTTGCGCGCCGGTCCACCGCGCGCATCAGGCATTTCTGATCGTAGAGTTCGCCGTCGGCGCCCTCGACCTCGAAGAGGCCATCGGTGAAAAGCAGCACCCGGTCGTGGACTGCGATCGGCAGCTCCGAGGTGTCGTAATGCGCGTCCGCAAACATCCCGAGGACGGGACCGCGTTTGCTGTGGTTGAGCGGCGTGGCCTGCGCGCCGGTCGCCGCGTGCCGCACCCAGAGCGGGTCCGGGTGTCCCGCATTCGCATAGGTCAGGAGCCCCTTCGCGAGATCGGCCACGACGTAGAACGCTGAGACAAACATCGGGATCTCGGTCTGCTTGAGAATCGCGGAGAGTTTCTCGTTCAGCTGGCCAAGAAATTCGTCCGGGCGGTGTCCGACGCTCTTCAATTCTCCAACGAGCGCGCGCACGATCGCCGCCACGAGCGCGGCGCGCACGCCGTGCCCCATCACGTCGCAGATGAAGATGCCTGCCTTGCTGTCGGAGAGTTCGAGGATGTCGAAAAAATCGCCGCTCACTTCGCTCGACGCGGTAAAGAAATGCGCGAAGTGGAGCGCGCTATCGGCGGAAGCCACGCCATGCGGGAAACAAGGATAGAGCCGCGGCATGAGGGCATTCTGGAGTTCGCGCGCCATGCCGAGATCCTGTTCGAGTTCCTCGTTCCGTCGGCGCAGTTCCTCGGCGTATTTCGCGAGCTGCGCCTCGGCCCGCTTCTTCTCCGTGATTTCGCGTGAAAGTCCGAACGTCCCGATGATCCGGCCCTCCTCGTCTCGGAGCGGCATTTTCGTCGTGGAAACCCAAGTTTCGCGACCGTCCGCCCAGGTCTCAAGCTCCTCGAGATTCACCAGGGGACGTCCCGTGCGCATGATTTCCTGCTCATCGGCAAAGGCGCGGATGGCGTGCTCTTCGCGGAAGAAATCAAAGTCCGTTTTCCCTACGACTTGCGCCGGATCGGTGGTGCCAAACCGGAGCAGCGTTTCATGACTCGCCCAGAGGAAGCGGCTCTCGGTGTCCTTGAAATAGATTTTGTCGGGCATGTGCTCCGCAAGAGTGCGGAGAAAGAAGCGCTCGCGGGAGAGTTGCTCCTCCATCGCCTTGCGATCAGTCACATCCCAAAATGCGCCCGCCAGCCGGATCGGTCGTCCCTTGCTTTCCCGGACGACCTTGCCCCGCGCCCGGAGGCACCGCGTGCTCCCGTCGCGAGCGCTGAGGATTCGATATTCGGTGTCGAATTCCTCACCGACGGCGAGCGCCTTGGCGACCTCCGCCTTCACCCGCTCCCGGTCGTCGGGGTGGATGAGCGCCTCCATGTCGTGAGGCCGGCCCGAAAATTTTCCCGGTTCGAGCCCATGCAAGGAATGAGTGAGCCGGTCCCAGATCATGTGATCGGCGACGATCTCCCACGTCCAGGTCCCGACGCCCGCCGCTTCGAGCGCGAGCTTCGAATGCTCATCGAGTTCACGCTGCGGCACGCCCGGCGGCCTGGAGCCCAGCGGTTCGGAGGGAACTTCGGAATTCATCGGGGGGAGCAAGGTCGTGCGGGCGGCGATCGCGAGCAAGCGAAGATCAGAATCTGACCGGAAGCGAGCCGCGCGAAGAGCGGAGTTTCGCGGCGACAAAACCCCACACCATGCCGATGACGAGGCCGAAGCCGTGGGCGTAGTTGGCGACCGGCCCGACTGCCCCCGTCATGCAGAGGAAGAACCACCCGATCATCATGATCACGATCTGCTTTTCGAGATGGAACCCGGAAGCGGGATCGAAGCGGGCCTTCATCCACACGTAGCCGAGCAAAGCGTAAACAACGCCCGACATTCCGCCGAAAAAAGGCCCGGCAAAAATGAACTGACCGACGTTCGAAAGCACGCCCGCGACCAGGACCAGACCGAGCAGGGCGCGCGTTCCCGAGAGCCTCTCGATGACGGTTCCGAGATCTTTGAGCCAAAGCATGTTGAACACGAGATGCACGATCCCAAAATGGAGGAAGACCGGAGTCAGCAGCCGCCAGAATTGGCCGCCAAAGATTTCAGGAAGCGGCCCCTCTCCGCCCCCGCGGGTGATGAGCAGCTTCTCGACGAACTCGTCCTTGTGTCCGAGCTTCGAAAGAAATGCGACCACCGCGCAGATCGCAATCAGCGCCACGGTGAGTGGCCCGAGGCGAATCGGAGCCGAACGAATGGTCCGTTCGTTTCGACGCAGCGCGGCTTCATAGTCAGGTTCGAGAGGCATGGTTCGGCGAGTGTTCGGGATGGGGCGGGGGGAAGGTCGAGCCTAAACGGTTTCTCCATTGGACGGGCGAACGCGTGATACGAAAGTGCCAGCGCCGCGGGCAACACCGGCACGGCGACGATGCTGGATGTCACCGCAGCGGTGGTGCGCCGCATCGAAAAATAGTCATTCTGAGCCGTATCCAGGCAGTTGGAATGAGCCGCAGATGAACGCAGATGAGCGCAGATGCGGAGGCGGAAAGGAATAGCGGGGGGAAATGAGATCACTTTTTGGGTATCGCGCTCACGCATGCCGATTGCCCTACGCCCCTGTTTCCCATCTGCGTTTCATCTGCGTCCATCTGCGGCTCAACTGCATTGTTCCGGCTCAGGAAGACGGTTTTTTCGATGGGCGCTACGCGCCAGTGTGTTCGTCCCGCACGCCTCGCGGGGCGCGGAGATCAGTGTGGTCACATGCTGCTGGCGGGTTTACTTTCCCGTCAGCGCGACTCCTTTCCCCAATCATGCCCGTCAGGCAATTGCCGACCGACTTGCTCGCCAACCTCACCTCATCGCACTCGCCATGAAAACGTATCCCTCCATCGAACCCCTCGAGGCTCGCATCGCCCCGGCGATCCTCGTCAATCCCACCACCGTCACCTACGTCGATAGCGACGGCGATGCGGTCACCGTCAAGATCAGCAAGGGCGCATTCGATGGCTTGATCGGCGGCGCGCCCTCGCTCAACAATTTCATCTTCGCCCCCTCGGGCGGTGGCGAGCAGCTCCAGCGGCTGGAACTCTCAAACCAATTTGAGTTCCAGGGCGCAAAAATTTCGGTGGTCGCCACCGGCGCGGGTACCGTCAACGTCGGCTTCATCAACGCCGCGGGCGTGGACCTCGCGGGGATCGAGATCGATGGCGACCTCGGCCGCGTGACGGCCGGCGACAGCATCGCGAAAACCACCGGCCTCGGCGGGCTGAAAGTGGGAAGCATGGGTGTGGTGGGCGTCACCACGCAGGAAGCCGGCGGCACGCTGGTGAGCGCCATCGTCGGACGGCTCGGGAAGCTGGAAGTGGCGAACAGCGTCTTCGTCGCGCAGATCGGCGTGACCGGCGGGCAGTTCGGCTCCATCGGTCCGGTGACGATCCTCGGCGACCTCACCGGCGACGCCACGGCGAACAGCGGCAGCATCACCGCCCAGGGCAGCATCGGGCCGGTGAAGGTCGCCGGATCGATCATCGGCGGCGCGGCGGGCGGAACGAACTCCGGGCGCATCGCGAGCGGCGGCAGCATCGCCTCGGTGAGCATCGGGATGAATCTCGCCGGGGGCGCCGATACCGCGGGCGGCTCGATTTCCGCCGATGTGAATCTCGGGCCTGTGGTCGTCGGCAACAGCGTCATCGGCGGCGCCGGCATCGGCAGCGGATTGATCGAGACGAATCTCGGCGGCAATATCGCCAGCGTCACGATCAAGGCTTTCCTCGTGGGTGGCGGCGGAATCGATTCGGGGAAAATCCAGACCGACGCGGGCGGCAACATCGGGCCCGTAAAAATCGGGACCGCACCCGCGCACAACATGGCAGGCGGAGGCGGAACCGAGTCGGGCACCATCGAAGCGGACGATGGCGGCAGCATCGCCTCCGTGACGATCGCCGGGAGTCTCATCGGCGGCGGCGGAACCGACTCCGGGAGCATTCAGATCGAGGACGCGGGCAATATCGGGCCAGTGAAAATCGGGGGCAGCCTCTTCGGCAGCACCGGGACGAACTCCGGTTCCATCATAGTGGTGGACAATGGCTCGATCGCCTCCGTCACCATCGGTGGGTCCGTGGTCGGCGACGCCGGGCTGGATTCCGGGAGCATCCAGACCCAGGATGTGGGCAAGATCGGCCCCGTGAAGATCGGCCTCAACCTGGCCGGCAACACCGGGGCCGATTCCGGTTCCATCCAGGCCGCGGACGGGCCGATCACCTCAGTCACCCTCGGAAACAGCATGGTCGGGTCGGGCGGCGACCGCAGCGGCTCCATCATCGCATCGCTCGACGTCGGCCCGGTCGTAACCCTCCTGCCCACCGCCAACCTCCTCGGCGGCCTGGGGACGGAGAGCGGTTCGATCATCTCGCGCAATGGCGATGTGGTGAGTGTGAAGCTGAAGAACTCCATGATCGGCGCGAGTGGCCCGGTGATCGAGAGCGGCACCATCCAGGCCGAGCGCGGCGCGGTGCGCAATGTCTTCATCGGCGCCAATCTCGTCGGCGGCAGCATCGGCGCGGGCGACTCCGCGACGAATACCGGGGCGATCCTCGGCCAGGAGATCGGCAGCGTGGTGATCGTGGGCAACCTCCTCGCCGGGACGGACGGCGGCGTCACGCTCATCAACAGCGGCGCGATCCGCGCCGCCCATCAGCTCAAGAGCCTGACCGTCGGCGGCGACATCGTCGGCAACTCGAGCCACCGCGTCACCATCTCGGGCGGCGGCCAGCTCGCGCCCTCGGCCACGACCGACCTCGCCATCGGGAGCGTGAAAGTCACGGGCAGCGCGGCTTTTACCAGCATCCTCGCCGGCTACAGCCAGCTCGGCGTGGCGCTCAATCCAGACGCGCAAATCGGGGCAGTGCAAGTGGGCGTCAACTGGGTCAGCGGCGACATCGTCGCGGGGGTCGCCAGCGTCGATGCCTTCTTCGGCAATGCCGGAGACACGAGCATCGTCTCGACCAATGACACGGCGATCATCTCGAGGATCGGCGCCATCGTCATCGGTGGCCTCGTGAGCGGCACCGGCGGCCCCGGCGACTTCTTCGGCTTCGTCGCCGAGCACGTCGTCTCGGTGAAGATCGGCGGCGTCCCCGTCGCGCTCGCCGCCGGCCCGCGCAACGACCTCGCACCGGTCAGCGCCGGCGCCGGCACTGGCGACGTCTTCGTCCTCGAGGTGCTCTGACACACGGGCGGCGGCGCGGGCAAAGAAATCACCGCTCGCCGCTCGCCGCATCCGGCGGCAGGCGGATGCACACGCTCAAGCCGCTCTGCGCGGCGGGCGCCGCGCTGACCGTCCCCCCGCACGCTTCGACACAACGCCGGACGATGGCGAGCCCGAGGCCGGTGCCACCCGTGGTGCGCTGGCGGGCGGCTTCCGGGCGGTAGAAGGGCTCGAAGATTCTCTCGAGCGCGGCGGCAGGAACCCCCGGACCGTGATCGCGAACCGTGATCTCCACGGCGCCCGCCGTGGACTGCGCGTGGATCTCGATCGGGCCGGCGTGCGCGGCGTAGCGGACTGCGTTGCGGAGGAGATTTGAAAGTGCGCGATCGAGCGCCTCCCGGATCGTGTGGACGTGAAGTTCCGCGGGAATCCGGATCGCAACATCGGCATCGGCGGCTTCGCGGGCGGCCACTTCCGCGACAAGAACAGAGAGCGAAAAACTCTCGGGCGGGGAGAGAGCGGATACCGTCCCCGCCTTGGTAAAAGAGAGCACTTCCTCGACGAGCCGCGCCATGTGCTGGAGCTCCCGGTCGAGCTTTTCGAGATAGGTGGTCTGCTCGGGATTCGAGCGCTGCTCGACCACGCCGAGCGCGCGCTGCATGCGCGCGATGGGCGAACAAAGCTCGTGGGCGACATCGGCGGTGAGGCGGCGCTGACGCTCGACGAGTTCCCCAAGCTGCGCGGCCATCGCGTTGACCGAGCCGCCGAGTTCCCCGAGCTCGTCGCGGCGCTGCTCCGGCACGCGCACCTCGAAGCGACCCTCCGCGATGCGCCGCGCGGCGACGTTCACCCGATGAATCGCGCGACTGATACTGCCGACGATGGGAAGCCAGACCAGCGCCGAGAGCACCAGCGCCGCGGCGCCGAGAGCGAGCCACGGCAACGGGTCGAAAAACAATCCACCCGCCGTGATCGAGTCCGCGGCGATCAGGAGCGTGACGGGGCGCGGATCGACTGGATCATCGTGGGTGAGGCCGACGTGAATGCCCGCCCAGTATTTCGCCGGCTCGCCGGCGCGCAGGAAAAAAGCCAGCCGCGCCGGAGGGGGACCCGGTGGCGGTCCGGCTGCCCGCCGTGCGCCGCTCGCGCCCTCGCGCGGTCGGGACGCGCGCTGGTTCGGCGGTCCGCGGCGGTCGCGGAGTTTTTCGCCCACCGCCGCGGGCGGTTCGATCGCGGGACCGGCGATCTGGCGCGCGTCATTGCGGAAGATGGCGAAGTTCACGCCGTGCGCAGCGCGATAACGCTCCAGCACTTCACCCCACCGCTCCACCGGCCGCTCGCGCAAGTCAGCAGTGATCACTTCGCTCATCGCCTCGATCCGCTGCTCCGCGGGGCCGGCCAGCAGCCACTCCATACCGACCCGGAATTGCATCCACACAAAGCCGAAGGCCAATACCGCAACGAGCGTGAGGTTCACGAAGAACCAAAAGAGCACCTTGCCGTAGAGCGGAAAGCGGAGCCGCATGATCAGCTCTCCGGGACGACCAGCATGTAGCCCACGCCGCGCACGGTTTTGATGAAGCGCGGTTCCTTCGGATCGTCGCCGAGCTTTCTGCGCAGCGAGGAAATATGCATGTCGATCGCCCGATCGAAGACTTCCCACTCACTGCCACGCAGCTCCTCGAAAAGCTGGTCGCGCGACTTCACCCGACCCTTTGCCCGCGCCAGTGCGAGCAGCAGTTCAAACTCGGTCCGGGTGAGCACGAGCGCCTTGTCATCCAGCGTCGCGGTGTGCGTTTCGGAGGAAATGCGCAGCGATCCCGCGACCACTTCGCACACGGGTGCCTGCGGCGCGCTCTCCGCCACCCAGCCCGCGCGCCGCACCGCGGCCCGCAGGCGCGCGAGCAGTTCGCGGGAGGAGAAAGTCTTGGGCAAATAGTCATCCGCGCCGAGTTCGAGGCCCACCACGCGGTCCACCTCGTCGCCGCGCCCGGTGAGCATCAGCACGGGCACTTTGGATTTCGCGCGGATGCGCCGCAGCACATCGAAGCCGTCCACATCGGGCAGCATCACATCGAGGATCACGGCATGCCACGATTCGCCGGTCGCGAGCTCCACGCCCCGCTCGCCGGTGTGCGCGACCTCCACGCGAAAGCCCAGCGGCGCGAGGTAATCGGCCGTGAGCTGGCAGAGATCTTCGTCATCATCGATGACCAGCACGCGCAAGCCCTCGCGGGGTTTTGGTGGTGAAGATGGAGCGCTCGGTGACATGGCGATGACGAGCGCAGCGTAGCCTGCCATGACACATGAGGCGCGCACATTTACGGTTTGCTGACAATTCTCCCGTATCATTCGGACTCTTTGCTGACATGGGTGACTTACGGTTCGGACCATTCCTCGGTCCCGTTCGCTTCTTCTCATGAAAATCAACGCCCCCTCATTAGTCCTGGCCCTGACCCTTGCGGGCTCGCTGGTCACCTTTGCCCACGACACCGGCGCGCCGCACCTGGACGTAGCCGCGGCGCAATCCGACCTTTCGGCGCAGCTACCGATGGAAATCGTGGACTTCATCCGCGGGGCCAGGGGGATCCCGGCGCCAAACAGCAGCGCGGTGAATGCACTGGCCACCCGCTATCTTTCCGAGCGGACGAAACGCCCGGCCGTGCCGTCCGGTTCAGGTGCCCCGGCGTGGTTCAACGTGAAGTCTTCCAAGCCCGTCGCTCCCGTGGCCCGCGCTTCATCGGCCACCGTGGTGAAGCCGGCCAGCACCCTTCTCGTCAGCGCCGCCTCGAGTCCGCTTTCCCTCGACACGGGCGGCGTCAGCGCCAGTGCCTTCACTGCGCCGGCGGGGAATGGATTGCTGATGGCGGCCTCGTTTGCGCCGTTCAAACCGAAGGTGCGCTACTACTGGGACAGCACCTACTTCTATGCAGAGTCGGATGGCATCCCGGATCGCACGCGGCAGCCGAATTTGATGGTGGGCATCACGTCGTGGCAGCAGCAGGTGCCGCTGCCGACTTCGTATTTCGCGAGCACGACGAATGGGTCGAACAACACGGGCTCGCTCGGCTACCAGCAGCCGAACTACTGGCGCCTCCCGCTCGTGCCGGTCGCGGCGGCTGCGCCCATCTCGCTGACGGGCAATTTTCTGCGCGGTGCGGTGGCGCTCGGGGCGGATGGCGTGGCGATCTTCAATCCGCGCAACAACACGGGGCAGTTCTCGCAGGCCATCGGTGAACTCGATGCCTACGGCGGCCACTGCGGTCTCGGGGATGACTACCATTATCACATCTTTCCGGTGCATTTGATTCCGGTGCTCGGGAATGACAAACCCATCGCGTGGGGGCTGGATGGCTATCCGGTGTATGGCTATGTGGAGCCGGATGGCAGTCCGATGCAGGCGCTGGATGGCGATGGCGGTCACGATCATGGCACCTGGGGCTATCACTACCACGCGCGCGGCACTTACAATGCGGGCACGGCGACGTGGACGCCGGCTTCGCCTTACATGATGAGCGCGATGCATGGCACGGTGGTGAACTTTGATTCGCAGATCGATCCGCAGCCGACGGGCTCCGGCCTGCGGGCCTCGGGCACGGGCGGCTACACGGCGGTGCCGGTGGCGGGCGCGGTGGTCACGGCGTTCAAGAATCCGGTGGCGCTCTCGACCGATGGCTCGGGGCATTTGGTTGAAAACGTCGGCGGTGTCGCCAGCGATGATCAGTGGCTGATGCGCTACACGGTCAGCGGCACGACGTATGACCTCTGCTGGCGATTGAATCGCAACGTCAATCCCAAGACCATGACGATGACCTGGCGGCATCCGACCTCGGGCACGACGACGACGACTTACAACAACTCGGGCAGCCGCATCACGACTTATCCGATGGCGGCATCGAGCATGGTGAAATTGCCCGACACGAGCCAGACGGTCGATACCACGGCGACCTTCGGCGAAGACGCGGACTACACGGTCAACGCGCAGTCCTTCACCGACAATGGCAACGGCACGATCACGGATAACATCACGGGGTTGATGTGGCAGAAGGTGGACAATGGCGAGTCCACCTGGGACACGGCGGTGACGAATGCGGCGGGCATCGCGACCGGCGGCTTCACCGACTGGCGGCTGCCCACGCCGGCGGAGTTGTTCAGCATCTTCAATCACAACAACGGCAACCCGGCTGCGCTCGACAGCACCTACTTTCCGAACAACCCGGGCGGCACCGCCGGGTATTGGTGGACGAGCGATATCTTCGGCAGCAGCACGACGAATGTGTGGGCGGCGAACGGCGGCGGCGGGCTCGGGCCGAAGCCGAAGTCGGAGACGATCAGCGCGGGCGGCACGCTGCGTTATCACGCCCGCTACGTGCGCGGCGCGAAGCTGAATAACGGCCACAATTATCTCAACAACGGCGACGGCACGGTCACGGACACGGACACGGCCCTCATGTGGACGCAGGTGCCCGGCCCGGCCACGACGTGGGAAGGGTCGCTGACTTACGCGGAGAATCTCGCACTCGGCGGCTTCAGCGACTGGCGTCTGCCGAATCTCAAGGAACTGCAAACGCTCACCGACTTCACGCTCGCGACATCGTCGAGCGCGACGAATATCAAGCCGTGCATCAACCGCACGGTGTTCGGCAAGACGCTCACGAACTGCACGACGAACGGCACCACGACGATTACTTGCGCCGACACGACCGGGCTCATCGTGGGGATGCCGCTCGTGGATCCCGTGAGCGTGGCTTCGACTTACATCTCGAACACGACCGTGCCGACCGTCGCGTCGGTGGTGAATGCGACGACGTTCACCATCAGCAGCGCAGCCACGGGTGCGGGCTCGGGGCTCACGCTGCGGGCTTTGGCGCGGCCCACCGCCTACTGGTCATCGACGAGCAACCGGGGCACGACGACGGAAGCGTGGGTGCTGGAAACCGGAGTCAACACGACTTCCACGCCGCCGCGCGGCTCGCAGGGCATCATCAGCTTTGAAGTGAAGACGTCGAGCTATCCGGTCTTCGCGGTGCGCACGACTTCGGTGACGACGCAGATCGGCGTCGAGCAGCCGAGCGGCACCGCGCTGGCCGACGGCGTGAGCACTGTCGCGTATGGCGGCGTGAATGTCGGCAGCACGCTGTCGAAGACGTTCGTCATCCGGAACACGAGCGACACGAGCGCGCTCGACATCACTGGCGTGACCATCGACGGCACGAATGCGGCAAACTTCACTGTCACGACCTCACCCGCGAGCAGCATTGCCGCTGGTGCGACGACCACAATGGTCGTGCAGTTCGCACCCACGACCGCAGGCAGCAAGACGGCAGCGCTGCACATCGCCAGCAGCGACCCGGCGGTCGGCGCGGCCTTTGATATCAACCTCACCGGCACAGGTGCGGCTGCCCCACCGGCGATCTCCAACGTCACCACGAATCCAACGGTGCCGAGCAACACCGACACGCCTTACGTTACTGCGACGGTCACGCCCGGCGGCGGCGCGGCGATTTCATCCGTGCAGCTTACTTACAGCACGGGTGCGCAAAGCACTGGCCCTGCTTTCCGCGAGATCTTCGGCAACGCATCAACAACGACCGCCTTCGCAGGCAGCATGAACGCATGGACCTCCACGAACGTCCGCGCCACGGGCGATGCGAGACTGCGCGGCGCCACCGGCAATCGCACGGCAGCGATACTGCTCTCGAACTGCGCAACGAATGGCACCACCACCGTGACTTGCACGAGCACCACGGGATTGATCCCTGGCATGTTGATCAGCGGCACCAACATCCCGTCCGGCGCAACGATCAGTTCAGTGACCAACGGCACCACCTTTGTCATCAGCAGCGCCGCCACCGCGACGAGCACTGGCTTGTCGCTCACGGCGGCGGGCGCCACGCTCACGGGTTGCACCACCACGTCAGCGAGCACTTCGGTGACTTGCCTGAGCACCAACGGGCTCGCGGTCGGCATGGGCGTCGCGGGCGTGGTCACCAATCCACCGAACCCCACCGTCGCGTCCATCACGAATGCGACGCAATTTGTGCTCAATAGCCCGGTCACGACGGGCGCATCGAACGTCACCCTGACGGCGACCGGTTGCGGCATGGAATTCTCGAACGGGACGACGAGCTACACCGACACGATGGCGACCACGACGAATGCCATCAGCGCCACCGCGCCGACGGCTGGCAATGTGGACTTCTGGGTGCGCAATGCCGACCTCTTCTCGAACAACGGCTGGACCTTCCAGATCTCACCGGATGGCGGCACGACCTGGAACACGCGCATGTCCGAGAACTTTGCGGCCAGCACTGCGGCGAACTGCACGCTCAACGCCACCACGACGGTCCTTTGCAGCAACACCAGCGGACTGACCGTGGGCAACTCCATCCAAGGCATTCCGATCTCCGTGGCCAGTTGCACGACGAACGCGACCACCACCGTGACCACCGTCAACACCGGCAGCCTCGCGGTCGGCATGTTTATCACCGGTCCGAATACGGCGGGCATCCCGAACAACGCGCGCATCACAGCGATCTCAGCCGGTGTGAGCTTCACCCTGAGCGCCGCCGCCACGCTCTCAGCGACTTCGACCCTCACGGCGAACTACCTTCCGGGTAACGCCACGGTCAGCGCCATCAACCCCAACGTCTCCTTCACTCTCAACGCCGCCGCCTTCTTCTCCGGCAGCGGCATCACGCTCTCGTCAGTGAACCACGGCTTCCAATTGAAGCGCTACGACCTCGTTGCTGCCGACATGAGCGCGAACATGAAACTGCGTTTCCACATGAGCGGATACTCCGGCGCCGTCGCACCCGCGCGTCCGCCAGCAGTGGACATCGATGACATCGTCGTCACGCTCACCACAGGTGCTGCGCCGGTCAGCGTGCAAATGTTTGATGACGGTCTTCACGGCGACGGTGCCGCAGGCGATGGCGTGTATGGCGTGCAGCTTCCCGCGCAGATCGTCGGCACCACGGTGAGCTACTCCATCGCGGCAACCGACAGCGGATCACAGGTGACGACGCTCAGTTCCGCAGGCAGTTACACTACAGGCTCCGCTCCGAGCATTACCTCAAACGCTACCTTGCCGAACGCGACGCCGAGTGTCGCCTACTCCACCACGCTCGCAGCCACTGGTGGCTCGGGCGGCAATGTTTGGAGCATCGTTTCCGGTGCCTTGCCAAGCGGCATAACGCTCAGCAGCGGAGGCGTGATCAGTGGCACGACCACATCGCAAGGCACCTTCAACGTGACGATCAAAGTGACTGACAGCGCCGGGCGCATCGGCACCAAAGCCTTCACGCTCACCGTGACCACGGTCACCGCGCCAAACGTCGTTATCATCGTCACCGACGACCAAGGCTGGGGCGATGTCGGCTATCACACCGCCGCAGGCCAGGTGCCGATTCAAACACCCAACATGGATGGCTTCCTGACCAATGGCATTCGCTTGGAAAAGTTCTACGCCACACCGGTGTGCAGCGTCACGCGCTCATGCTTGCTCACCGGACGAAATACCATCCGCACCGCCACCGGCAACACTCGCGGTCTGGACCTCAGCGAGCACCTCATGCCGCAGACCTTCAAAGCCGCCGGTTACCAGACTTACATGTGTGGCAAATGGCACATCGGAGGCTGGGGTAACAACATCAACACCACGACGCTCAATGGCACGACATTCACCGTGAAGCAGGAGAGTGATGCCTACCTGCCGCACAATCGTGGTTGGGACAT
>JANOAZ010000291.1:0-9592 GCA_031411395.1 Chthoniobacteraceae bacterium
GCCAATCTCCCGATTGGCATCCCCCCGAGCCAATCGGGAGATTGGCGCTCCCGGGCGCTCCCGGGCGCTCCCGGGCGGTCCCGGGTTGTCATCGAACGGCACGAAGGGCACGCTGCGTTGCCCGATGGCCCGCGCACTGCATCCGACCCTCCAACTGCTCTTCGCTGCGGTGCGAAACGTCGGCGCGTTCCTGATGGCGCTGGCGGCGATCTGCGCGGCGATCAATGCGGCGTTGCCATCGCTGACCGTCCTCGGGATCAGCGACAAACTCGATTTTCTCCGCGCACATCGCGATGAGATCGACACCGTCTTCCTCGGGTCGAGCCGCACCTATCACGCCTTTGATCCCGCGCTCTTCGATAGGGAATTGACGGCGCGCGGGGTGTCATCGCGTTCGTTTAACTTCGGCATCGACGGCATGCGCCCGCCGGAAAGCCTCTACGTGCTGCGCGAGGTGCTGAAGCTGCGCCTGCCGCTGCGCCGGGTGTTCATCGAACTCGCGGAGATCCAGCCGAAGGTGAACGCGGCAAACATCGCGACCGCGCGTTACGTCCACTGGCACGACTTGCAGCACACCGCGCTGGTGCTGCGGCAGATCGCGGCGTCGGGTGAAGCGATGCGGGTCAAGGCCATGCAGGCGCTGGTGCATTCGGGATGTTTCCTTGCCCGGCTTTCAAACCTCGGGCGCGGGCCGGCGTGGGTGGACGCGAAGTTGCGCGGCCCGCGGAAGGTGTGGCGCATCGCGCTCCCGTGGGAAGGGAGCGCGGGCTTCGAGGCGCAGACGAGCCCGCTGCTGAGCGGCCCGGCGCGCGCTCGCTACGAGGCGGCGGTGGCGCATCTGGAAAAAACCCCGATGGCCCGGGTGCCAGTGCCGCGGCTGCTCGGCGGGGCATTGCGGGATGTCGTGAGTGAGGTGCGCGCGGCGGGGGCGCAGCCGGTTTTTGTGATCAGCCCGACGATTGTGGGCCGGGAGAATCTCGCGGACCTCGCGGCGGCGGGGATCGACGCGCCGGTGATCGCGTTCACCGATCCGCGGCGGCACCCGGCGATCTTCCGCGCGGAGAATCACTGCGACGAGCAGCACCTGAATGCGAACGGCGCGACGGAATTCACCAGGGCGCTGGCCGAGGAGTTCGCGGGGTTGGCGCGGTAGCGCCCCCCATTCGTTATCCTGCACGATGCAGTGCAGCCTGGGTTCCGCTTCATCAGCAATCGTCGCTCATCGGCTCTCCGGTGTCGGCGCGGCCTGCTTCATCGTCCCACGCATCGCGGCGAATCCGAGTTTCACTCGACACGGACTTTGAGGCCTGTATTGGAGCCAATTCATGAATGTCCCCGTTGCGGCCGCACGTCGCACATCGCTTTTTGTATTCGCCCTGGGGCTGGCGTTTTTGATCGAGGGAGGAGCGCGCTGCGACGCGCGCGAGCTGTATGTGTCTTTGGCGGATGACACGATTGAGCGGTTCGATTCGGTGACGGGTGCCACCCTTGGCACCTTCGTCTCCGCCGGGATCAGCGGGGTGACCGGTCTCGCGTTCGACCAGAGCGGGAATCTTTATGCGGCGAACGATCCCGATGATGTGGCCGGCAGCGGGACGATCAGCAAGATCACGCCGGCGGGCGTCGTCACCACTTTCGCCACCGGCCTGACGGAGCCTCGCGGTGTCGCGGTGGATTTGAGCGGCAACATTTACGTTGCGAGCGCGACCCTCCACACCATCAGGAAGTTCTCGCCGGCTGGCGTCATGTCAGCCTTCGTTTCGGCGGGATTGAATTCCCCGCGCGGCCTCGCTTTTGACGCGAGCGGATTTCTCTACGTCGCGAACAGCGCCGGAAATTCGATCAGCAAAGTCTCGGCGGCCGGTGCGGTCACGCTGTTCAAGGCGGGCGTGACCAATCCTTACGGGCTTGCCTTCGATGGAAGTGGGAATCTCTACGCGGCAAACTTGAGTGCGGGAACGATCACCAGGATCACCCAGGCGGGAGCCGCGACCCAGTTCGCAACCGGATTCTCGGAGCCCTACGGTCTGGCCTTCGACGGAACGAGCACCCTCTTCGCGGTCAACGGCAACGACGTCACCATCGACCGGATCACCCTCGGGGGCGTGGTCACGTCCTCATTCATCACGATGACGGCCTCGGCGACCTTCATCGCATTCGCTCCCATCCCTGAGCCGACGACTGGAACCCTTGCCGCGCTGGGAACTGCGGGCTGGCTCGCGACGCGCCGGCGTCCACGGCGCGTGCGTTGACCGCAGCGGCGCCCGCCTCGGGGCGTCGTAGGTCTTGCGGGGTGATCGGTTTCGGCGACTATCCGCGCACATCCCGCCGTTCCATTGAAGTTTCTTCCCCGCGTTTTTAGGTACCTCCGCCCGTATTGGCGCCTCGCGTCATTTTCGATCGTGCTCACGGTGCTCAGCGCGCTGACCGGACTGCTCGCCCCCTGGCCGCTCAAGATCGTGGTGGACAATGTGCTCGGCACTCAACCGCTGCCCGCCGTGCTTTCGTTTCCGTGGCTCACGGGGGGGAAGGTGTCGCTGCTCCTCGCGGCGGTCGGTGCGGGGTTGCTCGTGACCATGATTCACCACGCACTCGCCGTCGCGCAGAGCTGGCTCACCACCACCTTCGAGCAAAAGATGATCCTCGATTTCCGCAGCGATCTCTTCGAGCACGCGCAGCGCCTCTCGATGGCCTATCACGATCAGCGGCGCGCGGGCGCCATGATCTACGCGATCAACTTCCAGGCCGATGCGGCGGCCGGCGTGGTCATGGCGATTCAGCCCATGGCCCAGAGCGCGATCTCCCTGGTCGGCATCTTCCTGGTCACCTACAAGATCAACGCCACGCTCGCGCTCCTCTCGCTCAGCGTGGTGCCGTTTCTTTATTACTCCGTGGGCTACTACGCCACGCACATCCAGCAGCGGCTGCTCGCCGTGAAGGGCATGGAGGGCGAGTCGCTTTCGATCATTCACGAGGCGATGTCGATGCTCCGCGTGATCGTCGCCTTCGGCCGCGAGCCGCATGAATACAGGCGCTTCCGGCAGCAGGGCGAGCGGGCGGTGAAGGCGCGCATCGCGCTGACGCTGCGGCAGACGCTCTTCGCGCTCGCGGTGAATATGATCACCGCGGCGGGCTCGGCGCTGGTCCTCGGCTACGGCGCCTACCTGGCGCTCCACGGCAAGCTCACCGCCGGCGATCTCCTCGTGGTGCTCGCCTACATCGCCGCGATCTACACGCCGCTCGAGGCGATCAGCACCACGATTGGTTCGCTCCAGGATCAGTTCGTGAGTTTGCGCATCGCCTTCGAGTTGCTCGACACGCCGGCGGAGATCCAGGATGCGCCCGGCGCGCAGACCCTCGAGCGCGCGCACGGCGCGGTGCGTTTTGAAAAGGTGGAGTTCAGCTACGAGGGCCGCATCGACACGCTGAAGAGCGTCTCCTTCGAGGCGCAGCCCGGGCAGGTGATCGCGGTCTGCGGACCGACCGGCGCGGGCAAGACCACGCTGATCAGCCTGCTCCCGCGCTTTTACGATCCGAAGAGCGGCCGCATCCTGCTCGACGGTGTGGACACGCGGCAGCTCTCGCTCAAATCGCTGCGCAGCCAGATCAGCTTCGTGCTCCAGGAGCCGCTGCTCTTTTCCGCGACCATCGCGGAGAATATCCGCTACGGCCGGCTCGAGGCCTCGATGGAGGAGATCGTCGCAGCGGCGCAGGGGGCGAATGCGCACGACTTCATCCGCAAGCTGCCTCAGGGCTACGACACCGTCCTCGGCGAACGCGGCGCGCTCCTCTCCGGCGGCGAACGCCAGCGCATCGCGGTGGCCCGCGCCTTCCTCAAAGACGCCCCCATCCTCATCCTCGACGAGCCGACCTCCGCGATCGACTCGAAGACCGAAGCCGTGATCCTCGACGCGCTCGAGCGGCTGATGCAGGGCCGCACCACCTTCATGATCGCGCATCGCCTCGCCACGATCCGCAATGCCGACCTCATCCTCGTGATGCACCACGGCGAGATCGTGGAACGAGGCACGCACGAGGAACTGCTCGCCACGGGTGGCCTTTACAAGCAGCTCTCCGATTTGCAGACTGCCCAATCTCGCCGGCGCACCCGCCTCCTCGTGCCCTCCCCCACCGCCGAGACCTGATGCACCTGCCCTCCAAGCCCAAGATCGTCGTGCTCGGCATGATGACGAAAATGCCCGTCGCCGGCGTCGTCTGGCAGACCATGCATTACCTCGTCGGCTTCGAGCGCCTGGGCTGCGAGGTCTATTACGTCGAGCAGCATGCGCGCACGCCCTCCATGTTCATGGAGACCGAGCAATGCGACGGCTCCGGCAAGGCCGCCGCGTTCATCGACGGTGTGATGCGCCGCTTCGATCTCGGCGGGCGCTGGTGTTTCCACGCACTGCACGAGGAAGACGGGCGCTGCCTCGGCATGAGCCGCACGCAGCTCAACGACCTCTTTGCCTCCGCCGACCTCATCATCAATCTCCACGGCGGCACCATCCCGCTCCCCGAGCACTACGCCAGCGGGCGGCTGATCTATCTCGAGACCGACCCGGTGCAGCTCCAGATCGAACTCCACGACAACGTGCAGGAGACGATCGACTTCCTCGCCCCGCACGCCGCCTTCTTCACCTTCGGCGAAAATCTCGGCAATCCCGACTGCGGGCTGCCCGTATCCGCGCGCTTCGAGTTCAAGCCCACGCGCCAGCCGGTCGTCATGGACTTCTGGAATCCGCCGGCGTGCGGTCCGGGCGAAACCTTCACGAGCATCGGCAACTGGCAGCAGCATTGGCGCGAAGTTTCCTTCAAGGGCGAGCGTTACTCGTGGAGCAAACATCACGAGTTTCTGAAGATCGTCGATCTCCCGCGGCGCACCGCGCAGCGCTTCGAACTCGCGCTCGCCAGCTACAGCGAAGGCGAAAAGACGATGCTGGAAAGCCACGGGTGGGCCGTCCGGCACGCCATGGATTTCTCCATGGATGCCGACGCCTACCGCGACTACATCGCAGGCTCGCGCGGGGAATTCACCGTCGCCAAGGACCAGAACGTGCGCCTGCGCAGCGGCTGGTTCAGCGACCGCAGCGCCACCTACCTCGCCGCCGGCCGGCCGGTGATCACCCAGGAGACCGGCTTCAGCAACCTGCTCCCGACCGGCGCGGGGCTGTTTGGCTTTTCGACCATGGAGGACATCCTCGGCGCGGTGGAGGAGATCGATCGCGACTACGCGGGGCAATGCGCCGCCGCGAGGGAGATCGCGCGCGAATGTTTCGGGCACGACGTGGTGCTCCATCCCATCCTTAAAGAACTCGGCGTGAAAGCCGGACTGAGCAGATCCATCGCATGAAAGCCAAATCACGCAGCCAAACACGCTCCACCGCCATGATCGAGGCCGCGCCCGGAACGCCGCCGGCCAAAATCGCCAGGCAGCATGACGGCCCGTCTTCCCGGACCGCGCCGAACGGAAAGGCACTCGCGAAAACCCGATCCAAAATGAGCCCCAAAGCGAAACGCCTGACTGACTTGAAACTCGCTCTCGACGACGCGCGCCGCTCGCTGAGCGAGCGGGGCATCGCCGAGGAAACCTCGTCCGATCACGGCTTCGTCTCCGACAAGCGGGCCGCCTACCACGAACTCATCGCGCGCATCCGCGAGATCGTGCGGACTTCGCTGCCGGCGCATGCCACCGTCGCCGTGGTGAACAAGGGCGATGCCGAACTGTTGAAACTGGATGGACGGACGGCTTGGCACTTCCCCCGCAACGCGGACGGGAGCTACTCGGGCCACTACCCCGCCACGAGCGCCGACGCGATCGAGCATCTCGAAGCGGCGCGGGCCGAGGGCGCGAAGTATCTGCTTTTCCCCTCCACCTCATTCTGGTGGCTGGAGTTCTACGGTGAGTTCCGGGCCCACCTGGAGCGTCAATATCCGGTGGTCGCCCGCGAGGACGACACGTGCGTGATCTTCGCCCTCGATGAGAGCGCCTCCGCGCTGCCGGCCCAAGGGCGCGGCCAGGAAGTGCCGAAGGACGAGGCGCCGACGGCCCGCGAGGCCGACGACACCGCGATTCGCGTGGAGCTGGCCAAAGCGCTGACCCGCCTGGGCCGGGAGCCGGAGGCGCGGCGCACCTTGCACGACGGACTGAAGCTCCAGCCTGCCAATGCCCGGCTGCACGTCGCCCTCATGAATCTCGCGATGTCCACCGGCAGCAAGGCGGAGGTCGCCCGCCACGCCCGGGAAGCGCTGGCGCTGGCGCCGGATGACTACGCGATCAACCTGGCGCTCGCCAAGGCGGCGTGGTGGCAGCAGCGGCCCGACGCCGTCGAAGCGCGGCTCGTTCACGTCGTCGCGAAGTTCCCTCGGGATGGCGTGGCCGTGAACGATTTGATGAACCTTTACTGCCACCGGCTCGAGGCGAAGGAAGCGGACGCGGCGGTGCTGGGGCGATTCCTGGCGCAGCTCAAAGTCGCCGGCTGCGCGTCGCGCATCACGCCGCCAACCCATCTGCGCATCGCCGAAACGCTCGGCCGCAAACACGAGACGGAACCCGGGCTGGCGAGTCTCGAAGCGGCCCTGGGTCGGCTGGATTTCACCTCCGAGACCCTGTGCGATTTCGCCGCGCGGCTGCTGCGCTCGATCGTGGCGGACAAATCGGCCATTCCCTTTGGCGACAAGCTGAGCCTCGCCGCGTTCCTCACCCATGCGGGCAACGGATTTGCCGCCGTGCGCGACCACTTCAAAGCCCTCGCCTGCTACCGGCTCGCCATCGCCGCCGATGGACGAAGCTGGAACAGCGCGAGTTGGGCCGCGCGGTTCAACCTCGCCTTCGCCAGCATGGCCCACGGCGAAGCCGCCACCGCACTGCAGCACCTCGCCAAGGCCACCCGGCTCTACCCGGACGAGACGGCCCGAATCGTTTGGCCGACCCAGAACGGGGTGGTGTGGCCGCACGCGCGTTTCGATCTCTCGGACGCTTTTGAAAAACTGAAACCGGCCGATGCGGAATGGCCGAAAATCACGGTCATCACGCCGTCCTTCAACCAGGCGAGCTACGTGGAGGAAACGCTGCTTTCCGTCCTCAATCAGCAATACCCGAACCTCGAGTACTTCGTCATCGACGGCGGATCCACCGACGGCAGCGCGGAGGTGCTGCGGCGTTACGAGTCGCGTGTCACCAAGCTCATCATCGAGAAGGACGAAGGTCAGACCGACGCAATCAACAAGGGTCTGCGGCTGTCTTCCGGTGATCTCATTCTCTGGATCAACTCCGATGACCTTCTCGGACCCGGATCGCTTTTTCTTATCGCCCTGGCCTGGCTGGAGGAAAAGGCCGACATCATCGCCGGATTCTGCTGCGAACACAGCGATGGTCGCTTTGGACTGATCAATCTCCCCGCGGCCTCGCAGAGGACCTTCAACGTCGAATGCCTGGGCGACATCTTCCACTACTGGCTCAAGGGGCATTACTTCTACCAGCCGGAGGTCGCCTTCTCGCGGCGCATCTTCGAGAAGGCGGGAGCGAGCCTCGACAAGACGCTCCACTACGCGATGGACTATGAATTCTGGCTGCGTTGCGCCGCCGCCGGCGCGCGCATGTCCGTGGTCCACTGGCCCATCGGCCTCTTCCGCAAGCACGATCAGCAAAAGACCTCGCGCCTCGATGACACCGTCATCGAGCAGGCCTCCGTCCGGGACCGTTTCGTGATTCCACAACCAGGCTTCGAGCGCCGGCTGCAGATCAGAAGCCGGCTGGCGCGGGCCTTCGCGAGCGATGCACCGCGGGTCTCCGTGGTCAGCACCCGCGCGTCGAAGATCTTTTCCGCAGACACCGGACGCGAACTCACCAGGGAACTGGCGGCGGATCGGCTCTGCGTCACCTACCACGGCAACGCCGCTGCCATTGACCCGCGCGGGACCGACCTGGTGATCCTGCTCGTGCATTTGTACAAGGAACACGAAGCCTTGCGGAAACTCCGCGAAGGCGGCTTCGATGGCGCGGTGGTCGGCTGGTTCTGGGACAATCACCATCACGTCTTCGACAACTACGCGGCCGCCGCCGATCTCGACATCTGCATCCCGGGGCACGGCTTCGCCGCGCACTACCTGCGCTCCCACCGGAACATCACCGCCGCACCACTGCCACTGTGCGTGACGCAATGGACAGCATCCGAGGCCAAGCGCTTCTTTGAGCGATACGGGGGCGCCAGGCGCACCGACGCACTCTACGGCGGCTTTGTCCGCTACGCTTTCGCGAACAAGCGCAATCAACTCATCAGCAGCCTCCTCGAACGAGGCATGGAGGGCGTGTATTTCCTCGAAGAGGACGCGCTCGAACGGTATTTCGGCCTCTCCCTGGCGGACCGGTTCAAGGCCTGGTGCTCGCACAAAGTCTCCATCTGCCTCCCGCTGTCGGGCGATCTTTCGCAGCGCCTCTTTGACGCGCTCCTCACCGGGCAGATCCCGATCGTGCCGGATGACATCCACGACCTCGACCAGGTCATTCCTCGCGAGTTGCAGCAGCAGCTTCCAGTCGTCCGCTTTTCGGCATACACCGCCGCCGCAGTCGAGGAAGCCCACGCGAAGGCGATCGCTCACTTTAACCGCGAAGGAGAGGCCGGGGTCCTGAGACGCCACCGCTTCGCGCTCGACCACACCTTTGCGCCGCGGATTCGCTCCATCGTTGCCTCACTGCGTGAGATGATTTGCGACTCCTAATTCCCGCCGGCCGTGACGCGATTTATCATCCTTTCCCACGGGCGCACCGGATCGACCGCCCTTTGCCAAGGTCTCTCGGAGCATCCCCGGATTCATGCCTATCACGAGGCTTTCCACGGCGAACCCCCGATGCGCTGCGCGGTAAACGGAAAGATCTACCAGAACGGCGACGATGGGGGCGCGTTCTGCCGCGAGGTCATCCACGCGCAGCCGAACGAATTCGGAAAACCCGTGGTCGGCTTCAAGATTTTCTTCTTCCACGCAAGAGAGGGCGCCGCGGAATACAATGCATGGCGACATCTGATCGCGGACACGTCCATCCGCGTCATCTTCCTCCTGCGCCGAAATTTGTTCGATAGCTTCGTGAGCGAGCAACGATCGAAGCAGTCGGGCGTCTGGATCCTCGATCAGGGACAGAAGCCGCCGCCGACCCATACCCAGCCCATCTTCATCGATCCCATCGAGTGCCAAATCTTCATGGAGCGGACGGCGGCGGAGATCGCGTGGGCGCGGCGCGCTTTCGCGCAGCACCCGCAGACCGAGGTGGATCACGCCGGTTTGCAGCACGATTTCCAAGGATCGCTCGACGTCCTGTTCCGCTTCCTCGGCGAGGAATCCGTGCCCGTGCCGCTCGCGTTTGAGAAGCTGAACACGGCGCCACATTCAAGCGGTGTTACGAACTACGCCGACCTTTTGCGCTACTTTCAATTTTCCATTTTCCGAGAATGTTTTGTCACTGACCCATGCAGTGAAGGCACGCAAACACAATGACCCCTTTCTTGACTCTACACCTCTAATCTAAAAGAAAATCCTATGTCTTCACACTACGGCCAAAGTTGGGATCATTACGTTGCAGAAGTGTTCGATAAGATGA
>JANOAZ010000292.1:0-5131 GCA_031411395.1 Chthoniobacteraceae bacterium
TCACACGCCCGCGGCTCCGCGCCGCCTCCGCCCCTGATGCGAGAGATTCCTCCGCTCCGCTACGCTCCGGTCGGAATGACGGGCTTTTTGGAATGCGCAGCACCTCTCGAACGCGCTGTTTCTTGAGCTGCGCCGCTTCCCAAAAAGGCCGTTGAGTTGATGTGAAACGATTGTGTGGTATTAACAATCGTGATGTTTGGCTGGCTTAATATTAAAAAGCTTAAGCCGACCGCCACGGCGATTGCGGGGCCTCAGGTAGGGAGAAAGGGACGTGGACCGCAACTGCCGTTGAACGCCGGCGGGCCCGGCGTCTCCCTCGATGCCGGCGGACTGCCTCCCCATCCCCTCCTCAGCCTGCTCCCGCCCGGCACCCTCGAGCGGCTCCTCGGCGCCGGCGCGGTCGCCGAATACGAAAAGGGCACGACGATTTATCGCGCCGGGGCTCCTTGCGACGCGATTTTCCTCATCCTCAGCGGTCGCTGCGAACTGCTCCGGCCCGATGGCGGCGTCGATGAAGTCTTCGGACCGGGTGATTTGCTCGGCGCACGGGCGCTCTTGAATCGCGAGCCGCACCACACCACCGCGATCGTCGTCACCCACGCGGTCCTGCTCCGCATTCCGGAGAATGAATTGCGCACTCTCTTCGCCACCGATCCCTCGATCTTTGGACACTTTTCGCAGACGGTCACCTCGCGCGTCGGAGCGCCCGAGGAACTCGCTCCGGCGCGGGTCCGCCGCATCGTCGCGCTGCTCCCGCTTGAGAATCACATCGACGCCCGCCGCGTGGCCGAAGACCTCGCCGCTTCCCTGCGCCAGCTCCAGCAGCAGAGCGTGCTCCTCCTGCATCTCAGCGGCCGCCCCGAGGGCGATCCGGCGCCCTTTCCGCTCGCCGCAGCCGCGCTCGGGGTCGAGTTTTGTTTCGCGCGGCAGCGGCGGCCCGCGGCGGAGGGCTACGATGAAGTCCACCTTCTCGTCCGGCCCGAGGGGCGCGACGCGGCCGCGATCGCGCCGTTGCTCAGCCATTGCAGCCGCCACTACGACTTCGTGCTCCTGCAACTCGCGCCGGAAACTCCCTCCAATATCGCGATCGAAGCGATCACCCAATCCGATCTCGGCTTCGTGCTGCTCCAGCCGAGCACGCAGAATCTCTACGACTTCCAGCTCCTGCTTCGGGAATTGACCGGGCGCAGCCGTAGCGCGTCCGTGCATGTGAAGCCGATCGTCTTCACCGATGACCGCATGCACGGGCCCGAGATGCATGCCCAACTCTGCGCGCTCGCCCATCCCGTGCATTCCGTCGTGCGCGGCTTTCCGCAGCGCGACGTGCCCGCCGCGGCGGAGCATCGCTACGAACTGGCCATTCGCCGGATCGCCCGGGAGATCGCGCGCTGCCGCGTGGGGCTCGCCCTTTCCTCCGGCGCCGCGAAAGGGCTCGCGCACATCGGCGTCATCCAGGTGCTCGAGGAAAACGGCATCGAGATCGACTGCATCGCCGGCTCCAGCATGGGCGCCTACGTGGGCGCGACGTGGGCCTACGGTCTCGACGGCGAGCGGCTCGAAAAGATCGCCCGCGAAGTCGAGGGCCGATGGGGACTGCTGCATCTGCTCGACCCAGTGCTCCCACCCCGTCGCGGATTCATCCGCACCCGGCGCACCACCGCGCGCTTGCGGCGCTGCATCGGCGATGCCCACTTCTGCGAACTCGTGCGCCCGTTTCGCGTCGTCGCCACGCGGCTCGACACGCTTGAGCGGGTGGTTTTTTCCACGGGGGAAGTGACCCGCGCCGTGGAAGCCAGCATCGCCATCCCCGGCGTCTGCGTGCCGGTCACCCTCGATGGCGAAACCTACATTGACGGCGGCATCGCCGATCCGCTCCCCGTCGATGTCCTCTCCGAACTGGGCATGGAAAAAATCATCGCCGTGAACGTCATCCCGCCCCCCGAGCGCATCCGCTACTGGCTCGACGCCTCGCGGGAGAGCAGCGGGCGCGAGCCGCGCCGCAACTGGCTCGGGCGCGTCGCCGACCGGCATCTCAACTACATGGCCAGCGGCAACATTCTCGACACCATGATGCGCGCGATCAACGGCGCGCAGACCCGCGTGGCCGAGGCCTCCGCGCGCGACGCCGACGTGGTCCTGCGCCCGCTCACCGGCGACGCGGTGTGGCACGATTTCACCAAGCCGCAGAAATACATCGCCCTCGGACGCAGCGTTGCCGAGGAACAACTCCCCGAACTAAAGTCCCTCATCGGAGCGCCGCCCAATGAACCGCAACTCACCCTGGCCGTCGAATCCTCGCTCGCTGCGTGAGTGGCAGCTCGCGCGGTTGCGCAGGTATCTGCGCACCACCGTCCTCCCCTTCTCCGCGCACTACGGCGGGCTCTTTCGCCGCGAAGGAATCGATCCCGGCCAGCTTCGTTCGCCGGACGATTTGCGGCGGATTCCTTTCACGACGAAACACGACTTCCTCCCCGGCGTCTCCGGCGCCGATCCCGTGCGCGACTTCATTCTGCAGCCGGATCGCGCGGTCCTGTCCCGTCGTCCCTCGACGATTGCGCGCGCTCTTTTGCGGGGAAAAAACGCGGTCGCCGAGGGCTTCGAGCGCGAGTTTCGGCCGCTGCTCCTGACGAGCACCACCGGCCGTTCCTCGGAGCCCGTCCCCTTCCTCTACACGTCGCGCGACATCGACAATCTGCGCCTCGCCGGCGCCCGCGCCTACGAAGTCTGCGGCGCTGCGCGCGAGATGCGGATGCTCAATATGTTTCCCTTTGCGCCGCATCTGGCCTTCTGGTTTGCGCACTACGGCGGCACCGAATTCGGCACCTTCGTGCTCGGCACCGGCGGCGGCAAAGTGATGGGCACCGACGGCAATCTTCGCCTCATCCGCAAGATCAAACCCGACGTGCTCATCGGCATGCCGACCTTCCTCTATCATCTGCTCACCGAACTCGCGCACGAAGGCTTCGCGCTCCCGAATCTGCGCAAGCTCGTGCTCGGCGGCGAAAAGGCGCCGACCGGCATGCGGCAAAAACTCCGCGCGCTGGCTCGCGAGCTCGGCGCCGAAAAAATCGACGTGCTCCGGACTTACGGATTCACCGAAGCGAAGCTCGCGTGGGCCGAGTGCCCCTTTGAAGAAGACGCAGGTTCCGCCGGCTACCACGTTCACCCGGACCTCACGCTGATCGAGATCGTGGATCCGAAAACGGGCGAACTCCGCGGCGAGGGCGAGCCGGGCGAGATCGTCTGTACGCCGCTCGCGGCCCGCGGCAGCGTGGTGCTGCGATATCGGACGGGCGATTGCATCGACGGCGGGCTGGTCCACGAACCGTGTCCCTTCTGCGGATGCCGCGTCCCGCGCCTCGTCGGGGAGATTTCCCGGAACTCGGAAATCCGCGACCTGCGGCTCGAAAAACTCAAGGGCACGCTCGTCGATTTCAATCACCTCGAGCACGTCCTCGACAACGCCGAGCACGTGAGCAGTTGGCAGCTTGAGATTCGCAAGCTGCACGACGATCCGCTGGAGCTCGATGAACTCGTGCTGCACGTCGCCAAGTCCGATGCCACCGACGACGCGCGCCTGCGCGAATCGCTGAACGCGCACTTCGCCCGCGAGACCGAGCTGCATCCAAACCGCATCGAGATGCACCCGATCGAGGAACTGCGCCGGCTCCAGGGCTACGGCACGCAGCTCAAGGAACAGCGCGTGGTCGATCACCGGCCGAAAGAGCCCGCGCTCAGCACGAACGAAAAAACTTCCGCATGAACAACCAACGCCTCGTCATCATCGACGGTGTCCGCACACCGTTTTGCAAAGCCGGCACCGAGCTTGCCACGCTCGCGGCCGATGAACTCGGGCGCATCGCCGTCGATGCGCTCCTCACCCGCACCGGCTTCGATCCGGCGCTGATCGACGAGGTCATCTTCGGCTGCGTTTCGCAGCCGTCCGAGTCGGCGAACATTGCCCGCGTGATCGCGTTGCGCGCCGGCATTCCCGAGTCGATCCCGGCGGTGACCGTGCATCGGAATTGCGCCTCGGGCCTCGAAGCGATCACCACGGCGTACGAGCGGATGGCCGCGGGCAACGGCTCCATCTTCCTCGTCGGCGGAGCCGAGAGCATGTCGCAGTTGCCGCTGCTCTTCCGCAATGAGACGGGGCCCAAGCTGGCCACCCTCGCGAAAGCTGAATCGGCTAAGGAAAAGCTGACCGCGCTCACGGATTTTCGACCCGCGGATTTTTCCCCGCGCTCCGCGCTCAAGCTCGGCCTCACCGATCCCGTCTGCGGCTTGAACATGGGCGAAACCGCCGAACTGCTCGCCCGCGAAAACAACATCACCCGCGCCGCGCAGGACGCCTTCGCCCTGCGTTCGCACGAGCGCGCGCTCGAAGCCGAAGGGCGGCTCGCGGACGAGATCTGTCCCGTCTATCTCGGCGGCAAACCGATCACCCGCGACAACGGTCCGCGCAGCGATTCCACCCCCGCTGTGCTGGCGGGACTCAGGACCGTCTTCGACAAATACGGCTCGGTCACCGCGGGCAATTCCTCGCAGATCAGCGACGGCGCCGTCGCCCTGCTCGTCGCCACCGAGGAACGCGCCGCGGCCCTCGATTTCAAGCCGCTCGGCGCGCTCACCGGCTACGCCTACGCCGGCTGCGATCCGGCGCGGATGGGCCTCGGCCCGGTCTTCGCCATCGACCGCGCAGCCAAGCGCACCGGCCTGATGCCGGCCGATGCCGACATCGTCGAGATCAACGAAGCCTTCGCCGCGCAAGTGCTCGCGGTGCTCCAGCGTGTCCCCATTCCCGACGGAAAGCTCAACGTCAACGGCGGCTCGATCGCGCTCGGCCATCCCGTCGGCGCGACCGGCGCGCGCCTCGTCCTGAGCAGCCTCAAGGAACTCCATCGGCGCAATGCCCGCCGCGCGCTCGTCTCCCTGTGTGTCGGCGGCGGCCAGGGCGGCGCGATTTGGTTGGAAAGGGTGGGATCATGACGGCACCCGCCACATCCAAAAAAGCCCGTCATTCCGACCGGAGCGTAGCGGAGTGGAGGAATCTCTCGCATCCATGGGCAGCGGCGGTGCGGAGCCAATGCGCGCACCATGCTCCGCACCGCCTCCGCCCGCGGATGCGAGA
>JANOAZ010000293.1:0-14081 GCA_031411395.1 Chthoniobacteraceae bacterium
TTGAGGTAGGCTTCCACCTGACTCCTGTATTCCTTCCCCGCGTCTGTCAGGAAATGCACTGCGCGGTTTTTGATCTCCTGTTCCCTCAATGGCGGCGGCTCGTTCGTGGTGTAGATGATGGGCAGCGTTATCTCAGGCGTGGGCTCAGGTCGCTTTTCTTCAGTTTCCGTTTTCCAGGTATCCGTCTCTGTCCGGGTATGCTCATCAAGGAATTTCTGGAACTGTTCGTTTTGTTCGATGATTCTTTCTACAATAGCTACCAGCTTAAGGAGAGTGGCTTGATTTTGCGAAACCCGTTTTTCGAGTGCGAGGAGTTTTTCGTAGGATTCTTTGTTGGTCATATTGTTTGAAGTTTGTGTGGACGCGGATCGACGGGATCGGACCTTCGATTTCTACGTGCCGGTGTTGGCCTTGAGGAGCGGTGGGCCTACCGCTGATGATTCGGGATGTGCAGACCTGCCACTATTGGTGGTGGGTAGTAGCCACCTCTCTCAAGATGGCCTGCGCCCGTTGAAGGATGCTTTTGAAGTTCTCTTCAACAAAGCGTAGCACCGAATCGCCGCGCTGGTAGCGTGAGGTCCACATAAGAAGGCGGGACGACTGGCGATACCCTCGAAGCTCCCTGCCTGCTCCTGTTAAAAGCTTCGCGGCTTCTATAAGAGCGTTCTGCATTACAACGGTGCTGGCGTTCCTAGTTGGGTCTGCATCATGACTCGGCAGCTCGATGGACACTGCAAGCTTGCTCGACGATCTCCTTATGCTGAGGTGCATCTCTGGGAGCGGATGTCTTTCGACCCGGACGACGATGCCTGACGGGAGAGTGCCGAAGTTTAGTTGAGTGCACTCCGCTCTACTGAGTTCTATACCACGGGATTGATTGCCCCGTTGTTCCAGAAAGTCTGGAATGGAGACACCTCGTTCGTTCTTGTTTCGGACCATAAGCTGGAAAGAGGAGGCCACGCCCGGAGTTATGGCTGCCGAGCGTGGCCGATGGTTTACTTCTTCGGTGCGTGGTTGGCGGCATCGGCTTCCCAGAATTCATTCAGGGTCTCCAGCACAGCGCCCATAATCGTGTGCATGTGGTTCTGATCATGCACCAGATCAGGAGCTTCGGTTTTGTCCTCCGGGCCGATCATTGGGCCTTGGGTGAAGTCAAACAGAGAACACAACGCGAAGAGGCGGATTGTCCACTGCGGGCGAGGTTTAATGACCTCGACCAACTGTTGGAATCCTTGGTCTCTGGCCGGTCCCGCCGACTCTGCTACGAAGCTTCGATTGGCTTCATAGTGCCTATCGAGGTTCTGCCTCGGAAGCGTTGGAACGGCGTCCATAGCGGCGTCGAAATGTTCCCAAAACCCGAACGCATATCCCTTGGCGAGTATTGCCATGCCCGCGATCTTGAAGGTCACTCCCTGATCGGCCACGAACTTTAGCAGGTCCGGCTGTTGCTTCAGGAAGCGCGCATGACGCTCTTTCCTGGAGGGCAGATTAGCTGGGTCATTTGAATCGAAATGTGGAAGTTCTTTCATTTAGAAGTGGGGCCGCATCCCGCCGTGATGACGAGAGCGGCCCCAGGTTTCCTACTTCGTGTTGCCGGGTATGAACTCGGGCGTGAGCTCGATGAAGACGACGCTGCCCTCGCCGGTCTCCACCGTCACACCTGCCGCAACGAGCGCCTTGCGGACGCGGGAGAGTTCCTGCGTATCAAAGAAGCCCATGGCGCGCTGGAAGTCTTTGACCTTCAGCTTGCCGCCTTTGAGCGCGGTCAGTGCTTTCTCGATGCTCTCTTGGTTGATCGGCAATTTTTCTGCCGATACTGCTTCACCCGGCGTGACGCCGAGAGCCTTCAGATCCTTGGTCTTCGCATCGAGGTCTGCCTTGAGGCCACGATGTTGTGTCTCGAGTTCCTCGGCTCGCTTGAAGAGCCGAGCCAGCGCGAGTTGAGGTTTGTCCTTGGTGTTCGCCGTGGTGTTTTCACGGCCCGTTGGCTGCGCCGATTGCTCAGGCGGTGTGGAAGTCGATGCGGGATCGACAGGTGAGGCGGGTTCTGCCATTTTGGTTTTGATGTAGTTGGCGCGTTTGTGATCTAGCCGACCGACGCGCTGATTTCGTTGTCCACCCGTCCTTGGCCGCTGAAACGGCTTCGGGCGGGTGGTGTTTTATCGACGACCCGCATTCGCGGCGTCGAAGACCGTCACTGCCCCTGGCTTGACGTTTGAATCTCTTCAAACACCATGCCAGGATTGGCAACGAGTCGACGGTAGTGCTAGTCAGTAGCACTACGCAAGAAAAACTTTTGACGCGTTTGCTGCTACCGTGTAGTAGATCAACCATGGCCCGAAAGAACCGAAACAAGCCGCAACCCAAACCACCTGCGGCACCGAAGTGGATCGAGAACTCCCGCGTGCCTCGATCTCAGGAAGAAAAACAGGCTGCGATCAACGCACGCTTGGCATTCCGGTCGCTACGTCGAGCACTAGGGCTCACACAGCCGGAAATGGCGCTCCGGCTGGATGTTCCGCTCGCAACCGTTCAAGGCGCGGAAAGTGGATGGCGACCCGTTGGTCGAGAACTCGCGCGCCTCATCCAAGCAAGATTCGGCGTCTTCGCGTCGAGCGTGACCGGCTATATACCTGAGCCTGGCACGTTGCTCCGCGAGAAAGTGACACCGGAGAGCGTTCAAAGGGTCTTCAGCAACATTCCACCTGAAATCCCGAACGAAGAAGTGGAAGATTTTACAAAATCTGTCGAGTCCCTGGTTCTGGCTGCTGCCCGATCTGGCAAGCTCCGTGTTTTTGGCGCACTCTTCAAAGATGCGATTTGGGAGCTGCGAAGGGAGCTTGACCTCGACGAGTCGCTCGCCGCAGTTCTGCGACCGGATTCCAAACCGCCGCATATCACCTACGGCGACTTGAGACACAAACCCGAGCTTGCGACCGGTTTGGCTATGGCTGGATTTGTGGACGACCCCTCCCGCCGTGACGACGAAATCTTTATGCGAGGGACCGCTGCGGCAGCGAAGTCACTGCCCTTCATTCGAAAAAGCAAATGGATTCCAGACTGGAATGATTTCGTCGACAAAGACGGGAATGTTCACTGGGCAGATCAACGTCAGGCTCCCTAGGACGAAGAAAACTAATCACTTCGCGTCAGAGCGCCACGTTCCTTCGATCACCCTCTCGAACCACGAATTTCGTATCGGCATCGACTTCGTTGTGAATCTCGTACGCGCGAATCGTTCTCAAGAGCAGATGGCTTTGCTCAACTGCCGCCGTCTGCCGGGCAGACTCAACACCGCTGAGACTGCAATTTTGCTCGGCTTCCACGAACACGACATCGCGCCCTTGGTGGCGGCCAAGCTCATATCCCCATTGGGTCGACCAGCGCCGAATTCTCCAAAATACTTCGCAGCGGTGGACGTGGTGGCGCTTTCGCAGAATCCTGAGTGGCTGACAGCGGCAACCAAAGCACTGACCAAGCACTGGTCCACCAAGAATGGAAAGAAGAGCACCCGAACCGTTTCGGGCGGGTCTGAAATCCCCAACATCGCCGCGTAAATTGCCTATCCAGCGCGAACATCTGGAGCCGTCAATTCTGTTCGCAGCGGGAGAGCAATGAGCTTGCGTTCAGCAACCGATTCATAGGCGTCGAGCGCCGGACAAATCACGGCGGCTCCTTTGGCATACGCCTCATGCACCGCGCGACTGGAGTGGCCGAGGGCTTCCTGAGCGAAACGCTGTGGATACCCGCATGATTTCGCTCGTTGAGCCCAGGCGTGGCGATACGAGTGAAGACTCACACCGAAGATGGTCAGGAGCCGGCAACGGCGACGAAATTCCGCAGCCCGATGGTTGGCGCTGATATTCCTGATTGTGGGAAAGAGCGGCCCGCTCTGCGGCAACCGTTGAAGGATTGACCGGAGCTTTTCACCAATTGTCAGCCGAGCCGGTTCACTATCCGGCCCAAGTTTTTTCCGCCGATACGCAAGCACACCATTTTGCCAATCGACGTTCGATGCGTCGAGATTGCCGGCGTCGGTCTGGGACGCTCCCGTCTCGTAGAGCAATTCGTAGTAGCCCCTACGCTCGATGTTCTGTTCTGCCGCGATGATTCTGGCGTGCTCCTCAGCAGTGATTGCGCGTTTGCGTTTGCTGCGAATCTTCGGCCAGGCGTTCTTTGGCAGCACGGGCCAAGCGAGCCAGCCGAGATTGAGCGCAAGATTATGAATGCGGCGCAGGTAGTGGCCTACCGTGTTTCCGTGGGAATGGAGAATCTTCAAGAGATCCTCAGCCGTGGTCTCGACGAGAGGGTTTTCCCGAATCGGATCGTATGCGCGACTTCGAAGCGCCCGAGCGCAGCGTTCCTGCGTTGTGGAAATTCCGTGAGTCGCCATCTCGTCGAATACACGCTGCCAGGTCCGGGTGACCATCTGTGGATCGTGTGCAGCGAGATACGCTCGTCCAATCGCGAGATTCAGAATCGGTTGCCGGTGGCCTTCATTCTTCGCGACGAGGAGGCGCTCGGCCTCCTTTTTATCCTTGGTTTTGAGGCTGCCACGCTTCGGACTGCCGATTTCCTGCCAGTAAAAAACTCCCTGAGCGCGTTGGAAGAGACGATATTTGGAGTGCATATTTTTCGTGGGATGCGTGGATAGCACGCCGCGAAAAAGGTCGTTACGGAGCAGTGGGCGAGTGGTGAGAGAGTTCGCCCGAATTGTCGAAAACGGCGAGTAATGCACTCACTTCTGCACACAGTTTGGCTCCAAAACGGGCTCCATACCGAAGGAAGTCATTGGGAATCAGGAGATTCCAAAATGGCTCCGGCGGTAGGATTCGAACCTACGACCGATCGATTAACAGTCGATTGCTCTACCACTGAGCTACGCCGGATTGTGCGGCTCGCGCCGAGGCGCAAGGGGGCCGGTATATGCCGCAACCCGGCGGCACCGGCAACCCATTTTTTCCGGGATTCTGCGTACGCCACCCAGCGCGTCCACTGCTGGACGAATGGACGGGATTTTCTTTGCACTAACAAGCGGACGATTCGCGCGTATGATCCTCCGTGGGCAGGCGCGTATCCGGCTCGCCCTCAAACTCCAAAACACCATGAAAAAACTAGTCCTCATCAGTACCCTCCTCACCGCGCTGGCCCTCCCGGTCTTCGCGGAGAGCAAGAAGCTCGAAGGCGAGGCCACCTGCGCCAAGTGTGACCTGAAAACAGCTGAGAAATGCCAGGCGGTGGTCAAGGTCGGCAGTGACGTTTATTACACCGAGGCCGGAGCCGAGGCGAAGGCGCTCCATTCCGAGATCTGCAAGGGCGCCAAGCCCGCGACGGTCGAGGGCGAGGTGACCGAAAAAGACGGCAAAAAGATGCTCAAGGTCACAAAGTTCGAGATGAAGAAGTAAGCGCCCCGCCGCTTCCCCAAAAAAAGAAGGACGCTCGTGAGAGCGTCCTTCTTTTTTGGCCAGCGGCTTGTTGCGAAAGTGGCTACTTCAAGAAGCCCTGCGCTTTCAACCAGAACAAGCAATCGGCCGCCCACGGATGCCGCGGCCCGCCTGCGCGACCGCCGCCGAGGCCCATCCCGTGCGCGCCCTTTTGATAGACGTGCAGATCGAACGGAACCCCCGCCCGGCGCAGCGCAGCGGCAAACTCCAGGGAATTCTCGACCTTCACGCCGGCGTCTTCATAGGTGTGCCAGACGAAGCAGGGCGGCGTGTCTTTGGTCACCTGCTTTTCGTTGGAAAGGAGTTCCACCAATTCAGGCGCGGGGTTTTCCCCGAGCAGGTTTTTCTTTGAACCAGCGTGGGTGTTCGGACCCATGCTGATCACGCCGTAGCAGAGGATGCCGAGGTCGGGCCGCGAGCTTTCGCGTTCGATGGGGTCGGCGTCGCCAGTTTTTCCGGCGTCGAAGTGAGTCAGCAGGGTCGAAGCGAGATGCCCGCCTGCGCTCGATCCCATGATGCCGACACGCTTCGCGTCGATTTTCCACTCGGCTGCTTTCGAACGCGTCAACCGGACGGCCCGCGCGGCATCGTTGAGCATCGCGGGATGTCGGTAGCCTTTTGAGCCGACCCGGTATTTCAAGACGATGCCTGCGATGCCATTCTCCGCCAGCCATTCGGCGTAGCCGGCCCCTTCGTGCGGCGCGAGGCCGCCATATCCGCCGCCGGGGCAGATGACGATCGCGGCGCCGCTGGCCTTATCCGGCTCGGGCAGGTAAGCGGTGAGGGTCGGCTTGTCGTCGTCCTTGTCGCCGAGCGCACCGGGAGCGCCCGTGGTCCAGAGCAGGAGAGGTTCGAGAGGCGCGGCGTGCAAGGCCGTCGCGGTCAGGAGAAGAGCGAGGAGATGAGAGAGGCGCATGAGGGTTTAGGGGGGTTGGAAACGAAAAGGGCGAACGCGGGAACGATGCAGTTGGGGTGAAGGAATGGCGATAGATTTTCGGCTCAGACCAGCTTCGCCAGGTCTCGCGGCAGCGGGGATTCGAAGCGCATTTCCACGCCCGTCTCGGGATGCGGGAAGCGGAGCGAACACGAGTGCAGGCCGAGCCGTTTCACCGGGTCGGATTTTGCGCCGTACTTTTTGTCGCCGATGATCGGGCAGCCGGCTTCGCTGAGATGGACGCGGATCTGATGGCGGCGTCCCGTCTCAAGGGTGAGTTGCACGAGCGTGCGCCACTCGCGGCGCTTGAGCACGCGGTAGCGCGTGACCGCGTGACGGGTGAACTCGCTCGCCGGGGCGCTGCGCACCTTGAAGGGATTCGACTCGTCGAGATCGGATTCGAAGACGCCCTCGTCACCGCGGAGCCGGCCCTCGACCACGGCCTCGTAGATTTTTTCCGCCTGATCCCAGCCAGTCTGGAGCGCGGCTTTGGCCTCCGCGGTTTTTGCGAAGACCATCAGTCCCGAGGTTTCACGGTCGAGACGATGGACGATCCAGACGCGGTCGCGCGCGTGGTTGCGGCCCTGCCGCAGATAGTCGGTGAGTTGAAAGTAGGCGGTCTTTTCCTGCTCCGCTTCGCTGGCGATGCTGAGCAGATTCTCCGGCTTATCGATGACGATCAGCGCGGCATCTTCAAAGAAGACGCGGATGCCGGAGCTGAGCACGGTCTTCGGAATGGCAAAGCGATCGGAGCGGATGGCGACGACATCGCCGGGCTGGAGCGGATGATCGAACTGCGTCACGGGCCGGCCGTTGACGGTGACGGATTGGAACTTCAGCCAGTTGCGGATCTGCTTCTTCTTCTCGTCCGGCCAGGTGGCGAAGAGGTAGGCGAGGAGTTCCGCGGGCTGCTGGACGGTGGAAGGCTTGGGCATGGTGGCGTCAACGCCGTCCACGGGATCGCCGCGAAGGCCCCTTGCCGGCCGGCCGCTGGCCGCCGCTCCGGCGCTCATCGGGCTTGCCACCTTGCGGCGCGGGCTGCCCGCCTTGCCGAGCGGGTCTTCCGCCTCGCGAATCAGCTCTTCCACCTCGCGCCTCCGGCTTCGCAGTTCGCGCATCGGACCGCCCGCCTCGCTGGTCGGGTTTCCCACCGCGCGAATCGGGTCGTCCACCACGCTGCTCGGGCCTTCCGCCTCGCGATTCACGCCTCGCCTCTGGCGCCGAGGAGCCGCCCTGCGACGCGGGCAGCCCGACGGGCGCGAAGTCGATCTGCCGCCGGCTCGCGTCGATGCGGGCGACGACCACGGTGAGCGCGTCGCCGAGTTGATAAGTGGCACCCGATTTCCGGCCCTGGTAGCGCTGTCGTACGGGATCGAAGTTGAAGAAATCCGAGCCGAGCGCGCTGACGTGGATCAGCCCGGTGATCTGGATGTCGGGCAACTCGACGAACACCCCCATCGCGCGCACGTCCACGACGATGGCGCGGAACTGCTGCGGCTGCTTCGCGGTGAGCTGGCGCTGGAAAAACTCCATCTTCTTGAGCTGTGTCGAATCCCGCTCCGCATCCGCCGATACCCGCTCGGTCTTGGAGACATGCGCCGCCGCTTCCGCCAGAGCCTTCGCATCGCCGGCCTTTTCGCGGGCGATCACCCGATGCACCACGAGATCGGCGTAGCGCCGGATCGGACTCGTGAAGTGCGTGTAGTTCACCTTCGCGAGTCCGTAGTGGCCGACCGGATTGGTGTCGTAGGCGGCGCGCTTGAGGCTCTTCAGAAATTGCAGCTTGATCGCGTACTCCTCCGGCTTGCCCTTGATCGCGGCGAGGAGCTTCTGCACTTCGCGGCGCTGCGTGAGGTCGCCCGCCTTGAAGCCGTAGCTCGCGGCGAATTCGCGGAACTCGAAGAGCCGGTCCGGGTCCGGTTGTTCGTGGATGCGATAGACGCTCGGCGTCACCCGATTCTTGATCTCCTGCGCGACCACTTCATTCGCCGCGAGCATGCATTCCTCGATGAGTTGATGCGAAATGTCGTTCTCGATCCGCTCCATCCGATCCGCGCGGCCCTCGTCATCGAGCCACACCTTCACCTCGGGAAAATCGAGGTCGAGCGACCCGTGCTCGAAGCGCCGGCGGCGCAGCACCGAGGCCAGTTCCCACGCGGTGTTCACGCGCTCGCGCAGCTCGGGCGTCACGTCCACCGGCACGGGTTTCGCGTCGAGATGCACGCGTCCGCCGCGTTCGTAGTTCGGAGTCGGCGGGACGGGCTGATTTTCGAGAATGGCAAACGCCTGCCGGTATGTGAGCCGCGCCGCGCTGTGGATCACCGTCTTCGCGAAGTGCGCTTTCCGCACCGCGCCGCTCTTGTCGAAGTCGATGAACGCGCTGGTGGTCAGCCGATCGACGCGCGGCTTCAGCGAGCACACGCCATTGCTCAACCGCTCCGGCAGCATTGGGATCACGCGATCCGCGAGGTAGGTGGAATTGCCCCGCTGCCGCGCCTCGCGATCGAGCGCGGTGCCGGGCCGGACGTAGTGCGAGACATCCGCGATGTGAACGCTCAACCGCCAGCCCTGCGGCGTGCGCTCGACGTGGATCGCGTCGTCGAAATCCTTCGCATCATCGGGGTCGATGGTGATCGCAAACTGTCCGCGACAATCCTCCCGCCGCGCCGCCTCGGCCTGCTCGATGAACTCGGGAATCGCCTCCGCTTCGCGCAACACGTCGGCGGGAAACTCCATCGGCAGGTCGTGTTTGCGGATGATCGAGAGCATGTCCACGCCCGGCGCGGTCGCGAGGCCGAGCACCTCGACGATCTCACCCTCGGGATTGACATGCGGATCGATCCACGGCTCCAGCTTCACCACCACCTTGTCCCCCACCTGCGCATTATTCGCGGAGGGAACGTTGACATCGCGCTGCATGCGGGAGTCGTCCGGTTTCACGTAGAAGAAATTCTTCGATCGCTGGAGCACCCCCACCACTTTCGTATTCACCCGATCGAGCACGCGGATCACCCGCCCCTCGGCATCGCCGCGCCGGGAACGCTCGATGCGCACCACCACCTTGTCGCCGTGCATCGCCGTGCCGAGATGCGCCGCGGGCACGAAGAGATCCTTCACCCCCGGCGTCTCGCAGAGCAGATGCGCATTGCCACCGCCATGGACCTGCAGCGTGCCGGTGGCAAGGTCGGCCACGCCGGGCAGCACGTAGCGGTCTTTGCTCGTGCGCACGATGACACCCTCCGCCTCCATCCCGCCGAGGACCTCGCGGAGCTGCCGCCGCTCCGAGCTGTGCATTTCCAGCGCCTTGGAAAGATCGACCTTGTCGAGAGGTTGGTAGCCGGGCGCCTTGAGGATTTGGAGTACGCGATCGCGCAGCGGAGATGATTTCACGGGGCGCACCTTGCCATGCGCCCCCGCCCGGTGCGAACTACTTCCGCGCCGCTTTCACTCTTCCGGGCCAGCGGCGCGGCGGTAGTGCGCGTCGAGATCCGGGTGAAGGGCGAGGAGGGCGGCGATGCGGCGGACGTGTCGGGTGAAGTCGAGCGCTTCATCGGGCGTGAGCGGGCGGTGGAGCAGGACGGCTTCGCGGTAGGTGAGCCATTTCTTGAGCACCTGATAGCCGCCGAGCGTGTAGCTCCAGACGGCGGCGGGCACGTCGCGCAAGATGTCGGCGGTCAGCGGGAGCGGCACGCGCGGCCAATCCTGCCGCAAGGCTCCGGCGTTCTCCGAGCGATAGGCCGGGGCGTGGAGGAGGGCGACGATGTGAAAGAAGAGGTCTTCTGGCTGCGCGCCGAGCCTGGCGACGTAGTCGCGGGCGAATGGCGTGAGATTCGGCACGGGCTGGCCGTCGCCGCTGCCGACTCCGTCGGCGAACAGGTCGGGCGTTTCCCGGACGACGCAGCTTGATTCGGTTTCGATGACTTTTTTGCACAGAAAGAGCGGAAAGAAATTTGACAGCCCGTTACCAAAGTTGTCGCCCAAGACCGTGCAAGGATAGCCGCGATCAAAGTCGGCTTTCACTTGGTGCTGCCGTGCTTCAATGAGGTAATTGCCCTCGAATACCTGATCGAAAAACTCGGGGCGCGGACGGTCGAGCAAGCCTGCACCTGACTCCTACGCGAGCCAGCGATGATCGAGGGGCTTGTAAGCGTAACGGACGATCCTGACGAACTTCCTGCCGCGCGCCCGGAGACGATCGCGCACGACCTCGGCTTTGAATGTCCTGCTGATTTCCATGATCTCCGGGCATCGGTCGCGCATTTCTGTATGGCTCACATTGGCATCGAGGTAATGGCTCAACCGTAACTCCAGTGTCTCGCGGTCAAACTCCACCACAGCCGCATCGCGACTCGTCTTCACGCCGGGAAAAGACACTGCGAGAAGCTCCGTCAGTAGCGGCCAAAGGTGAAAATCCACTCGCACGGCAACCAGCACAAACGGCAGCCCGAGCGGGAGCGAAGGACGGAGGTGCTCGTAGCTGGTTTCCTTGTCGAGCGAGGCGAGCAACTCGGCGCGCTTCTCCTTGCCCCACCAATGGCGGAAATAGACTGCCGAGCGTGGGAGCGTGTCGGTCGCGGATGAGGAAAGGGGAGCGCACGCGCCCTCGCGTGCCGTCTTTGGCGCCCTCGCCGAAGACTCGTGCCTCGCGCGCGCAGCGCCCATCTCCCCCGTGGAAGTGCCGGCTTCGCCGGTGCCCCTGACGAGGTTCCCGGCGAGGGCGCCGGAAACGGCACGCGAGGCGCGTGCGCTCCCCTCTTCCCCCGTGACTGCGGACGCGCCACGGACGTTTGCGCCCGCCGGCCAGCGCTCCAGCAGCGCGATGGCCGTGCCGACCTGGACGGGTCGAACTCGGCGAGGAAGGGCTCGTAGAAATATTGGACGGCTTCGCCGAGGGCGAAGCGCGCAAAGAAGGCGGCGCGCTCGACGCGGGCGAGGGTGGCTTCCGTCCAGTCGAGCACTTCCTCCAGGCCGAGGTCGCGGAGCTTTTGCGGATCAGCGAGTTGGTGGAAGAGCGTGCGCAGCACGGGCAGGCCGAGGTGGTAGGCGGCCGTGCGCCACTGGAAGCGATCGCCCGGCTTGGGGTTGCCTTCATTCCACAGCACCCACGCGGAGAAGACGCCGTAGAAGAGCGTCTGGATGAGCGTGGAGCGGAAGAAGTGTTCGCCTTTCTCGCCCGCGAAACGGATGCCGAGCGCGGCTCCGAGCGATTCGCTAATCGGCGCGAGAGCATTGCTCGGCGCGGCTTCGACGCGGGCGCGGGCTTCGCGGGCGGCGAGGCTCGCGGCGTGGAGCAGGACGCGGCGGAGATATTCGGTCAGGCGCTCGCCGAGCAGCGCGAGGTCGCGCGGATGGCGGGCGAGTTCCCAAAAGGCGGCTTCGCTTTCGGCAATAACCGCTGTTCGACGGATGAATGATCGCGGTGATCTTCGGCTTCAACACGCCGCCGACTTCATTGAGCAGATTGGCCAGCGCGGGGTAGCCGGAGGTTTCCGCCGTGCCCGCACCGCGCACGGCGTAGAGGTCCGCGAGGTAGCTTTCCACTGGAGTCATGCGGAGAGTTGTGCGGGGTTTGCGCGGGATTCTCACGCCATTTCTTCCTCCCGGAGGAAGCCGCGGGTGCGAACTACTTCCGCGCCTGCTTCACCGCCTGCACGAACTCCTCCGCGCGTCCCTTCAGCCGTCGCCAGTCGCGGCTGGCGAGGATTTCTTTGGAGACGAGGCTCGAGCCCGCGCCGAGCGCGACGCAGCCGGCGTCGAGGAAATCCCCGGCGGTCTCGGGCGTGACGCCACCGGTGGGGATGATCTGCAACATCGGCAGCGGGGCGAGAAGGTTGCGAATGTATTTCGGGCCGGCGAGTTCGGCGGGGAAGAGCTTCACAAAATCCGCGCCGGACTCATGCGCGAGCAGGCACTCGGTGGGCGTGAAGGCGCCGCTCGCGATCGGCTTGCCGTAGCGATTGCACATCTGGATGACCTCCGGCTTGGTCACCGGCGTGACCACGAACTGCGCGCCGGCGAGGATGGCCGCGCGGCACGTCTCGGGATCGAGCACGCTGCCGACGCCCATCAACACCTTGTCGCCAAACCGCGCTGTCACTTCGCCGATGACCTTCAGCGCATCGGGCGTGGTCATCGTCACCTCCATCGCCGTGACCCCGCCGGCGAGCAGCGCCTCGGCTACGGCCATGAGTTGATCGGAGGAGTCGGCGCGGATGATCGCCACGATCCCGGGATCGAGCAGGTGCCGGATGATTTCGGGCTTGGTCATGAGAGCGGCAGAAGGAACGCGGCTGGGACGCTAGCGGACGCGACGCTGGCCGCTCAACCTCCAACTAGCGCGCATCCTCGCGCAAGAACTCCACCTTCGCGCTGAGTTCGGGTGTGAGGAAACGATCCGGTTTCTCGATCTGCACCTTGATTTGCAGCGTCCCTTTTTGCCGGCTCGCTTCGGGCGCCACCTCGGCGATGAAGCCGCCGTAGCGGTGGTCGGGGAAGGCTTCGGGCGTGATCCGGCAGCGCTGACCGGCGTGGATTTTTGGAAGGTCGGATTCGTTCACGTCGATCTCGACCTGGAGATCCTGCGGGTCGGCGAGCGAGACCAGCGCAGTGCTCGGGCCGCGCGTGCCGCCAAAGCTCTGTGGCGTGACGAGCGCGCCGGCGACCGCGAGCTTTTCCAGCACCACGCCATCGATCGGCGAGCGGATCACCGTCCAGTCGAGCGCCACCTTCGCGTGTTCGCGCATGCCCTGGACCTGCTGCTCGGTTGCCTCGGCGGCCTGCACCGCGAGCCGCGTCTCGTCTTCGCGTTCGGCGGTTTCATTGTTTGAGGCGCGCAGGCGCTTCACTCGCAGGTAGGCGATTTTCGCCCGCTCCAGCGCCACCTTCGCGCCGAGCAGTTGCCCCTCCATCTCGAAGAGCCGCGCGCGCTGCTCCGCGTCATCGAGCCTCACGAGGATCTCGTCCTTTTTTACCAGGTCGCCTTTCTTCACCCCGATCCACGTGACCAGCCCCATCATGCGCGGGCTGATCTCGATGCGCTCGCGATTGACGATGTAACCGCTCGTGGTGAGCACCACATCGCCGCGCGGCGCCGGCGCGGCAGGCGCGGCCACCGGGGCCGGGGTCGTCGCGCTGGCGATGGCTGCGGCGCCGGATTTCACCCCCTCCTTATTTTTGAAAATGCGGCGCTCATCGCTCGCCCGCGGCCACGCCAGCCAGCCGGCGGTGAGCGCGAGCGCGGCGACCGTGGCGAAGATCAGGATCATCGAGCGCTGCTGACGCCGGCGCTGGCGCGGCTCGATGTGAATGCTGCGGAGTTGCTCGGCGTTCATACCGATTTCAGGGCGGCGATCACCGGCAGCCGCGCCGCGCGCAGGGCCGGGAGCAGGCTGCCGACGATGCCGACCACGACCGCGAAGACGAGGCCCTCGACGATCAGCCTAGGCGTCACTTGGAGCTGGAAGACCGTTTCGCTGAACGTCTCAAAGCTAATTGTCCCGGCGCTCTTTCCATTCCAAAACATCGCCACGGCCACCCCGAACAGGCCGCCGATGAAGGCGAGCAGCGCACCTTCGATCACAAAGCCGAGCAGCACCCAGCGGCGGCGGAACCCGAGCACCCGCAGCGTCCCGATCTCCCGCGTCCGCGCGCCCACGCTGGC
The DNA here is from genome assembly GCA_031411395.1 of Chthoniobacteraceae bacterium. Taxonomy (GTDB): domain Bacteria; phylum Verrucomicrobiota; class Verrucomicrobiia; order Chthoniobacterales; family Chthoniobacteraceae; genus Chthoniobacter. Next base: position 14,039 of record JANOAZ010000293.1, read on the forward strand.
GTACATCGTATTCATCGCGGCGAAGACGGCGCCCACCGACATC
>JANOAZ010000294.1:0-7842 GCA_031411395.1 Chthoniobacteraceae bacterium
GCCTTACCACTGGTTCGTTTTCTCCATGGCCTCGCTCGCGTGGCTCTTCGATTGTCTCGATCAGCAGCTCTTCCTCCTCGCCCGCGGCTCGGCGATGAAAGCGCTGCTGCCGCCCGGCACCGACCCCAAGCTTTACGGCGGCTACGCGACTTCCATTTTCGTCATGGGCTGGGCGACGGGCGTGCATGCGCAGGTGGGGTCAGCTTTAGAATTCGGTAGTGGCGGTGGTGGTGAGGGTCGGTTAGAAGCGCGGAATGGCCCGCAAAGCACGCGTCGAGTTTCCGGGGGCGGTTTACCACGTCCTCGATCGGGGCGACCGCCGGGAGCCGATCTTCCGGGACGACGAGGATCGCCGGCGCTTCCTGGCGACGGTAGGCGAAGTGTGCGCCCGGACCGGCTGGCGGATGCACGCGTTTGTCCTGATGGGCAACCACTACCATTTTATGCTCGAGACGCCGGAGCCGAACCTGGTCGCCGGGATGCGCTGGTTCCAAACCACGTGGACGGTTCGTTTCAACCGACGTCACCGGCTCTCCGGGCACCTCTTCCAAGGTCGCTATAAAGCGGTCGTCGTGGAGGCGGCGGGTTACTGGGGTGCGCTCAGCGATTACATTCACCTCAATCCCGTGCGGGCGAGGATGGTCGGCTTGGGCGACCGATTGTTCGACTATCGCTGGAGCAGTTACCCGCTCTACTGCGCCCGTGCTGCCCGTCCCGCGTGGTTTGAGCCGCAGAAGGTGCTCGGGGAACTTGGGCTGGAGGATGATGTCGCTGGACGCCGACACTATGCGCGACGGATGCGGCAGCGCGCTGAAGAAGAACTCGGCGGCTTGAAGAAGGGCGATGAGCGCAAGTTGGCCGTCGCCTTGCTGATTCGTCGGCGCACCGCCGTCCCGAGTCGCTGGATTGCGGAGGCCTTGCACTTGGGTCATGTAAGCCGCCTCACCCACGCGGCTCAATCTTCGAAGCCGAGAACATGGACGATGAAACTCGAATCCCACTTACCCTAATGTGCCGAATTCTAAAGCTGACCCCTTCTCCCCTTCTCTTCCTCAGGCCAGGCGGAGCGCCTGCCCTACAATCGTGTGGCAAACTGCCTCAGCCCCAGAGCTAAAGCGGCCGAGGGGAGGGAAGAGGGTCCCAGTCGGGCGGTGATCAAGCGGCGAGGCGGACCTCGTACCGAGTGCATCGGATGGGGAAATTTTCAAACGTTCATTGGCACAATGCTGGCTTAGTCAAAAATAGGAGACGCGGGATTTCTCGCGACTCTCAACAACAATAAACAAAGACAAAACAAATGCCTGGGACGACGCTTAGCCAAGGCGCAAATTGGGATGCTCCATCGAGTCGATGGGACATTGGTTTGCGCTGGGCGGCACCGCCCGGACCAGTAACAAAACGCAAACCTATGGCTAACATTGCCGCTAACATCCAACGCCTCTCCGTGCCGGAAAGGCTCCTGAAGGGACAAGACATCATTACCAAGAGCACGAACAATCCGAACGTGCCCGGAAATACGACCGCGCTCGCGACCTTCAGCGCCGCGCAGACCGCATTCAATACGACGAGCGCTGCTGTGGAAGCAAACAAACAACTCGCCAAGCAGCTCATGGCGGCGCGCGACGCCGCGGAAGAGGCTTGGGTGGTCGCGATCAACGGCCTCGCCGGCGTCACGGAAAGCGCGACCGAAGGGGTGGCGGAGAAGATCCTCAGCGCGGGCTTTGACGTGCGCGGGGAGCCGACGCCGCCGGCGCCGGTGAGCCAGGTGAAGAATGTGGAGGTGAGCTTTACGGGCATGCCCGGCCACTCGAACGTGAAGTGGAAGCGGGAGACGAACTCGGATGCTTACGTGCTCCAGCGCAGCCCGGAGCCGATCACGGACTCGAGCTGGATCAATGTGGGCACGGTCACGGAGGCGAAGTATGAAGGCAATGGCACTATCCCCGGCCAAAAGTGCTGGTATCGCGTGGCCGGCGTGAATCGCCTCGGCCAGGGCCCGTGGAGCGAGCCGGCGCTGCGGCCGGTAATGTGATGCTGAGTTGATAGTTGAGTGTTGAGAGTTGAGAGGCCGCCGCGGGGCCGCAGGTTGGCGCGCTCCGCGGCGGTTCTTTGTTATCGAGTTATCTTCACACGACAACCCATCTCCCGAGTAGTCCTAACTCCTGTCTCCTGTCTCCCGTCTTCCGCACCTATGCCTTTCAACCCAACTCTCCCGCTCGACGACTCCTTGATGGTAGCGGCGCAGATGCGCGCTCAATTCAACGCGCTCAAGGCGCTGATCGATGAAGGCATTCCCGGCCCGGAAGGACCGGCCGGGCCGGTGGGCTCGGAGGGTCCGCAAGGTCCTCCGGGTCCGGGCGGCGGCGATGGTCCGCAGGGTCCGCAAGGCGAAGCGGGACCCGCCGGCGTCCCCGGTCCAGAGGGGCCGCAAGGACCGAGCGGAGGGCCTCCGGGACCGCAGGGCGAACCGGGGCCGGCTGGGCCCCAAGGGGATGAGGGCGCGCAAGGGCCAGCTGGCCCGCTGGGACCGGAAGGCCCGCAGGGGCCGAGCGGCGGGCCGCCGGGACCGCAGGGCCCCGCGGGGCCACAAGGCCCAGCCGGGGAGCAGGGACCTCCCGGCGAGGTCACGACGCTGCAGCTCGACAATGCGATCGCTGGCACGGCAAGGAATCCGGAAGGGGTTGGCGTGCTCACGATGACTGCTGATCCCAGCTACGACGCGGCGCAACTCCAGGCGGTGATCGACAAGGTCAATGAACTCATCTCGGCGGTGAAGAGGTAGAGCCCAAGCATCGTCGAGAGCGTCGGCGATTCCCCCGGTCGTCCGCCCACCACGATCCCGTCGTTGCCATGATCGAGCAGATAACGGATGAGTGCCGCCGCCTTCGCCTCATCGAGCGAACCTCAGGAGGGGGTGAAACAAATCTTGATTTCCGCGCGCCTTCTCCCGACTGTCCCGCTCCGCTCGCTTCATGCTTGGTTTTTTTGAAAGACAGCGCCTCGTCAAGAAAGGCCTCGCTTCGTCCAAAGTTCGCCGCCGCCGGACGGAAAGCGAGTTGGTTGAAACTCTGGAGCATGGCCTCGCGGCGAAATTTGCGATCTTCGTCGGCTTCTTCGTCGGCCTTTCAGCGCTGATTTATTCCGACTTCCGGGTGCAGCCGACCCAGAATGTCTTCATCGCCCTGCTCATTTTCCTCACCGCGGTGGCGCAGCTCTGGATCAATCATCCGAAGACTTTTGCCAAGAATTCGCGGCTTCTCCTCATCTTCGGCACCTGCCTGCTGCACCTCTTGATCGTGAAGATGTTCCTCGTCGCCGCGGATCGGCAGACGGCGACCGGGCTGCTCCATCAGGCCGATCGCATGCAGCTCTGGAAGCTCGCGATTCCCTACGCCTTCGCGCCGCTCGTGCTTTCCGTCCTCCTGAGCAAAAATCACGGTCTCTATGCCGCGGTTTTCGTCAGCCTCTGGGGTGCGATTCTCTATCGCGAAATCAGCGCCATTTTCCTCGTCATGAGCCTGATCAGCGGATTCATCGGCGTCTTCGTCACGCTCGAGGTGCGGCGGCGCAGCCGTTTGATTCGGGCGGGAGTTTTCGTGGGACTGGCCTCGTGGATGATGGCGCTCATCTTCGGCATGATCGGGCCCATCGTATGGGAGTCGCTCGCGCAGACGCCGTGGAAGACGATCGGTTACCAAAGCCTCGTCGCCGTCGCCAGCGGGTTCGTAACCGCGTTCGTCGTCGGTGGAATTCTCCCGCTGCTCGAGTCGCTCTTCCGCATCACCACGAATATCTCGTGGCTGGAACTCGCCGACCTCAATCACCCACTGCTCAAGCGCATGACCATCGAGGCGCCCGGCACCTACCACCACAGCCTCGTCGTGGCGAATCTCGCGGAAGCCGCCGCCGAGGCGATCGGGGCGAACGCCACGATGTGCCGCGTGGGTTCGTACTTCCACGACATCGGCAAACTGGTGAAGCCCGAGTACTTCACCGAAAACATGCGGCGCGACCGCAACCCGCACGACGAACTGGCGCCGACGATGAGTGCGCTCATCATCATCGCACACGTCAAGGAAGGCGTGGATCTCGCGCTCAAGAACGGGCTGAACCAGGAAATCATCGACGTCATCCAGCAGCACCACGGCACCTCCACGGTTTACTATTTCTACAAGCGCGCCCTCCAGCAGCAGGAGGACGCGCGGGCGGGCGGGAAGATCATGAACATCCGCGAGGAGGACATTCCCGAGGTGCGGGAGGAAAGCTTCCGTTATCCCGGGCCGCGGCCGCAGACCAAGGAGTGCGCGATCATCAGCCTCGCGGACTCCATCGAGAGCGCCTCGCGCAGCCTCGAGCGCGTCACGCCGCAGAAGATCGACCAGCTCATCACCGACATGGTCCAGCGGCGCATCCTCGACGGGCAGTTCAAGGAGTGCGACATCTCGCTGCGCGAATTGGAGGAGATCGGCGAAAGCTTCCGCCACACGCTCCAGAGCATGATGCACAGCCGGGTTTCCTATCCCGGCGAGAAGACCGAAAAGCGCGACACGCCTGCGCCGTCGCGCTCGGGGATCCACCCGCCGATCTCGGCCGCGTAGCGAAATGACCAATGACCAAATGCCGCACAGCGGCCCGACCATTGGTCATTGGTCATTTTCCATTGGTCATTGCCCTTGATCACCATCCGCAATCTCCAGCGCCGCATCCTGCTCGATCTCGCTTGGCTGCGCCGCTTCGCTCCCCTGGCTCTCGACGAGTGCATGCGGCTTTCCGGCGACGAGCGCTTTGCCCTGCGGGCAGTGGAGGAAATCAGCGTGGCGATCGTCTCGGATCGGCGCATCGCGAAGATGCACGTCGAATTCTTGGGCATCGAAGGGCCGACCGACGTGATCACGTTCGACCACGGGGACATCGTGATCAGCGCGGAAACGGCGCAGCGCTACGCCCGCCAGTACGTTCAGCCGGTGAATCATGAAGTCGCCCTCTACATCGTCCACGGCCTCCTTCATTTGAATGGCTTTGACGACCTCGAACCGCGCGCGCGCCGGCGGATGCACGTGGTGCAGGCTCGTGTGATGCGGGCTTGCCTCCGGCGCCTTACCGGCGGTTAATTCCGCATGCGTTCCCTCCATTGCTCACTCGCGGCCAGCGCCGTCGCGCTCGTCATGACCATCTGCTCCGGGTCGGCGGCCGAACTCCGCGATAGCCCGCCGATCGATTCGCGACAGGTGCTCGACATGGTGGAGAAACTGCGGCTCCAGCAGGAAGCTTCGCTGAAACAACGCAAAACGAACGCGCTGGATATGGTGAAAGGGGCCAGCGCCAGCGGTGAGAAGGCGGTCGCGCTGTGGAAAGAAGCCGTGAAGCACATCCAGTATGACGGAGCCAGCGATGGCGCGGACAAGCTGCGGACCTGGCGGGAAGGCGACGGCGAAGCGCTCAACAGCAAGGAGGCCCAGACGGCGGCTCGACTGCACATGATGTGGCTCTATTACACGCTTCAATTTCATTCCGGCGTGAAGAAGAAAGATTTGCTGCCTTACGTGATCGACTACACGAACCAGCTCGCGGCGGACGGTCAGTCGATGGAAAACTTCGAAGCACAACTGGAGAAGGAAAAGGATCGGAAACCAAAGCAGGGGAAAGGCAACGAGGACGCCACCGTGAAACGCGTTCACGACTCCATCCTCCGCACGCCGGTCTCGGCCACCCCGCTGGCAAAATATCTCGGCCTCGACGTGGTGCTCCCGCGCGGCGCGGGGCAGAACGAGCGGACGGCGAAAAAGGTGGCTGCACTCCTCGGGACGGCCGCCACCCCGAATGTCGCAGACGACACCTGGCCGATGACGCCCGGAGACCTCGAGGGGATTCACCAGGCGCTGATCCTGCCGGAATTCCGAGTTACGAAGGATCCACGCATCCTCGAGTATTGGGAGCGGGTGATTCGGCGGGAATCCGAGAACGGCGGGAAAAAGCGCACGGATTTTGAAGAGCGGCAGTTCAACGAAATCCGCCGGCCCGAACTTTTCTGGTCGCGCGCGCAGGATATCATGGCGCTCGGACTCAAGAACCGGGCGATCGCAGAAATGGTGGCCGTGGTGAAATCCAATCCGCTGCACCCGAATCTCGATCAATGGCTTTCCAATCTCGAAGGTGCGGTGACGGCGGCGGCGTCATCTTCGGCGTCCGGCGTGCCCGCAGCTTCGCCCGCCGCCGCGGGAGGTACGAAGCTTGCGCCGCCTGTGGTAAAGTAGGCCACGATGCCGAGCCCGATTGTTGAAACCGAAACGTCCACCAAAGAGGCGATCGATGTCCCGTGGAATGTGATCGTCCACAATGATCCGGTGAACCTGATGAGCTACGTGACCCGGATTTTTCAAAAGGTGTTTGGCTACTCGAAAGAGAAGGCGGAGATCCACATGATGGAAGTGCATCAAAAGGGCCGGAGCATCGTCTGGACTGGCGCCCGCGAACGCGCCGAGGGTTACGTGCAGCAGTTGCAAGGGCACCTCCTGCTCACGACTTTGGAAAAATGCCGGTAGCGCACGCATGAAGATTCATCGCCTCGATGCGAAGACGGTCGCACTCGAAGAAATCGACGGCTTGATCGGCGAACTGCTGCGCCGAATCCCGGCGAGCGCCGATCCCACCGGCAGCGACGAGGCGACCGCCCGATTATTTCCCACCCTCACCGAGGGCCGCGAACCGGGAGCAGACGCGGACTGGCGCGAGTTCGTCGAGCCGGGATTGCGTGAGCTCTTCATGGACGCCGTCTCGGTGGTCCGCGAAGACCTGAAAAATTTCCCCGCCAAGGCAAAGGGAGCCTCGGGGACGCTGCGAGTGCCGGTGAAACACCTCGAGGCGTGGATTCACGCGCTCAACCAGGCGCGTCTGGCCCTCGCGGCCCGGCATGATTTCGCCGAGGGAGAACTCGAACGCGAAATCCCCACGGAAGGCAATGAGCGCGCGTTCGCGCTCTTCCAGATTCATTTCTACGGCTTGCTCCAGGAGTTCTTCCTTCGCCAGCTCGAGTAGGAACGGTCATGTGAGACGAATGAGGCCGCGGATTACGCGGATTAACGCGGATTTCCTGAAACCGAATCCGCGTAATCCGCGGTCAATTCGATCCACCGATTTCGGTTCGTCCTCTCACGCCATTTTGACAGGCCGGAACTCCTGATCCAGCAAGGCTTCCAGTTCCTGCATCGCCAGCGTGAGCTGGTTTCGGAGGGCGAGGGATTCGTGATCCGACGATGGATCGAGCGGTTCGGCCATGATTTTTTCATACCGCTTCGCGAGCGGCCGTCTCGCGTCCGTGCGACCCGATCGCTGCAACAACTCCTCCAACTGCGCCACCCGTCGTTTCGCATCCTGGATTTTCATTTGCGCGGTTGCTTCCGTGATCTCGTTCCTCGCGACGCGCTGCAACTGGCGGCACTCGAAGAGCCGGCAGCGCTCCGGTCGCGCCGCGTAGATCGAGCACTGGGAACACTGATATTGGGGACAGGGTTGAAGGATGTAGTTCTCGCCCTTCTTGCGTTTCAGCTTCAACCCGAGTGCCGCCAGGTCCTTCGCCGAATCGCCCGGTTGCATACGTACGGTGTGAAACATGACCCCGTTGCAACACAGCCCGCACCCGGCGCAGAGGCGGGCCGCGGCTGTGGAAGTTTCTGAGGGAGTCATGAAGTGCGGCCAACCCGTAGTGCCCGCGAGCCGCCTCATCAAGTCCCTGGGATCCTCCCGGCGCCCGGCATCTTCTTGATCTGTCATTCTGAGCTTGCGAAGAACCTCTGACTTTCGCGGGCAGCGGCGGTGCGGAGCCATCGCACTCCCCACGCTCCC